>JAKATJ010000001.1:0-8110 GCA_021828005.1 Actinomycetes bacterium | reverse complement strand
GGTGGCGGCATTCGTTGGCAAGTACGAGCACTCGCTCGACACGAAGGGCAGGATCATCCTGCCCGCCAAGTTCCGTCCCGACTTCGAGCGAGGCGGCTACCTGACCCAGCATCGGGAGGGTTGCCTCGCGCTGTGGACGCCGGGGGAGTTCCAGCGACAGCTGCAGGCCATGCAGCAGCAGGCCGCAGAGGGGAGGATCGCACGCAACCGAGCCCGCTTGTGGTCCGCGAGCTCGTACGAAGTGGAGATCGACCGGCAGGGCCGGATGGCCATCCCCGCGCGGCTGCGCGGGTTCGCGTTGTTGGAGGCGGACGTGCTCGTGCACGGCGCGATCGACCGCATCGAGCTGTGGAACCCCGCGGTGTGGGAGGAGCGGGTCGCCCCCGAGGAACGCTGGCTCCTCGAGGCGGACTGATCGGCTCGCGCGTCGGGCGACGAGACTTCCGGCTCGCCCGCGCCTGGTGCGGCCGCGCCGGGCGAGGAGCGAGAAGCAAAGGAAGCAGTGAAGGGAAAGGAAAGAGAGAAGGGAAAGGAAAGAGAGAAGGAAAAGTACAAGGAATAGCACAAGGAAAGGAGCTCAGCACCGGTCTCCGTGGCCTCGCGCCACGGCATCCCCCGGCACCTGTGCGGTGCTGGACCATGTGCAGCCCCTCGACCGGCACGGTGGAAGACTTCTTCTCCGCCCTCTTCTGCTCTGGTCGCCTAGGGACCTGTTCCCGGGGAACCTCGCTCGTCGAGGGGCTGCAGATGACCCAGACGTTCGCACACGAGCCCGTCATGCTGGACGAGGTGGTCTCGCTCTTCGGGCCGGTGCCCGCCGGCGTGGTGGTCGACGGCACCGCGGGCGGCGGTGGGCACGCCGCAGGGCTGCTCGACGCGCACGCGCACCTGGGCGTGCTGGCGCTCGACCGCGACCCGGACGCGGTGGCCGCGTCCGAGCTGCGGCTCGCCCGTTTCGGGCGGCGTGCAGCGGTACGGGGCGCGACGTTCGACCGCGTGGAGGAAGTCGTCAGGGAGACCGCATCCGACCCGGCGTCGTGGCCGCAGCCCTCTGCGTCGTCGCCGACGATCTCCGGCGTGCTCCTCGATCTCGGCGTGAGCTCGCCTCAGCTCGACAGGCCCGAGCGGGGCTTCTCCTACCGCTTCTCGGCGCCGCTGGACATGCGCATGGACCGGTCCGGCGGTCCGAGCGCAGCCGACCTGGTCAACACCGCGACCATGGACGAGCTCTCGGCGCTCTTCGTCGCGAACGGCGAAGGACGCTTCGCCAGGCGGATCGCGCGGGCGGTCGTTCTCGCGAGGCCGGTCACGACGACGAGCGAGCTCGCCGGGATCGTGGAGAGAGCCGTCCCGGCCCCCGCTCGCCGGCGCGGGCATCCCGCTCGCCGGGTCTTCCAGGCGCTCCGCATCGCCGTGAACGACGAGCTCGGCCAGCTCTCGCGGTCGTTGCCGGTCGCGATGCGCCTGCTGGTGCCGGCAGGCAGGCTGGTCGTGATCTCGTACCACTCAGGGGAGGATCGCCTCGTGAAGGCAGCCTTCGCCGAGGCGGTCGCCGGCGGCTGCACCTGCCCTCCCGGGCTGCCCTGCGTGTGCGGCGCGGTGCCCGAGCACGACCTCGTGTTCAGGGGCTCGCGGAAGCCGTCGGCAGCCGAAGTCGCACGGAACCATCGGGCGGAGTCAGCAAAGCTCCGCGCGATCCAGCGCAGACCTGCCGCGTGAGCACCGCGGCGGAGCGCGCAGGGCTCGTCGCTGGCGCGCGGGTCGCGCCACGCGAGTCGACGCCACCGGCGACCCATGAAGACGCCCGTCGCGCGCAGCTCGCAGTCGTTGCGCGGCGCACGCGCCGCGTCCGGCACCGTAAGCTCGCTCCTCTCGTGTCGGCGGCGCTGGTGAGCGGCAGCCTGTTGTTCGTGGTGGTCGGCCATGCCGAGCTCGCGCAGGGACAGGTTCGGCTCGCGAACCTGCAGGCCGAGATCACATCGGCGCAGCTGCTGCACCAGCGCGAGGTGCTCGGCCTCGCCGAGCTGGAGAACCCCTCGCGCATCTTGGCGGTCGCCGAGGGCACCCTCCACATGAGGTCGCCGTCCCAGGTGCGCCAGCTCGCGCACGTCCCTCTCGGGGTCAAGCTGGCGTCTCCGCACGTCGCGGCATCGGCGGGTCTCACACCTGCGCTCGGTGCCACGTCAGGCGGGTGAGCTCCGCGCCGACGGCGACGCGTCCGGCGTCGCCTCCCCGCCGTCGAGCTGCTCCCGAGCCGCCGGGCATCTCGCCGGCGCGCCCGCCGGTTCGCCCGCGCTCTTTGGGATCGCCGTCTCGAGGCCGGGCGCGGGGAGGGCGATCGGCGGAGTCGCGGCGCCAACTGCTCGTGCGCCGCGTCCGCATGGCGCGAGTGGTCCTGGTGCTGGCGCTCGTCGTCGTCGCTGCACGGCTCGTCGACGTGCAGGTCCTCCACGCGGGGAGCTACGAAGCGGTGGCGGCGCAGGAGACGGAGCAGCCGGTCGTCATCCCGGCACTACGCGGTTCGATCACGGACCGCAGCGGCATCGTCTTCGACATGTCGATCCCGACCAAGATGGTCCTCGCAGACGACTTCCAGGTCGACCACCCGGTCGCAGAAGGTCGCGCGCTGGCCCCGCTGCTGCATCTTCGGGCGTCGACCCTCGCCCGCCTCCTCTCCGAGCGCTCCGGGTACGTGCCGCTCGTGCGGAACCTCTCGGTGGGCCAGGCCGACAAGGTCTCGTCGATGGCGTTCCCGGGGATCACGATGGTCGACACCTCGGTGAACGTCACAACGGACGGCGGCGTGGCATCCCCGGTGGTGGGCGGCGTGAACGCGTCCGGCAACGGCGACGCCGGCCTGGAGGCGCAGTACAACCGGATGCTCGCGGGCCACCCGGGCCGCGAGACCATCCTCGAGTCTCCGCTCGGAGTCCAGCTCCCCGGCACGCCGGTGGCCCAGAAGATGCCCGCCGCTGCAGGCACGGGTCTGGAGCTGACGCTCGACGAGCCGTTGCAGTACACCGCCGAGCAGGACCTTGCGCAGGAGATCGTGGCGTCGCACGCGAAAGGCGGCGACGCGATCGTGATGGACACCGCTACGGGCCAGATCCTGGCGATGGTGAACCTCGTCGCGACGCCGACCAAGCCTGCTCCGACCAAGCCTGCTCAGACGAAGGCCCCGCCGCCGTCCACCGCTTCGTCGAGCGCCAATGGCACTCCGGTTCGCATCGGCCCCGGCGGTCCCGTCGAGGAAGCGCCCACCAACGCCGCCGTCACGCAGGTCTACGAGCCAGGGTCGGTCTTCAAGATCGTGACGTTCTCCGCCGCGCTCTCCGCGGGTGTGATCACGCCGCGGACCACCTTCGTCGTGCCCGACCAGCGCTTCCTCGACGGCTCGTTCTTCAGCGACGCCACACCGCACCCGACCGAGCAGATGACCGCGACGCAGATCCTCGCCCAGTCCTCGAACATCGGGACCTCCTACATCGCGCAGAGGCTGGGTGAGGCTCGCCTCCTCGAGCAGGTGAAGCGGCTCGGCTTCGGGAAGACAACCGGACTGCACTTCCCGGGCGCGTCACCCGGGCTGCTCGTGACAGCGCCGCAATGGGAGCCTACCGACTACGTCTCGCTCCCGATCGGCCAGGTGGACGCGGTGAGCGCGCTGCAAGTTCTCGATGCGTTCAACGCGGTCGCGAACGGTGGGGTGTTCGTGTCGCCGAAGCTGGTACGTGCCACCGTGGCCTCGGATGGGACCGTGCGCCCGACGCCGCCGTCGCACAGGCGGAGGGTCATCTCGCCCTCGGTGGACAAAGAGCTCGTCCCGATGTTCGAGCAGGTCGTCGACTCCGGGACCGGCGTCGCCGCCGCAGTGCCCGGGTACCTCGTCGGAGGAAAGACCGGCACCGCGCAGATCCCGTACGACAACGGCAGGCCAGGGTACATCACAGGGGCGTTCGACGCCACGTTCGTCGGGTTCGCCCCCGCCAACCACCCAGTCCTCTCGGCGATCGTGGTGCTCGACCGGCCGGTCCCCATCTACGGCGGGGCCGCGGCTGCCCCGGTGTTCTCGAAGATCATGATGTACGCGCTGCACCGCTACGACGTACCGACGTCGCCGGGGCTCGGCGGCAAGCCGCAGGCCACAGCGCCCACGACACTCACAGCGCTCGTCCGGAAAGCGACGTGAGGCGGCTACCATCCGCTGGGGCCTCGGCTCACGGATGGTCCGTGCCCGAGCTCTCCGACTGCCTTCCGTGCGCATGACCCTCCTGCTCGACGAGATCGACGTTCTCGAGAAGTCGGGCGACCCCGACGCGGTAGACATCGCCGGCGTCGAGCACGACAGCCGGCGCGTGAGCCCGGGTGCGCTGTTCTGCTGTCTCGTCGGGCAGCAGTACGACGGCCATTCCTACGCGCCGAAGGCGGTCGAGATGGGAGCGGTCGGTATCGTGCGGGAGCACGAGGTGGGGCCGCTTCCGCGCCAGGTCGTCCAGGTTCGAGTCGCGCCCGGGAAGGGACGCGCTTCGATGGCGCGGCTCGCCGCAGCCTTCTACGGTCACCCGGCCACGTCGCTCCTCATGGCAGGGGTGACCGGAACCAACGGGAAGACCACGGTCACGCACCTTCTGGGCGCGATCCTCGAGCACGCGGGACATCCGACGACGGTGATCGGCACGCTCACGGGCGTCCGCACCACGCCGGAGTCGACGGACCTGCAACGGCTCCTGGCAGCAGCCCGGGACGCGCACCCTGTCTCGACGCGCCCGGCGGTCGCGATGGAGGTGTCCAGCCACGCGCTGGCCCAGTCGCGCGTCGACGCGGTCCAGTTCGACGTGGCTGTCTTCACGAACCTGAGCCACGACCACCTCGACTTCCACGGATCGATGGAGGCGTACTTCGAGGCGAAGTCGACGCTGTTCGACCCGGAGCGGGCGAAGATCGCGGTCGTGGACTCCGACGACCCGTGGGGCCGGCGCATCCTGCGTCGCGCACGGATCCCGACGGTCGCGGTCACGCGCGCATCGGTGAGCGACGTGGCCCTACGCCTCGGCACCTCCGCGTTCACCTGGCGCGGTGAGCGGGTGCTCGTGCCGCTCACCGGCCTCGTCAACGTGAAGAACGCGCAGCTCGCGGCCGAGGCCGCCGTCGCCTTGGGGCTGCCGCCCGGGGCCGTGGCCGAGGGTCTTTCCGCCGCTGGGCCCGTCTTGGGCCGAATGGAGGTCGTCGACTCCGGCGCGCTGGGCTTCTGCGTGCTCGTGGACTACGCCCACACGCCTGCGGCGCTCGAGGCCGTGCTGGAGGAGGCCGGCCGCATGGCTGCCGAGGGCGGAGGGCGGACGATCGTCGTCTTCGGGTGCGGGGGCGACCGTGACCCGTTGAAGCGTCCGCTCATGGGCGCTGTCGCGGCTCGCGCGGCAGATGTCGTCGTCGTCACGTCGGACAACCCGCGCCACGAGGATCCCGGAGCGATCGTCGAAGACGTGCTGCGCGGGGTCGTCACGGCCGAGGCGCTCCTCGTCGTCGAGCCTGACCGGCGCAGTGCGATCGAAGCAGCCATCGACCTCGCCCGCCCCGCGGACGTCGTGCTCGTCGCGGGCAAGGGCCACGAGACGGTTCAGGAGGTGGGTGACCAGCGTCTTCCCTTCGACGATCACGTCGTCATCGCCGAGGCGCTGGCGGCGCGCGCGTCGGGCCGACGCCTCGGACGAGGCGGCTGACCGTGCTCTCGATCATGGCCTCCGGGGCATCCGCGTTCTGGCTCGCCATCCTGGGCACGCCAGTCCTCATGCGATGGCTCATGCGCAAGCGGATCGGGCAGCACATCCGGGAGGAAGGCCCGGCCACCCATACCGCCAAGGCAGGCACCCCCACGATGGGAGGTCTCGCGATCGTCGCCGCAGTGGTCGGCGGGTACCTGATCGGCCACCTGGGGACCGAGGTGAGGTTCTCAGCCGAGGGGGTTCTCGTCGTGTTCGCCGTCGTGCTGTTCGGTGCCATCGGTGCGCTCGACGACTGGATGAAGGTGCGGAACCGCCGCAGCCTCGGGCTGAACAAGCGGGGGAAGCTGGTTGCCCAGGTGGTCGCCTCCGTGCTGGTCGCGGAGCTCGCCGTGCACTGGGCGCACACC
Source organism: Actinomycetes bacterium (assembly GCA_021828005.1). Lineage (GTDB taxonomy): Bacteria > Actinomycetota > Acidimicrobiia > Acidimicrobiales > RAAP-2 > JAJYVT01. The sequence goes on along the minus strand of JAKATJ010000001.1, from coordinate 1,983 downwards.
TCCACGACCCTGTCGTTCACCCGCATGAGCTCGCCTGGGGTGCAGCTCGGCCAAGCGGGGTGGGTCGCCTTCGCCGTGTTCGTCCTCGTGGGGACGTCGAACGCGGTGAACCTGACCGACGGGCTCGACGGTCTCGCCGCCGGCTCGTCGGGCTTCTGCTTCACCGTGCTCGCGATCCTCGGGTACTGGATCTTCAGGCACTACGGGATCTTCCACCTGCTGCCTGCGTACGGGATCGACCTCGCTCTCACCTCGGTGGCGCTCGCGGCGGCGTGCCTCGGCTTCCTGTGGTGGAACGCAGCGCCCGCGAAGATCATCATGGGGGACACCGGGTCGCTCGCCCTCGGGTCGGGCCTCGGTGCGCTGTGCCTCTTGCTGAACCTCGACCTGCTGCTTCCGATCCTCGGCGGGTTGTTCGTGATCGAGACGGTGTCGGTGATCGCACAGGTCGTGAGCTTCCGCCTCTTCCACAAGCGGATCCTCCGGATGGCGCCGATCCACCATCACTTCGAGCTGATCGGGTGGCCCGAGACCACGGTCATCGTGCGGCTGTGGATCTGTGCCGGCCTCTTCGCCGCGCTCGCCCTGGGGGTCTTCTACGGCGTATTCCTCACGGTGGCCAAGATCTGATGCGGACGGTCCCCCACGGACGCTGCCCCGTCGGCGACGATGGTGCGTCGGGAAGTCGAGCGAAGTCGAGAGGGAAGACCCCATGACGGCGACCAAGTCGGTGGCGCGCCAGGCACGCGCGGTGGTTCTCCTTCGCGAGATGCCGACCTCCACCATCATCGTGACGCTCGTGGCCGTGCTCTGCGTCCTTGGGACGGTGATGGTCGGGTCCGCGTCGGAGGTCGTCTCCATCGAGACGTACGGGTCGGCGTGGTCGATCCTCATCCGGCAGTGCCTTTGGCTCGTGCTCGGCACCGTGGCCATGGTCGTGACGAGCCGCATGGACTACACCAAGTTGCGGCGGCTGGCGCGACTGATCGCCCTCGTCGCGTTCGGTGGCCTGGTCCTCGTCCTCGTGCCGCACCTCGCGGTGCAGGCGACAGGCGCGAGCCGATGGATCGGGTTCGGGTCCTTCGACGTGCAGCCGTCCGAGATCATGAAGCTCGCACTCTGCGTCTTCGGCGCGGACGTCGTGGTGCGCAGGGAGGAGGCAGGGGGAGGCGACCGAACGGTGATCGGACCGCTCCTCCTCGTCACCTTCTCGGCGGCCGGGCTGGTGCTGCTCGAGCCGGACATGGGCACGACCGTCGTGCTCGGGTGCATCGGCCTGTCGATCCTCTTCGCGTCCGGCGTGTCGTTCCGTCCGATCCTGAAGATCGGCGGGGTCGTGGTGGCGCTGGCGGTCCTCGTGAGCCTCGTCGACCCTTACCGCCGCCAGCGGCTCCTCTCCTTCGTGGACCCGGGCGCCCACGCGTCGGGGTCGGGCTACCAGGTCGTGCAGTCGCTGATCGGCCTCGGATCCGGTCACCTATTCGGGGTCGGGCTCGGCAACGGCACGGAGAAGTGGGGCTTCTTGCCCAATCCCCACTCGGACTTCATCTTCTCGGTGATCGGGCAGGAGCTCGGGCTGGTCGGCACGGTCAGCGTGCTCCTGCTGCTCGGCTCCTTGTGCTGGTTCGGGCTCAGGGCCGCGAACCGGGCCCCCGACCGCTTCGGCGGGCTCCTCGCGGTGGCGCTCGTCGTGTGGATCGGCGTCGAGACGCTGATCAACGTGGGAGCCGTGATCGGGCTGCTCCCGGTGACCGGGATCCCGCTGCCGTTCATCTCCTACGGGGGGTCTTCGCTCGTGGTCACCATGGCCGGTGCCGGCGTCCTCGTGAGCGTCGCCCGCCGGGAGAGGTCCGCCGGCGAGAGTCGGATCGCCGGCGAGCGCCGGATCGCCGGCGAGAGTCGGATCAGGCCGGGATGACCAGCAGGCCCTTCGCTGTGATCTCCGGTGGAGGGACGGGCGGGCACGTCTTCCTGGCGTTGGCG
>JAKATJ010000178.1 GCA_021828005.1 Actinomycetes bacterium | reverse complement strand
CCGGCACGACGAGCTCGCCGTAGGCGGCGAGAGTAGCGTCTTGCGCGTCGTGCATGAGGTAGAGCGCGAACTGCGAGACGCCGAGGGACTCGAGCTCCCGGAGCTTCGCCAGGTGGTCCTGGGCAGTCCCGAGCACGCAGAAGCGGTCCACGATCTCGTCGGGGACGAACTCGGTGTCGGGGTTCCCCGCCCGGCCGTGGTGCGCGTAGTCGTAGCCCCGTCGGCCCTCGATGTACGCGGTGAGCGCCGCAGGGACCGCGCCGGACTCCTGCCCGTAGCGCGAGACGAGGTCGGCGACGTGGTTGCCGACCATCCCCCCGAACCAGCGCACCTGGTCGCGTTGGTGGGCGAGGTCGTCGCCGACATAGGCGGGGGCCGCCGCGCAGATGGTGAGGGCATCGGGGTCTCGGCCCGCCTCGGTCGCCGCGGCCCGCGCCCGTGCGATCGCCCAGGAGATGACGAAGGGGTCGGCGAGCTGGAGGATGAGCCCGTCGGCCTCCCGGCCAGCGACTTGGAGGGCCTTGGGGCCGTAGGCGGCCATCCACACCGGGAGCGACCCGTCTTTCACCCAGGGGAAGCGGACGGACGTTCCGTGGAGCTCCACCTCCCTGCCCTCGGCCAGCGTCTTGACGGTCCGGATGCAGGCTGCGACCTCCTCCAGGGTGGTCGGCCGCTCCCCGACCACACGGACGGCCGAGTCGCCGCGTCCGATCCCGCAGATCGTTCGGTTGCCGAACATGTCGTTCAAGGTCGCGAACAACGACGCCGTGACGGACCACTCCCTCGAGCGCGGGTTGGTCACCATCGTGCCGACCGTCACCCGCTCGGTCGCCTCCAAGATGCGCGAGTAGATGACGAACGGCTCCTGCCAGAGCACCGGCGAGTCGAACGTCCACACCGAAGAGAAGCCGGCGTCCTCGGCGCGTCGCGCGAGCTCGATGAGGCGCGACGCCGGAGGATCGGTCTGGAGGACGAGGCCGAACCTCACGACCCAGCTTCCTCGGAGCCTGCCTGCGCACGGCCGTCGCGGCCGGGTGCGGGGACGTCCACGCCCATGAACGGCGAGCGCTTGACGAACTGCCCGCGGCCTTCGCGGCCGGTGAACGCCCCGTGCTCGACCACCACCTCGCCCCGGGAGATCACCGTCTCCACGGCGCCGGTCACCTCCATCCCCTCGTAGGCCGAGTAGTCCACCGACATGTGGTGCGCCTCGACCGACAGGGTGTGGCGGCGGGCGGGGTCGTAGACGACGAGGTCGGCGTCTGCGCCCGGGAGGAGCGAGCCCTTCTTCGGGTAGAGGCCGAAGAGGCGCGCCGGTGCGGTCGAGGTGAGCTCCACGAAGCGGGCGAGGGAGATCCTGTTCTCGACGACGCCCTGGTACACGAGGTCCATCCGGTGCTCGACGCCCGGGAGGCCGTTGGGGATCTTGGAGAAGTCTCCTCGCCCGAGCTCTTTCTGGTCCTTCATGCAGAACGGGCAGTGGTCCGTCGAGACGACCGACAGGTCGTCGGTGCCGAGCCCTCGCCACAGCGCCTCGTGGTGCTCGGCCGCCCTTATCGGGGGCGAGCAGACGTACTTCGCACCCTCCATGTCCGGGCCCGCCATGAGCGAGGCGTCCAAGAACAGGTACTGGGGGCAGGTCTCCGCGAAGACCTGCCGCCCGGCGTCACGGGCTGCGGCCACCTCCTCGAGCGCCTCTTTCGCCGAGAGGTGGACGATGTAGAGGGGGCAGTTCGCCACCCCTGCGAGCACGATCGCACGGTGGGTCGCCTCGCCCTCCAGGACCGACGGGCGGGTCTCCCCGTGCATCCTCGGCTCGCCCTTGCCCGCTGCGAGCGCCTGGGCGACCAGCACGTCGATCGCGATCCCGTTCTCCGCGTGCATCATGACCAGCGCACCGGCGTCCGCGGCCGCCTGCATCGCGGTCAGGATCTTCCCGTCGTCGGAATAGAAGACGCCGGGATAGGCCATGAACAGCTTGAAGCTCGTGACCCCCTCGGCGACGAGACCGGGCATCTCCTTCAGGACCGGCTCGTTCACGTCGGAGAGGATCATGTGGAAGCCGAAATCGATCGCGCAGTGCCCTTCGGCACGCGCCATCCAGGTGTCGAGCCCCTCACGCGCGGAACCGCTACGCGGCTGGATCGCGAAGTCCACGATCGTCGTCGTGCCTCCGTGTGCTGCGGCCCGGGTGCCCGTGGAGAACGTGTCCGCCGAGTACGTGCCGCCGAAGGGCATCTCCATGTGCGTGTGGACGTCGATCCCCCCGGGCACGACGAGCTTGCCCCTGGCGTCGAGGCGAACGAGGTCGGACGAGGCCGACGCCCCGCCGGGCGCGAGCAGCGCCGCGACCTTCTCGCCGTCGACGAGCACGTCGGCGGGGGCGGACCCCGACGCGGTCACGACGGTGCCGCCTTCCACGACGAGCCGGCTCATGGCGCGACGAGCGAGCCGTACGCGTCGGGGCGCCGGTCCCGGTAGAAGGCCCACAGCTGGCGCACCTCTTCGATCTGTCCCATGTCGAGGTCGCGCACGATCACCTCGTCGTCGGAGCCCGAGGCCGCGTCCCCGACGAACTGGCCCCTCGGATCGCAGAAGTACGAGCCCCCGTAGAAGTCGTCGTCACCGAGGGGCTCCACCCCCACCCGGTTGATGGCCCCGACGAAGTACTCGTTCGCCACGGCCGCAGCCGGCTGCTCCACGTTCCACAGGTAGGCCGACAGCCCCCGGCTGGTCGCCGAGGGGTTGAAGACGATGCGCGCGCCCGCGAGCCCGAGGGCTCGCCAGCCCTCGGGGAAGTGCCGGTCGTAGCAGATGTAGACGCCGATGCGGCCGACCGCCGTGTCGAAGACCGGGAAGCCGAGGTTGCCCGGTCGGAAGTAGTACTTCTCCAAGAAGCCCTTCACCTGGGGGATGTGGTGCTTGCGGTACTTGCCCAGGTACCGGCCGTCCGCGTCCACGACGACCGCAGTGTTGTAGTAGACGCCCGGTTGCTCCTCCTCGTAGATGGGCGCGACCACGACCATGCCGGTCTCGCAGGCGAGCTGGACCACCCTCTCGGTCACAGGACCCGGGATCGGCTCTGCGTACGAGTAGTACGCCGGGTCCTGGACCTGGCAGAAGTAGGGACCGTAGAACAGCTCCTGGAAGCAGAGCACCTGCGCCCCCTGCGACGCCGC
>JAKATJ010000177.1 GCA_021828005.1 Actinomycetes bacterium | reverse complement strand
GGCGCACCTTGGTGCAGCGCGAAGACGCACGCGACGAGACAGACGTTGATCGTGAAGTACACGAGGCCGGCGGCCAGAGCCGGAGCGAGATCTCTGGGCGCGAAGTGCGGCGTGAAGGAGCCGAGGAGCCCTTCGTGGGAGAGGGCGCCGTACACCGCCCGGGCGGCCGTGAGGCTGAGCGCGCACCGTGCGAGGTTGAACAGGCTCCTGAGCATGGGCCTGCTGCGGAGGAACTCGTCGCGCAGGAAGGCCGCGGGCAGGAGAGACGCGACGGCGAACCAGACCGGTCCGATGACGACGAGCCCCAGGGCCGCCGTGCTCGAGAACGTGTACAGCTCGACGGTGTCTCCCCTGCGGATCTTGATCGGCAGGAACTCCCCGAGCACGACGATGAGGGCGAGCAGCGACACGATCGCCGTCTCGCGAGCGGTCAGCTGCGGCACGCGGGCGCTGAGAGCGACGGCGAGCAGCGCCGCGGCACCGGCCGCGTAGACCGCGAAGGCATAGACCTTGTGCCGGCGGTCGTAAAAACGCAGGTGCCGGCCGTCGTTAGGACGCAGGTGGCGGCGGTGCTCCATGTGGGCGAGCGATGAGGTCGGCCTCGGGGCACGCCCGCCCCCCGAGTAGGCCGTCTGTGACCGAGCGGGGCTCGCCGTGCCCCGTCTGCGGCCCCGCGTTCAGTCCGTCGCCGACACCACCGGGAGCGCGCTGACCCCGCTCCCGACGTGCAGGCCGATCTGGCATCTCTTCATGACCATCCCCCAGTGCTCGTACGGTGCCCGGTCGCCATCCCGATCTGCCGGACACCCCGATGCCGGATCGCTTCGACGGTTCCCGGAACCATCCGACGGCGACGACGCTAACACCTCGTGCGGCGGCGATTCAACAATCCCGCCTGCGCGCGGGCCGCGCTGAGCCCCGCGCTCGAGCTCGGGCCGCGCTCAGCCCCGCGCACTGAAGCCGCGGCCGCGTCCGAGCCCGAGACCGAGCCCACCGCCGAGGCTCCGCTCACGCCGCCAGGTCCGCACGATGACGGCGGCGTATCGCAAGCCGTACACGAGGTTGCCGCCCTTCTTCGACTGACCGGACGCGCGCTCGTGCCAGACGGTGGGCCGCTCGGTGACGCGCCAGCCTCGGCTCATGGCGGTGATCAGGAGCTCGGCGGTCTGGTACTGGTCCTGCTCGAGCCGTGGGGCCACGTCGGACAGCATGCTCACCCGCAACGCGCGGTAGCCGTTCGAGGTGTCCGTGAGGTGCGACCCCGTGAGGAGGTTCATGAGCCACGAGAACCACTTGACGCCGAGCTTGCGGTAGCTGTCAGCGGTCTCGTCGACGCCGAGGCGGCGGGACGCAACGACGAAGTCGGCTTCGTCGTCCACGAGCGGCTGGAGCATCGTCTCCATCTCCGCGGGATCGTTCTGCCCGTCGGCGTCGAGGGTGACGACGTAGCGTGCGCCGCCCGTCACGCACAGGTCGTAGCCGACGCGCAGCGCCACTCCGTGACCGAGGTTGGTCGGGAAGACGAAGGTGACCGCTCCCGCCTCCTTCGCCACCTGGTCGGTCGCGTCGTCGCCGCCGTCGACGACGACCAGCGGGGTGACCGAGAGCCCGCACGCCGTCGCGGGGACGCGCGCCAGGACCGCGCCGAGGTTGGCCTCCTCCTCGTAGGCGCAGATGAGCGCGACGACCGGCGAGAAGGAAAGGTTTGGGTGGCGCGCGTCGAAGTCCTGCCGCCCCGTCTTGATCGCGAGGCGCTGGAGTGCCATGAGGCGCGTACGCCGGCCGTCCGAGACGCTGGACATGTCGAGCTCCCTCCCGGATCGGGCCTGGATCAGGCGGCTGGGGCCACGTCGGCGAGCAGACGGGCGGCCGAGGTGCCTCGGTCCTCGCCGACGGGGTCGAGCACGGAGCCCGTCGGGGCCGCGGTCGTCACGGCGAGCGCGGTGGCGAGCGCGCGAAGGAGCACCCGCAGCTCGGGCGGCGGCGGGAAGTACTCGTGCTCGGTGGTGACCGAGACGACGTCGGTGCCGTTGGTCGGGGCGAGGCGCGCGACGACGGCCGAGACGACCGCCTCGGGCGCGGAGGCGCCGGCCGTCACCCCGACGGTGCCGACCAGGTCGTCCGGGAGCTCTTCCGGCCGGTTGATGCGCACGACCCGGTCGCAGCCCGAGGCCCTGGCGACCTTCTCCAGGGCGACGGTGTTCGACGAGTTGGCCGACCCGATCACGACGATCGCGTCGCACTTGCCGGCGATCGCCTTCAAGGCGGCCTGGCGGTTCGTCGTGGCGAAGCACAGGTCGTTGCGGCCCGGGAGCCACAGGTCGGGGAACCGGCGCTTCGCCTCCTCCATCAGCCCCTGCCACTCGTCGTGGCTCAGCGTGGTCTGCGCGAGCAGCGCCACCGGCGCGTCGTCCAGGTCGCCGAGGGCGTCCAGGTCCTCCTCGGTCTCGATGAGGCGCACCGCGGCCGGAGCGACCGCCATCGTCCCGATCGCCTCTTCGTGGCCGGCGTGGCCGATGTACAGGATCGTGAAGCCTTTGCGGGTCCGGACCTCCACCTCGTGGTGGACCTTGGTGACGAGCGGGCACACCGCGTCGACGACGACCCCGCCGCGCCGCCGGGCCTCCTCCAGGACCTCGGGGGCGGTCCCATGGGCGCTCAGCATGAGCGGCGACCCAGGGGGAACCGCAGCCACGTCGTCGACGAACACGACGCCCAGAGCCCGGAACTGGTCGACCACGAGCTGGTTGTGGACGATCTCGTGGTAGCAGAACACGGGTGGCTCGAACACCCTGACCATCCACGCCAGGGCCTTGATCGCCTTCTCGACTCCTGCGCAGAAGCCCCGAGGCTCTGCCAGGACCACGCGCTCCACGGGCACCCGCCCAGGGTAGCGGGCTGGGCGCGGCGCATGGAGCCCGCGCGGAGCCGCTGGCCGGCGCGAGGGGTCCGGTCCGGCGAAGAGGCAGTTGGCGCGGCTTCGCCGCTGGTTTGAGGGGCGGACCCGGCGGGTAGAGCGGGGCCGGGTCGGGACAGTCGAGGCGAAAGGTCAAGCAGGGACCGATCCGGGCAGGCTCGTGCGCGGTGCACGGCCGGAGCGATCAGGAAGAAAAGGGGGCGGTGCACATGGCTGCACGAGGCCGTTCTGTCAGCAGATGGTTGTCCTGTGCCGTCGCGGTCAGCGTCGCGGTCGTCG
>JAKATJ010000045.1 GCA_021828005.1 Actinomycetes bacterium | reverse complement strand
CGCCGCTCGGGGCGCGCGGCGAGCGCGGCACCGAGGAGCTTGGCCAGCGCGACGGACGTCGTGTCGGCGACGAGGACCTCGCCCCGCATCGCCCCGATCATCGGCGCGATGCGGTCGCCCAGGCGCTCGGGGGCGTCGAGCCACCCGCGGGCGGTCCAGCCGTCGGAAAGCGACGTGCCCCACTCCGCCTCGATCGTCGCACGGACCCGTGCCGCCGCATTCGCCGGAGGGGGACCCAGGGAATTCCCGTTCAGGTAGATCGTGTCATGCGGCACCGTGAACCTGGCACGCGTCCCTCCGAGCGGGTCCTCCGCGTCGAGCGCGCGGGCGCGGTCGAGGGTACGGGCTCGGTCGAGAGCGAAGCTCACGACGTCTCCCGCACGATGTGGATGCATTCGCGCGCCGCGTAGTAGACGAGCACGAAACCGGCGGCGGGGTCCGCCTGCCAGACTCCTGCGGCCGAGTTCAGCACGAGGCCGGCCAACACCGCCGTGGCGAGCCCGCCGTCGACGAGCGTGACCCTGCCTTCCGTGCGCAACACGGGGTTGCCGAGCGCCCGCCCGGTTCGCTCCTTTCCCCACGCGAGGGAGAACATGATGACCGCGGTCAGGGCGGTCCAGACGATGCCGGCGTCGCTCTGGCGGGCATGGTGGCCCGCCGCGAGCACGATGGAGCCCTGCACGAGGAGGTACGCCGCCAGCAACGCGAACGCCGCGCCGATCAAACGGAGGGCCCGGCGCTGCCGCTCCTCTCCGGTCCCGTTGAGCTCCCAGATGACGACGAGGGACGCGCCGATCTCGATCAGGCTGTCGAGGCCGAACCCGCCGAGCGCGACCGATTGCGCGGCGACGGCCGTCCACGCGAGCACGCAGACCCCGACGACGTTCCATCCGAGCGTGACGACCTCGAGCCGGATGCCGCGTCTCAGGAGTGCCGACGACGGCAGCTCATCGCCGACTCCCTCCGCGGCGGCGTCGGTCGGCTCGCGCACTTCGCGATCGTCGCATACGACGGTAGCGTGTGCGTCCGTGGAAGGGGAGCCGACGATGGCGAGCCGCGTGCCCGAGGCGAGCCGTGTGCCGGAGGCGAGCCGCGTGCCCGAGGTGCGCCGTGTGCCGGAGGCGAGCCGTGTGCCCGAGGTGCGCGCGGACGGCGTCTCCGTCGAGCGGTCCGGCCACGTCGCGCTCGTCGGCCTCCACCGCCCGCCCGCCAACTACTTCGACTCCGACCTCGTTTCCTCACTGTCCTCACTGTCCTCACTGGCCGGCGCACTGGAGGAGGTCGACTCCGACCGCACGTGCCGGGCGGCGGTCCTGTGGTCCGAGGGGAGGCACTTCTGCGCGGGGGCGAAGCTGGACGGGGGCGCCCAGGACCCCGCGCGAGCCCCATTGGCCCTGTACGAGCAGGGCATTCGCCTGTTCCGCACCCAGTTGCCGATCGTCGCGGCCGTCCAAGGGGCGGCAGTCGGCGGCGGCTGGGCCTCGCGCTCGCCGCGGACTTCCGGGTGGCGACGCCCAAGACCCGGTTCGACTGCAACTTCGCGCGGCTCGGCTTCCACCACGGCTTCGGGGCCGCCTTGACCCTCCCCGCAGTGGTCGGTCGACGCGCGCTCGAGCTTCTCCTCACCGGGGGGTCGCTGCGGGGCGAGGCTGCGCTTGGGGCACGTCTGTGCGACCGCGTTGTACCCGCGGAGGACCTCCTCGATGCTGCGTCGAGCTGGCCGCCAGCTCGCCTCGCGGGGACCGCACTCCGTACAGGCGATCCGGCGCACGATGCGGGCGACGTCCGCAGACGACGTCTAGGACGCGATGCAGGTGGAGGCTGCCGCGCTGGTGGAGCTCGCGCGGAGCGCAGACTTCGCCGAAGTCGTGAGAGCGATGGCCGAGCGGCGTGCACCGGAATGGTCGGGGCGCTGACCGTCCCGGCGTCGCGGGGGGCCGGACCGCGCACGGCCAAGGTGCAAGACCCGAGCCGGGAGGAGGATCGGTGGCGTTGAGCAAGGTCGTCGAAAGCCCGTCTGCGGCGGTCGCGGACATCTTCGACGGGGCGTCGCTGGCCGTGGGCGGGTTCGGGCTCTGCGGCGTCCCGGTGGACCTCATCGACGCGGTGGTGGAGCACGGCGCGACCAACCTCGTGGTCGTGTCCAACAACTGCGGCGTCGACGGCTTCGGGCTCGGGCGCCTCCTCGCCCGGCACCGTGTCGCTCGGGTGACGGGGTCCTACGTGGGGGAGAACCGGGAGTTCGTGCGCCAGTTCTTGGGGGGCGAGCTCGAGGTGGAGCTCGTCCCCCAGGGCTCATTGGCCGAGCGGCTCCGGGCGGGGGGGTGCGGGATCCCCGCCTTCTACACGCCTGCCGGCGTGGGCACCTTGGTCGCAGAGGGTGGCTTGCCGTGGCGCTACGCACCTGACGGGTCGGTCTCGGTCGCCTCGCCTCCGAGGGAGGTCCGGGAGTTCGGCGGCCGCCACTACGTGCTCGAGCACGCCATCACCACCGACTTCGCGCTCGTCCGCGCGACGAGGGGTGACACCGCCGGCAACCTCGTCTTCGACCTGGCGACGCGAAACTTCAACCCGCTGTGCGCGATGGCCGGGCGCACCGCCATCGCAGAGGTCGAAGAGCTGGTGCCCGAAGGCTCCCTCGACCCGGTGTCGGTGCACCTCCCCGGCATCTTCGTCCAGCGGGTCGTCCAGGCGGACATGACCCGAGAGAAGCGCATCGAGAAGCGCACGGTCCGCCCGGCGTCCGAGCACCCGGGCGCAGTGGCTGAGGAGGACGCGACATGAGCTTGACGCACGCACAGATCGCCGCCCGGGCGGCGATGGACCTCTGCGACGGCGAGTACGTCAACCTCGGCATCGGGATGCCGACGCTCATCTCGAATTACCTGCCTGCGGGCGTGCATGTCGTGCTGCAGAGCGAGAACGGGATCCTCGGCGTGGGCCCCTACCCCTACGAAGGGGACGAGGACCCCGACCTCATCAACGCGGGCAAAGAGACGGTGACGGTCGACCCGGGGGCATCGTTCTTCGACTCCGCGCTCTCCTTCGGGATGATCCGCGGCGGCCACGTCGGCACGGCCGTGCTCGGGGCGATGCAGGTCTCCGCCGACGGAGACCTCGCGAACTGGATGATCCCAGGGAAGATGGTGAAGGGCATGGGCGGGGCGATGGACCTCGTCCACGGGGTGGGCCGCGTGATCGTGATGATGGAGCACGTCGCCAAGGACGGGGCCCCGAAGATCGTGGAGCGGTGCTCGCTCCCCCTCACGGGAGCCCGGGTGGTGAACCGGATCGTCACCGACCTCGCGGTCCTCGACGTGACGCCCCGCGGGCTGGTCCTGCGCGAGGTGGCGCCAGGGGTCACCGTCGACGACGTCCAGGCGGCCACCGAGCCCATGCTCTTGGTCCCTGAGCCTCCGACCACGATCCCCGTCGCCCGGTAGGGTCACCGGGGATCGACCCCGTCCCGACCGGCCTCCCTCACCGGATCCTTCGAGCTCGCACCGGCTACCGCGCGCAGCGCCGCGTCCGCCATGTCGCGCAGGAGCGCGGCCATCTGGGCGCGGGGTAGTCGCGCCGAGTGCGGCGTCGAGTTCATGAGGCCGAACGCAGCGTGGGCCGCCGCGACGGCCCGCTCTCTGTTGCAGCCGCAGACGCGCTCGACGACGTCCGCCCACACGGACACGTACTCGTGCTGGAGCGCGCGCACGGCCTGTTTCGCGCCCTGAGGAAGGCTCGCAAGATCCCGCTCCTGCACGGTGATGACGTCGGGCTCGTCCAGGGCGAACTCCACATGGAACTCGATCAGCGCGGCGAGCGCCTGCGCCGCGTCCTCCGCCCCCTGGGCGCGACCCCGCCCTCCGTCCAGCAGCCGCTGGCTCACGCCGACGAGCAGCTCGGCGAGGATGTCCTCCTTCGCGCGGAAGTGGCGGTAGAGCGCGGGCCCGGTCACGCCCGCCGCGCCGCCGAGATCGTCGACGGAGACGCCGTGGAAGCCACGGGTCGCGAACAGCTGCGCAGCGCACCCGAGGATCTGCTGCCGGCGGTCGCCGCCGCCCGAAGCCCGCCTGCCCGCCGCGGCCGCCACGCCGCAAGGCTAGCAACGTCATGTTAGCGATCGCTAACATGAAGAGACGATGGCCAAGGCCCCAGCCTCGTCGTTCCCTGTCCTGGGCTCATCGGCGGATCCCGCGTCCGGGGGGTTCGCCGAGAACGCAGCACGCCACCAAGAGCTCGTCGGCGATCTCAGGCAGCGGCTCGGGCGCGCGGCCATGGGGGGCCCCGAGCCGGCCCGCCGGCGCCACCTCGAGCGGGGCAAGCTGCTCCCGAGGGACCGCCTGGCGCACCTCCTCGATCCTGGATCGCCCTTTCTCGAGCTCTCGCCTCTGGCTGCGACAGGGTGCTACGACGACGAGGCTCCTGCCGCGGGCATCATCTGCGGAGTCGGCCGGGTCGCCGGGAGGGAGTGCCTCGTCGTCGTGAACGACGCGACCGTGAAGGGGGGGACCTACTACCCGTTGACGGTCAAGAAGCACCTGCGCGCGCAGGAGGTCGCCCTCGCGAACCATCTCCCTTGCATCTACCTCGTCGACTCTGGCGGGGCATACCTGCCGCGCCAGGACGAGGTCTTCCCCGACCGGGACCACTTCGGACGCGTGTTCTACAACCAGGCGACGATGTCGGCGAAGGGGATCGCACAGATCGCCGCCGTGCTCGGCTCCTGCACCGCAGGGGGCGCCTACGTGCCTGCGATGAGCGACGAGGCCGTCATCGTACGGAACCAGGGGACCATCTTCCTCGGCGGGCCGCCGCTCGTGAGGGCCGCGACGGGGGAGATCGTTTCCGCAGAGGAGCTGGGCGGCGGGGAGCTGCACGCACGCCGTTCGGGGGTGACCGACCATCTCGCGGATGACGACCGCCACGCGCTTGCCATCGTGCGAGAGATCGTCTCGACGCTCGCTCCTCGCGGGGCGCGGTCGTGGGGAACCGAGGTGCCGGAGGATCCGGCTGTGGACCCCGACGAGCTGTACGGCGTAGTCCCCACCGATCTGCGCAGCTCCTATGACGTGCACGAGGTGATCGCCCGCCTCGTCGACGGCTCGCGCTTCTTGGAGTTCAAGGCGGAGTACGGACCGACGCTCGTCTGCGGGTTCGCCAACATCTGGGGGCACCCCGTCGGGGTGGTGGCGAACAACGGGATCCTCTTCTCTGAGTCTGCGCTGAAGGGCGCGCACTTCATCGAGCTCTGCGACCGTCGGCGTGTGCCTCTCCTCTTCCTCCAGAACATCAGCGGCTTCATGGTCGGGCCCCACTACGAGGCAGGAGGCATCGCGAAGCACGGGGCGAAGATGGTGACGGCGGTGTCCTGCGCACGCGTGCCGAAGCTCACCGTCGTGATCGGAGGCAGCTTCGGAGCAGGGAACTACTCCATGTGCGGTCGTGCCTACGGACCGAGGTTTCTCTGGATGTGGCCGAACGCTCGGATCTCGGTGATGGGAGGTGAGCAGGCCGCGTCGGTGCTCGCGACGATCCGGCGGGACCAGCTGGAGGCGCGAGGGGAGAGTTGGAGCGCGCAAGAGGAAGAGGCGTTCAAAGTCCCGTTGCGCGCACAGTACGAGGAGCAGGGGAACCCCTACTACTCGACGGCCCGGTTGTGGGACGACGGCGTCATCGACCCGCTCGACACCCGCCGCGTCGTCGCGCTCGGCCTCTCCGTCTCGGCCAACGCGCCGCTCGACGACGTCGGCTACGGCGTCTTCCGGATGTGACCAGGTCCCCCATCTCAGCTGCCGCGACCGCCGCGCACGGATCGTCCGCAACAGCTGGCGTCCCGGGCGCGACCGGCTCCGTCCGCTCGCTCGACTCGGTCCTCGTCGCGAACCGTGGCGAGATCGTGGTGCGCGTGTGCCGGACCCTCGCCTCGCTCGGGATCCACTCGGTCGCCATCTACGCCCCTGACGACGCAGGCGCTCCGCACACCCTGGCGGCGGACATGGCGCTCGCCGTCGACGGTTATCTCGACGCGCCGTCGATCGTCGCAGCGGCGAAGGCTGCAGCCGCCGACGCCGTCCACCCCGGCTACGGCTTCCTCTCGGAGGACCCGGCTTTCGCACGGGCGGTCCTCGGCGCCGGCCTGGTGTGGGTCGGGCCGTCGCCGGAGGTCATCGCGGCAATGGGGGACAAGATCCGCGCCAAGGAGACGGTCGCAGCGGCGGGGGTGCCGGTCGTGCCCGGCGCCGGGCGTCCCGGCATGGGCGACGCCGAGCTCGCGGCAGCCGCGCTGGAGGTGGGGCTCCCCGTGCTCGTGAAGCCCGCCGCCGGTGGAGGGGGAAAGGGGATGCGGCGGGTCGTGGCGGAAGCGGACCTCCTCCCCGCGATCACGTCGGCTCGCCGGGAGGCGCAAGGCGCGTTCGGAGACGACACCCTTCTCGTGGAACGGTGGGTCGGCAGTCCGCGCCACGTCGAAGTCCAGGTGTTCGCCGACCAGCACGGCCACGTCGTGCACCTCGGTGAGCGTGAGTGCAGCCTGCAGCGTCGCCACCAGAAGATCGTCGAGGAGAGCCCTTCACCCCTCCTCGACGACGCGACGAGGGCGGAGATGACGAAGTGCGCGGTCGATGCCGCAAGGGCCTGCGGCTACGTGGGGGCGGGGACCGTGGAGTTCGTCGTTCCTGGTCACCAGCCCGAGACGTTTTTCTTCATGGAGATGAACACGCGCCTTCAGGTCGAGCACCCGGTCACCGAGGCGGTGGCAGGCATCGACCTCGTCGAGTGGCAGCTGCGCGTGGCGCGGGGCGAGCCGCTGCCGCTCGGACAGCCTGCGGTCTCTCGCCGTGGCCACGCCATCGAGGCGAGGGTCTACGCAGAGGACCCGATGAGGGGCTTCCTTCCTTCGAGCGGCACGGTGCTCGCACTGGAGGAGCCTGTCGGCCAGCCCTTTGTGCGCGTCGACTCGGCGCTCTCGCGCGGAGCCTCGGTGGGTGCCCGCTACGACCCGATGCTTGCGAAGGTGATCGCGTGGGGTGAGACGCGCGAGGAGTCTCTCCACAGGCTGCGGGCGGCGCTCGAGCAGACGGCGGTGCTCGGCGTACGGACGAACGTCGGGTACTTGACCCGTTTGCTCGCGCACGAAGACGTCGTTGCCGGGAGGCTCGACACCGGGCTCGTCGATCGCACGCTCGCCGAGATCGCCGCGCCGGGCCACGCCGAAAGCCGCGATGCGGCGGCGGTGGCAGCCTGCTGCCTGGCTGCTGAGCGCGAGCCCGAGGGTGCCGTCGTCGATCCCTGGGACGTGCCGGACGGCTGGTCGGTCGGAGGTCCACTGGAGTGGGTGGCCGCTCTTGCCCATGACGGTCGGGCGGTGACGGTGACCGTGCGCGGGCGAGTCCTCGACGGTGCGAGCGTGTGCGTCGCCGGCGGCCCTCCCCTCCATGTGCGCGCCGAGCCGTTGGATGCAGACGCGTCGAAGCTGTCGGTGACCATCGATGGCACGCGTGCGACGTGGCGGACCGCACGCGTGCGCGACGAGATCTGGGTTTCCCGACGCGGAGAGGCATGGCGTTTCGTGGAAGACCGCGCTGCCCGCGGCCGCACCGACAGCACCGGCCACACCGACAGCACCGGCCACACCGACAGCACCGACAGCGCCGCGGGGCTCGTCACGAGCCCGATGCCCGGGGTGGTCGTCGACGTGCACGTGGCCCTCGGGGACGTCGTGCACGCGGGCCAGTTGCTGGTCGTGGTCGAGGCCATGAAGATGGAGCACGCCGTCGCCGCGCCTGGCGACGGCGTCGTGCGCGAGCTGCTCGTCGTCCCCGGCCAATCGGTGAAGCTCGACGAGCTTCTCGCACGCGTCGAGCCCGCGGGCGCGCCGGGCGCGACGACTTCGGGCGCGCCGGACGCGACGACTTCGGGCGCGCCGGACGCGACGACTTCGGGCGCGCCGGGCGCGACGACGTCCCGCGACGTCGATGTCAGGGACGAGGCCTGAGGTGGCCGTCACCGAGGCACGTGCCGCTCTGCCTGCCGTGCACCGCCGGGAGGACCTCCCGCCTCGCGTGCGGATCTGGGAGGTCGGGCCGCGCGACGGGTTGCAGAACGAGGCATCGATCCTGCCCGCGGCGGTGAAGGCGGAGCTCGTGACCCGTCTCGTCGCCGCCGGGCTCACGACCGTGGAGACCACCAGTTTCGTGAGTCCCGCACGGGTGCCGCAGCTCGCCGACGCAGAGGAGGTGATCGCGCTCCTCGGGCCGCTGCGTGCGGCCCGCCCCGCCCAGGGTGCGCCACTCCGTCTGCCGGCCCTGGTGCCGAACCTCGCCGGGCTGGAGCGAGCGCGTTCGTGCGGCGTACGAGACGTGTGCATCTTCGCCAGCGCGACCGAGACGTTCGCAATGAAGAACCTGAACCGCTCGCGCGCCGAGGCCCTCGAGATGTTCGCTCCCGTCGTGGCGGAGGCCCGGGCCGACGGGATGGGCGTGCGGGCCTACGTGTCGATGTGCTTCGGCGACCCCTGGGAGGGCATCGTGCCCGAGGCGGACGTCGTCTCGGTGTGCGAGCGGTTGCTCGAGATGGGCGCCGACGAGGTGAGCCTCGGGGACACGATCGGCGTCGCGACGGGTGGTCAGGTCGTCGACCTGCTGGACGCGCTCGCGCGCGCCGGCATCCCCGCGGGTCGCCTCGCCGTGCACTTCCACGACACCTACGGCCAGGCGCTGACGAACACCCTGACCGCGCTCGAGTGCGGGATCACGACCGTCGACTCTGCGGCGGGCGGCATCGGCGGCTGCCCGTTCGCCAAGAGCGCGACCGGGAACCTCGCGACCGAGGACCTCTGCTGGGCGCTCGACGGCGCCGGGGTCGAGACGGGCGTGGACCTCGGTCGTCTCGTCGAGACCTCGATGTGGATGGCTGCCCGGCTCGGCCGGCCAAGCCCGTCGAGGGTGGTGCAGGCGCTCGGCGGTCGCGAGGTCGGCACGGAGGAGGAAGGGCGATGAGCACGATCGTGCCTGGCGAGCTGAGCGCGGAGCACGAGGAGCTCAGCGCGACGGTCCGGCGGTTCGCGCGCGAGGAGGTCGCGCCCGTGATCGCCGACTTCTACGAGAGGAAGGCGTTCCCCTACAGGCTCGTCGAGAAGATGGGCGAGATGGGGCTCTTCGGGCTCCCCTTCCCAGCAGAGCACGGCGGCATGGGCGGTGACTACTTCGCGCTGTGCCTCGCGCTGGAGGAGCTCGCACGCGTGGACTCGTCGGTCGCGATCACCCTCGAGGCGGCGGTAAGCCTCGGCGCGATGCCGATCTACCGCTTCGGCACCGAGGCGCAGCGGGAGCGCTGGCTCCCCGACCTGTGCGCTGGGCGGTCGCTCGGAGCGTTCGGTCTCACCGAGCCCGGCGGTGGCTCCGACGCCGGCGCAACGCGAACGACCGCGCGGCGCGACGGCGGCGAGTGGGTGGTGAACGGCTCCAAGGCGTTCATCACCAATTCCGGCACCGACATCACCGCGTTCGTCACCGTCACCGCGGTCACGTCGAGGCTCGAGGAAGGGCGACCGTCCATCTCCACGATCGTCGTGCCGTCGGGGACGCCCGGCTTCACGGTCGCGCCCGGCTACTCGAAGGTCGGGTGGAGCGCCTCCGACACCCACGAGCTCGCCTTCGACGGCTGCCGTGTGCCGATCGACCACCTGCTGGGGGAAGAGGGACACGGCTACGCGCAGTTCCTGTCCATCCTCGACGAGGGGCGGGTCGCCGTCGCGGCGATGTCCGTCGGCCTCGCGCAGGGCTGCGTCGACGAGTGCGTCCGCTACCTCGGCGAGCGGGAGGCGTTCGGACGGAAGCTCGGCGAGTCGCAGGTCCTCCAGTTCAAGGTCGCCGACATGGACGCGCGGACCCACGTCGCGCGTCTGGCGTGCTACGACGCGGCGCGCAAGCTCGTCGCCGGGAGGCCGTTCAAGCGGGAGGCGGCGATCGCGAAGCTCGTTGCGTCGGACGCCGCGATGGTGAACGCGCGCGAGGCGACGCAGATCTTCGGCGGGTACGGGTTCGTGAACGAGACCCCCGTCGGCCGCTTCTACCGCGACGCCAAGGTCCTCGAGATCGGGGAGGGCACCTCCGAGGTGCTGCGCACGTTGATCGCCCGCCACCTCGGCTTCAGCCGCACGCGCTGAGCTGGGTGAGAGGGCGGTGCTCCCGACGTATCGAACCCGTGCATCGCCCGGTCTCCTCTCGACCTGGGCACCCGTGCCGAAACTAGTTCGAAGGCAAAGAACCTGACCGAAATGTTGCGCGGAGCGCTTTCACAACCTGGCGGACGACCTCCATACTGAACGTGTGGCCGTCACCGACGACAGGCACACCATCGCCAGCTTCGACCCTGGCGACCACTGGGCGCCGGACGCGCCGAGGGTGCACCTGTCAGGCGTGCAGGCGACCATCCGGATGCTCATCGACGTGTTGCGCGCGGACCGCGCCTTGGGAAAGAGGACCGCCGCCTTCGTCTCCGGGTACCAGGGGTCCCCGCTGGCCGGCTTCGACAAGGAGCTCGAGATCGCATTGCGGACGCACCTCGACGTGGACATCGTCCACCGCCCTGCGGTCAACGAGGAGGTCGGCGCGACCGCGGTGATGGGGAGCCAGCTCGCGAGCCTGAACCCGACCGCGCGCGTCGACGGGGTGCTCGGCGTCTGGTACGGGAAGGCACCCGGGCTCGACCGGGCCATGGACGCGTTGCGGCACGCGAGCTTCGCGGGGGCCTCCGCGACAGGCGGCGCGATCGCGGTCGTCGGCGACGACCCCACCGCCAAGTCGTCCACGCTGCCGAGCGCGTCGGAGACGTTGCTCGCGGACCTCGGCATGCCGGTGGTCTTCCCCCGGTCCTTGCAGGAGGTCCTGGAGCTCGGCCGCCACGCGGTGAGGCTCTCGCGCTTTTCGGGCGCGTGGGTCGCGATCAAGCTCGCGACGGCCGTCGCGGACTCCGAGGGCACCCTGGCGCTGCGCGAGTGGCCCGAGCCCGTGATCCCCGACGGCTACGCGGCACCGCCGGTCTCCGGCGACCTCCTCACGCCCAGCACCCTCGAGCGCGAACGCGCCGTGCTCACCGACCGGCTCCGTGCCGCAGCCCGCTATGGCGACGCGAACGCGCTCAACCGTCTGGTGGTCGCACCCGACCGGGCGCGTCTTTCGATCGTGGCGGCGGGGATCGTCTACTCGGAGCTGGTCGAGGCGCTCCGGCTCCTCGGGCTCGACCTCGGCACGCTGCGCGCGAGCGGCGTGGCGCTCGGCGAGGTCCGGATGCCGTTCCCGATCGGGCAGGAGTTCGCACGGTCGCTCTCTGACGGCGTCGAGCAGGTCGTCGTCGTCGAGGAGCGCCGAGAGATCGTGGAGAGCCAGCTCCTCTCGATGATCGCCCGGCGACCGCAGAGCCCGGCCGTGCTCGGGAAGCTCGACCTCGACGGCCGACCGCTCGTCCCGCGCCACGGCGTGCTGGACGCGGCGTCGATCGCACGCGTGCTTCTGCCCATCCTCCGTGCGAGCATCGGCACAGTCGTGAAGGAGCCCCCCGAGCCGCGGCGGCGCATCGCGCTCACGGCCGTGACGCCCGAGCCGACGCGGATTCCGTGGTTCTGCCCGGGCTGCCCGCACTCGGTGAGCACCGTGGTGCCCGAGGGCACGCTCGTCGGCGAGGGGATCGGCTGCCACTCGATCGTCCACTACATGCCCGAAGAACGCATCGGGCGGCTCGCCGGCCTCACCCAGATGGGCGGCGAAGGCGCCCAGTGGATCGGCATGGAGCCATTCGTCGCAGAGCGCCACCTCGTCCAGAACATGGGCGACGGCACGTTCTTCCATTCGGGCCAGCTGGCGTTGCGCGCCGCGGTCGCCGCAGGCGTCCCGATCACCTTCAAGGTGCTCTGGAACGGCGCGACCGCGATGACCGGCGGGCAGGACGTGGTCGGCGGCACCGGGTCGCCGGTCGGCCTCGCCCGCATGGTGCTGCTCGAAGGCGCTGCACGCGTCGTCATCACGACCGACGACGTGCGTCGTTACCGTCGCGTGCGGCTGCCGCGCGGCGTGTCGGTGCGCCCTCGCGACGAGATCGTCGCGGTCCAAGAGGAGCTCGCTGCGGTCGACGGCGTGACCGTGCTCGTCCACGACCAGCTGTGCGCGACCGAGCTGCGGCGAAAGCGCAAGCGCGGTCTCGCCCCGCTGCCGGCCGAGCGGGTGGTGATCAACGAACGGGTGTGCGAGGGTTGCGGCGACTGCCAGGTGAAGTCGAACTGCCTGGCGCTCCAGACCGTCGATACGCCGCTCGGGCCCAAGACCCGTGTCGACGAAGAATCCTGCAACTTCGACCGCTCGTGCCTGAAGGGCGACTGCCCCGCGTTCACGCTGGTGCGGGTGGGCTCCGGCCGCTCGCGCAAGGCTGCGGCGACGGTTCCCGAGCCGCCGCCGCCGCCCGTCGCTAGCCTCGACCGGGCGGTCACCGTGCGGATCGCGGGGATCGGCGGGACCGGCGTCGTCACCTGCGCGCACCTCCTCGGGTGGGCCGCGCTGCTCGAAGGCGTAGACGTGTGGGGGCTCGACCAGACCGGCCTCTCGCAGAAGGCCGGCCCGGTCATCTCCGACCTTCGGATCGGGCCGGGCGCAAAGGACCGGTCGAACGTGCTGGGCGCAGGCGAGGTCGACCTCCTCATCGCGGCGGACCTCGTCGCGGCGGGCGCTCCTGAGGTGCTGGAGAGCATGGCGCCCGGGCGCGGCGCGGTCGTCGGCTCGTCCGCAGCCAGCCTGAGCGGGCCCATGGTCCTCGGGATCGAGGCGCGTGAGGTGCCGGTCGCCGAGCTCGAGGCGAGCCTGGTCGGCGCGGCGGCAAGCGGCCGCGCGACCTTCCTCGACGCGGTCGCCGTCGCGCACGAGGCGGGCGCCACCGCGGTCGCGGCCAACGTGGTGCTGCTCGGAGCGGCGAGCCAGCTCGGCCTGCTGCCGGTCTCCGCACGCTCGATCGCCACCGCGATCGAGCGCAACGGCGTCTCGGTCGAGGCCAACCTCGCCGCGTTCGGGGCTGGACGCCGCTGGGTTGCGGCGCACGACGGTGGGGACGACGGCGACGCCCCGGATGCCGGCGTCGCCGGCGCGGGCCCGGACCAGGCCGGCGCGCGGATCGTCTCTGGGATCGACTTCTCGTCGTTGCCCGCCGCCGGCCGTGCGCACGTCCAGTGGCTCGCGGGGGACCTCGTCGGCTACCAGGACGAAGCGCTGGCCCGCCGTTTCGCGGGGCTGGTCGCAGACGTCGCCGACGCCGAGCGGCGCGTGGGCGGCGACGGCCGCCTGACCGCAGCGGTGGCGTTCGGCTACCACAAGCTCCTCGCGTACAAAGACGAGTACGAGGTCGCCCGGCTCCTCCTCGAGTTCCCCGCGGTGGGCTCGTCCGAGGGTGAGACCACCTGGCTCCTCCACCCGCCGGCGCTGCGCGCCAGGGGGCTGCGCCACAAGATCCGGCTCGGCAGCTGGTCCCGTCCGGCGATGCTGGCGCTCCGGTCGGCCAGGCGGGTCCGGGGGACCGCGCTCGACCCGTTCGGCCGGACCGAGCTCCGCCGGACCGAGCGGCAGCTGCCGGGCGAGTACGCCGACGCGCTTCGGTCGGTCCTCTCGAAGCTCGCGCCGCAGAACCTCGACGCCGCGATCGGCATCGCGAGGCTTCCCGACCGGGTGCGCGGCTACGAGAGCGTCAAAGAGAAGAGCGTCGCGTCGTACCGGGAGGAGCTCGCCGAGCGTCTGGTCCGTTTCCCGCAGGCATGAGCTGCTCGGCGGTCCACACGGCGAGCAGCTCTGGGGCATCCAGCATGTCCTGCTGGAACGCCCGCTCAGAGGCCCTCGTATTGGGACGGAGCCGGACGCTGACCATGACGCGCAGTGGCCGTCCGATCGCGTCGATGTGCACCTCCGTGTGCCAGCCCATGGTCACTCCCTGCGCCCGCAACGCGCGGATCCGCTCGAGGCACGTGGACTGCGCGATCCCGACGGCGTCGGCGAGGTCCTAGTTGGTCTGGCGCCCGCCTCACCCGGGCGACGCGACCGCGAAGCCAGCGTCCCGAGCCGCAGCCCCCAGTCTCCCGTCGTAGACGACGAACGAGCGGCGGACACGGGGGTGTCGTCGTCGCGTCGACAGGTTCGGAGCAGCTCGATCGTGGCAATCTGGCTGCTCAGCTTGGGCAGGTCGCGCCGTTCCTCCAGCCAGCGAACGAGTGCGGTGCTCTCAACTTCTTCGAACACCAGCTTCACGAGCGCCGACGTTTCCAGATCATCCGAGCCGCTCGCCACCAGATGGTCACGCGCCGTCATGGCGGGACTCGGCGGCACGAGCAGTGCCACGAGCTCGCCCCGTTCGGTCACCTCGACCGTCCCACCGGCCTTGACCATGTCCAGGTACCGACTGGCGTGCTGGCGAAGCTCGCGTATCCCGATCCGCGTCACGCGCAAGAATTGCAGCACAACGAGTGCTACAGAGTGTCTCCGCCCTTTGCAGGAAGCTCGCGAGCCCGGTACCGTCGCAACCGGAGGGCGTGTGGGACGCGTGTCGTTGCTCGTGGTGTGCACGGGCAACGCGTCGCGCTCGGTGATGGCGGGCCTCATGGTCGAGCAGCTGGCGGCCCGACGTGGCCTCGTCCTGTCGGTCACGACGGCGGGGACGCACGCGGTGGACGGGCTCCCGCTCGGCGCTCGCACCCTCGCTGCGCTCCGGACCGTTCCAGAGGTCGCCGGGACGCCGGTCGACGCGTTCGCGGCGGCCGGGCACCGGAGCCGCCAGCTCGGTGCCGAGGACCTCGGTCGTGCAGACCTGGTCGTCGCGATGGAGGCGGCGCACGTCCGCTACGTGCGGCGCCGCCATCCGGAGGCGGCCCCGCGGACGGGCGCGCTCCGGAGGCTCGCCGCGGACCTCGGGCCCGGGCCCGCGCCGCTGTCGGCGCGGGTCGCCGCGCTGGACCTCGAGCAGGCACCCCTCGAGCCCGCGGACGACGTCGCGGACCCCGCCGGCCGCGACGACGCGGCCTACGCCGCGTGCGCCCGGGAGCTGTGGGCGCTCTGCGAGGCGCTCGTGCGGCGGCTCTGACCCCGGACCGTCGCGATGAAGGCGACTTGACCCGCACCACGACCGGCTTCAAGAGCTGGCCGCTGCAGCTCCGCGCGAGGTAGCAGACGAAGAGCTCTCCCGTCGATCCGACGGCCGGGGCGTAGGAGCGGGCCGAGCCCTCGAGCGCGGTGTTCACGCTCGCCACGCCGAGCAGCTTCGAGCTCTCGTTGACGCCAAGGCTCACGCAGGTGGCGTTGTCGGTCTCGGTCGCGAGGATGTCCATGACGGCGTAGGCCTCACCGTGATCGAGCGAGAGGCTTGCGGAGAAGAAGTACGACGAGTCCTGGCCGTCGCCGAGGCAGTTCATGGCGATCAGGCGGCAGATCGGTCCGATCTGGCTCAGCGGCGGGGCCTGGACGTCATAGACGGGCGTCGGCTGGCCGCATCAGCCCCAGCGTTGGCACGCCGCGCCCTCCAGCGCGTTCAGGTCCGCCGCGTGCTTCTTCTCGGGCGGGCGCTGCGAGCGTCGTCGGGCAGGGAATGGCGCATGAGGGTGATGAAGTCGTCGACAGACCGGCCGAGCCCGATGCGAACGCCGCCGCTCCCGGCCGAGGGGACGGCTTCGGTGACGATGTCGGCGCTCGGGACGCCCAATCGGCCCAGCGCGCTCCGGTCGGCTCCGTCAATGTTGGCATCGGGCGTGATGACGAAGAACCGGCGGGTCCCGAACGAGGCGCCCGACCGGCGGTCGATGAGGACGTTGTTGATGCTGTTGCCGACGCTCGAGAAGCGCTCGACCCGGCTGGGGTCCTTCGGGACCTTGGTGAAGAAGGTCCCGAGCACCGAGGGGAACCGAGCGAGGCACCGGTAGGCGCGCTACTCGTCGAAGGAACCCTCCTGGGTGGCCACGTACGTCTGCACGCTCATGTACCGGCCGGCTGGCGGAAGTGTGCCGAAGAGG
>JAKATJ010000044.1:11023-16100 GCA_021828005.1 Actinomycetes bacterium | reverse complement strand
ACCTACACGAGCGAGGCCTACGCCTACTCGGTGCAGTCGGCGCTCGACAAGCTGAAGCGGTGACCCCCGTGGCGCTGCCGGCCCCCCGGGTCGTGCACGTCGAGCACGTCATGGGCACCGCGGTCTCTCAGGAGCCCGCAGGTCCCAACATCGCATGGCGGTGGAGGATCGTGAGCGAGTACGGGGGCACGAGGTCGACCCCGTCGGGCTTGTACAGGTAGCCGGGAGCCGCGCCCGGCACGCCCGTGTGGCCGTACTGCCAGACGATCTGGTCCGTCTTCGGGTCGACGACGATCACGCGGTGGTTCCAGTCGTCGTTCACCATGACGTCACCGTTGGGGAGCGACATTGCGAGGGAGGGCTGGGCGAGGGCCTGCGCGCCGGTCGGCGCGTAGCGCCATACGACCTGCCCGGTCGAGGTGAATTCGACGACCTGGCCGGGGATCGAGTAGTCCGCGGTGATGAAGACGTTGCCGCGAACTTGGTTGGTGTCCGACGGGTACAGGACGCCCGGCGGGTTGGTGGACCACAGCACCTGGTTGGTCCTGAGGTCGAAGCCGTCCACCCAATCGCCGTCGATCTCGGTCACGATCCAGTTGCCGTCCGACAGGGGAAAGACCCCGTTGGGGCTGCCCCAGCGCGTCGGCGGTGTGTGCAGGCAGGCCTGGGTGGTCTGACCGATCACCTCGACCGGTGAGTGGCTCGGCGGCCGCAAGAGGAGGATCCGGCAGTTCCTGATGTCTGCGAGCACGATGTCGCCGTTCGGCAGCATCATCGCGTCGTCGGGGTTGTTCAGGTAGTTCGGCGACGACCCGAAGACTCCCGGATGGCCGTATCGCCAGACGATGTGGCCGGTCGCGACCGAGATCTCCGAGACGACGAAGTTGTCCTCCTGGGTGACGATGATGTCCTGACCGTTCGGAGTGAAGAACGCGTCGTCGGGTGTGCGGAACGTCTGTCCAGGCAAGAGGTCGCCGGGCTTGGGGAATTGCCAGACGATGTTGCCTTGCGGGTCGACGATGATGAGACGGTTGTTGTTCCGATCTGCGATCAGCACGTCGGTCGGCAGCGCCGACGGTTGTGATCCGGGCGCGAGGTTCGGGCCCGGCTTCAGGTGGGCGGTTGTGGGGTAGCCGTGAGGTGCGTAGAAGGGGAGCGCGTACCGGCCGTTGCGGCGCGCGCGCCGATGGGGGTGCGAGGCGGGACGACCCAGATGAGCGCCAGAGGTTCCGACGTAGAGCGCGATGACCGCGACGAACGACAGCGCGATGAGCGTACGGGCCAGCCGTGCACGTCGTCGGGAGGAAGAGGAGCGGGTTCGTCGCGAGGGAGGAGCTCGGTGCGTGGTAGCACGATACGTTCCGGCAGCCCGGAAAGCTGAGCATGTGCCGGACATTCACCGAGCATGTGCTGCACATGTGCAGCGCGACCAGTGACGAGGATGTCTTAATCTTCCCCTTATGCGAGACGTGCAGACTGCGCAGATGAGCCTCTCGAGGCGAGCGCGCTCGATGGCAGCTGCGCGCTCGATGGCAGCTGCACGGTCGGCGACGGCCGGTCTCGCACTCCTGCTCTGTGCGCTGGGACTGCTGAGCCCGATGGCGACGAACCCTGTGGCAGCGGCGCAGCGCGCGCACGCACCGCACCGGGAACGACGGAGGGTGCACGCTCAGCGCGCGCCGTCGGTGGCGGTGTCGATGGCGTCGTGGCGCCTGCCGAACGGGCTCTCGCGCGCGGGTGCCGCGCCCCTTCCCCACGGCCGCGTCCTGCTGCTCGCAGGCCTGCTCGGCTCAGGGGCGAGCTCTGCAGACGTGGGCGTGCTCGACACCGCGACCGGCAGGTTGACGTCCATCGCCACGCTGCCGTCGCCCACGCACGACGCGGGGAGCGCCGAGCTGCACGGTCGTGCCTTTCTCTTCGGCGGCGGCCAGAGCGTGCCGTTCGCGCTGGTCCAAGGGGTCACGATTCCGAGATCGCTCGGTCGAGGCACTGCGGTGTCCGCGACCGTCACCGGACAGCTGCCGCAGCTGCGGGCGGACGACGAAGCGGTCACCGTGGGCCGCGCTGCGTACGTCGTGGGAGGGTACGACGGGTCGATAGGGGACGCTGCGGTGCTCGAGACGGTGAACGGGTCCACGTTCTCGACCTTCGTCACATTGCCGGTCGCCGTCCGCTATCCGGCGGTGACGGCGGCGCACGGCGTCATCTACGTCTTCGGCGGGGAAGCGGAGCAAGGTGGCACGACAAGCGAGTTCTCGACACCGGCCGGCTCGACAACACCTCCCCCGGGCCAGCAGGTCGCCGTCGTCCAGGAGATCGACACGCGGACGCACACCGCGAAGGTCGTCGGGTCCCTTCCGCACGCCCTGCAGGGAGCTGCGGCCTTCGATCTCGGCGGGCACATCTATCTCGCCGGCGGCGACAGCTACCCGCCTGGATCGGCTCCGGTGTCCGGTTCGACGGTTTGGTCCTTCGACCCGTCGACCGTGTCGTTCCGGGTCGCCGGCCACCTCGCCGCTCCGGTTTCCTACGCCGCGTTGGCAGTCGAGCATCGCGTGGCCTGGCTCATCGGCGGCGAGCGCGACGGAGTCCCCGTCGCAAGCGCCCAGAGGGTGAGGCTGCTGGCGAGCCGGTGAGCGAGCCTGGTCGGGCGGTCCCGTGACGTCGTGCGCAGCTGCCAGAGCTGCCAGAGGCGCCAGGGCGCGCCCTACCACCCCTCTTGCGTCGAGCGTGCGCCGTTCGACTTCGACGGGAGGTGTCTGCGCATCCGGCCGGCGAGGAACGGCACCAAGAGGTTGACGGTCGCGGGCACGGCGGCTGCGATGAGCCGCTCGTTGCGCAGCGTCGACAGGCATTCGCGCGCGCGTGCCCGGTCGCCGAGTCGAGCGAAGGCGAGGGCGAATCGGAGGTGGTGCCAGGCTCGCAGCTCCCGGCCACGCGGTCCTGGGAACGGGAGCAGCTCGCGGCGGACGATCTGGAGCACGGCGTCGTGATGGCGTCGCAGGTTCTTCGAGTAACCCGTCGCCACGTCCCGGTAGGAGACGAGAGGGCCGTCGAGCTTGATGACCGGGCCGAACCGGGAGAGCCGCAACCACAGGTCCCAGTCCTCCGCGCCGTCGAGCTGAGGTGAGAACCCCCGGGCCTGGGCGAAGGCGTCCCGCCGCATGACAACGGTCGAGGTCTGGAAGCGATTGAGCACGAGCAGGTCGTCCGTCGAGATCGACGTCACCGTGAGCTCGACCGGCAGAGGTGGCGGCTGGCCGCGTGCCCAGTCGGTCGCGCACAGCACCGCCTGGTGCTCCGCCAGTGCCTCGACCTGGCGCTCCAGCTTGCCCTCCTGCCACAGGTCGTCGGCGTCGAGGAAGGCGACGAGCGGCGACGCGGCTGCAGCCACGCCGGCGTTGCGGGCAGCGGACGGGCCGAGGCAGGGCTGCTCGACCAGCCGCACCGCCGTGCCGAACGAGCGCGCGACAGCGGCCGTGCCGTCGGTCGAGCCGTCGTCCACCACGATCACCTCGTCCGGACGGCGCGTCTGGGCGAGCGCCGAGGAGATGGCTGCGGGCAGGGTGTCCTCCGCGTCGTGCGCAGGGATCACCACGCTCACGCGCAGGTCGTCGGGCGACGGTCGCCGCTCCGGCCGTGCCGCCAGCGCCAGGCGTGCCGCCACGCGGTCGTCGAAGGGGACCAGGCAGTCGCCGAAGCGCTGGTGCGTCTCGTGCCCGCGGCCGCTGACGAGGAGCACGTCTCCGGGGCCGAGCGCCTCGACGCCGCGTCGGATGGCCCTCTCGCGGTTCAGCTCGACGGCGACCCGATCGCGGCGGGCACCGGGCACTCCGGCCAGCATCTCGCCGACGATGGTGCTGGGATCCTCGGCACCGGGGCTGTCCGTCGTGAGCACCACCTCGTCCGCCTGGCTCGCCACCCGGGCCATCTGCGGCCGCTTCGCCGCGTACCGCTCGCCGCGTGCTCCGAGGACGAGACGGACCTTCGCCGTCGACAGCTGCCGGGCCGTGTCCACGAGGGCCTCGAGGGCGTCGGGCGTGTGCGCGTAGTCGACCACGACGAGGTACGGCTCGTCGGTGGTCACGATCTCGAAACGCCCCGGCGGCGGCGGACAGCGCTCGAGGGCGGCTCTCGCCTGGTCCGCCCCGATCCCGAGCGCCAGGGAAACGAGGTACGCGGCGGCGACGTTCGGGGCGTTGACCGGCCCGATGAGCGGCGCGGCCAGCTCCACGCGACTGCTGCCGTCGTCGATCACCACGGTGATCCCGGCGAGACCCCTGGAGGTGCACGTGATCCGGAAGTCGGCCGGGCGGCGCGAGGAGAACGTCGTCACGGGCACCCGGCACGACGCCGCCAAGCGCGCCCCCCACTCGCTGTCCACGCAGATCACCGCCTGCTCGCAGCGGGACGGTTCGAACAGTCGGCACTTGGCGGCGAAGTACCGCTCCATCGAGCCGTGGTAGTCGAGGTGCTCGGGCGAGAGGTTCAAGAAGACCCCGACGCGGAAGCGGGTGCCGTCGACCCGGTGTCGATCGAGGGCGTGCGAGGTGACTTCCACGGCCGTGCCGACCGCTCCGGCGGCGAGCATCGAGGCCAGGTGGCGCTGGAGCTCAGGGGCCTCGGGAGTGGACAGCGTCGACGTGGCAAGCCGTTTGCCGCCGAGGAAGGTGCCCGTGGTGCCGATCTGCCCCGCCACCCCCGTCGAGCCGGCCAGGCAAGCCTGCAGCAGCTGGCACGTCGTCGTCTTGCCGTTCGTGCCGGTCACCCCGACCACGGTCAACTGCTCGGACGGCCAGGCGTACACGTGGGCCGCGATGGGCCCGGCGGCAGCGGCCACCGAGGGCACGCGCAGCTGGGGAACGGCGAGCTCGTCGAGGAAGCGCTCGACGACGATCGCCGCGGCGCCGCGGCCGACGGCGTCGGCGGCGTAGCGGTGCCCGTCGGCGTGCGCCCCGGGCACGGCGAGGAACAGATCGCCCGGCGCGATCCGGCGGCTGTCCGCGCTCACCCCCGTCACGACCGCCTCACCCCGTCGTTCGCACGTGCCCAGCTGCTCGGCGAGAGCCGACAGGGA
>JAKATJ010000044.1:0-10923 GCA_021828005.1 Actinomycetes bacterium | reverse complement strand
GCAGCGGTGGTGCGATGCAGCGGGAGGTGGCCACCAGCCGTCCATGAAAGGTTGGTGGCCGAGCCTGACGTTCGCATGAACGTGCAGCCGTTTCCGCCGCCGGCGGGCCCGCTCGATCGCGGACCCAGGTCAGACGAGGTCACAGGCTGGCAAAGGGCGGCTTCTATTGCTCCCGCGCACGCCCGCACCGTATCCTCGTCGGGCGTGAGCTTCCCCATGACCTCTTCGTGAAGGTCTCCCTGTCGCTCGGGCCCTACCGCCGGGCAAGGAGCGCCTGCGCTGCGGTCGCACAGCCCACCCGCCTTCCGAGGCTCGCCGGGCTCACCGAACCCACCGGGCCCGCTGGGCGTCGGGGCCTCCTCGGCGGCGATGCCCATCTCCGCGCGGAGGCCCCCTGCGACGGATCGAGCGCATGAGCGCCCGAGCAAGCGCGCACGAGCGGTCGTGAGGGGCTGCTGCGCCGATCGGGCCCGACCCACCAGCGGCCGACGCGCCTGTGGGGCGCTGCATCGAAGGCTGCCGAGCCGACGGAGGCACGCATGGATCGAATGATTGAGCTCGACCGGCGACTCGCGGCGATGCGGTCAGGCCTCACCGCTGCGGTGATCTCCGGCCTTGCCCGATGGACGCCGTACGTGGAGAGCGAGATCCAGGGCCTGCGACGGGTGGTGAGCCCGGGGAGCGTGTGCATCGACGTCGGGGCGGCTGCGGGCCTGTACACCATGGCCCTGTCGCGCCTGTGCGGGCGCAGTGGGCGCGTCCACAGCGTCGAGCCGTTGCCGTTCGCCAACTTCCAGCTCGCCCGGCTGCTGAGCGCGTGGCAGGCGCTCAACGTCTGCCGGCACGCGGTGGCTCTCGGCGCTCAGCCGGGCCATGACATCATGCACGTCCCGTTGGGGAGGTATGGGCTGGTCACGGGTCGGTCGTTTCTCGATGGTTCGGCGGCGGGACCGGACCCCAACGTGGAGTTCGCCAATCAGATCTCCGTGGCCGTCACCGTCGATACGTTGGACGCGCTGTGCGCGCGCGAAGGGATCGACCAGCTCCAGTTCGTCAAGATCGACGTCGAGGGCGCGGAGCTGCAGGTGCTCGAGGGCGGCAAGGAGGTCATCGAGACGCTCCGGCCGGCGATGCTCGTCGAGATCGAGGCTCGCCACACGGCCCGGTACCAGCGCACCCCCGAAGAGGTCGTCGCGTGGATGCTCGAGCGCGGGTACACGATGCACACCTGGCAGCGTGGCTGGCAACCGGCCCGTTCGATCGATCCGGGCACGCGCAATTACCTCTTCCAGCCTTCGCGCCCTGGGCAGCGAGCGCTGAGCAGTTCGCCACGGCAGCCGGCCTCGGTCCACGCATGATCGCCGGCGGCGCGGCCTCACCCGACTCCCCGGCCACGCAAGCGGAGGAGGGCGGGGACCCAGCTGGCGCCGGAGGCGCACGCCGGACCGTCCATCGGCGATGGCCGACCTCGTGTCGGGCATCGGATGGGATACCCTCGGCTGCAGGTCAACCATGATGGATCCCGGCATGTCGACGCGGCCGGCCGTCGGCGCCGACTCGGACCACCGGGTAGGTGTCGTGACTCCGCTGGCCATCGCGCTGTTCGCGATCTTCGCCGCCTACGCCGCGCTGTTCGCGCTCTTTGCGCACGGGGCTGAGTCCGTCTGGGGAGCATGGGCTGCGGGCGCCTACGGCGTCGCCGCGGCGGCAGCCGCGTGGTGCTGGCGACGGTACCCGAGCGTGCCGCTGCTCGTTGCGATCGTCGGAGCGCTGGCCGTGCCCGCGGCTGTCCTGCCGGTCAACTGGGGGGCGACCTCCGAGGTGCGAGTGGTCGCCCGGGCGGCCGCCCAATGGCTCGCGCACGGCACCCCCTACCTCGCGTCGGGGCAGCTCGCATCGTGGCGGTCCTACGATCCCTACCTGCCGGGCATGTCCCTCTTCGGCCTGCCCCACGCGCTCGGTCTTCCGGGTCCGCTCGGCGACCCCGTGTCGTGGCTCGCGCTCACGACCGCCGGCCTGCTCGTCGCGGCGTGCCGTATCGCTGCTCCCGGCGCGGCGCGTCGATGCGAGGGCTGCCGGCGCCAGGCCGTGCTCCGGACCATGCTCCTCCTCTCGGTCCCCGTCTTCGCGCTGCCGATGTCGCTCGGGGTCACGGACCCGCCGGTGATCGCGCTCCTGTGCCTCGGCCTCGCCTGGACGGCGCGTAGCGCCCACGTCCATGCCGAAGGAGCGTTGCGCGCGTCCCACGCAGCACCGAGCGGGCGCTCCGAGGAGGACGTCGCCCCGCAGCGCGGGAACCGCCCTCTGCTGGCAGGGGTCGCGATCGGTGCCGCCTGCGCGCTGAAGGCGACCGCGTGGCCGGCGCTCCCCGTCGTCGTCGCACTGCTCGCCGTCCGGGACGGAAGGCGTGCAGCGACGCGCTTCACCGCGAGCGCGCTCGGCACGTTCCTGGCGCTCGTCGGCCTCACCGCCCCCGAGCTGCTCGCACACCCCCGCGCCCTGTGGCTGAACATCGTCGAGTACCCGCTCGGGCTCTCGCACAGCCCTACGAAGGCCGCGAGCCCGCTGCCTGGTCACCTGATCGCAAGCACGGGGAGCCTCGGTCATCTCGTGGCGATCGTCCTGCTCGCCGGTGCAGCCCTCGCGCTCGGCGCCTCCCTCATCCTCCGGCCTCCGCGCGATGTTCGGCAGGCGTCGGTGCGCCTGGCTGTCGGTTTCGTGCTCATGTTCCTGCTCGCTCCCGACGCCCGGTTCGGCTACTTCGCGTACCCCCTCGGGATCCTGCTGTGGCTGCTCTTGACGGGATCGTGGTCGTGGTCGGGGCGCGCAGGTCCGTCGCCTCTCGCGCTCGCCGGGCGCCGGTCGGCCCGCGAGGAGCGCGAACGCAGCGTTGCGACCGTCCGGGCAGGCGACGCCGCCCGCGTGCTGCGTGGCCGCGCCGCGAGGGTGCACGGGGTCCGCTCGTGGCGAAAGGCGGCGTTCCCGGATCTGGTGCGGTAGAGGATGAGGGAGGAGCCGCACCCCGTCACCCCCGACGAGATCACTGCAGCCGCCCGAACGAGCTTCGACGGAGCGCCCGATCGTCGGCTGAGGTTCCTCCTCCAGAAGCTCGTCGACCACCTCCACGCGTACGTGCTCGACGTGGAGCTCACCAGAGACGAGTGGGAGGCGGCCGTCGGCTTCCTCACCGACACCGGCCGGACGTGCACCGGCAGCCGTCAGGAGTTCATCCTCTTGTCCGACACCCTCGGCCTGTCGATGCTGGTGGACGCCCTGCAGCACCCCGTCCCGCCGGGCGCGACCGAGTCGACCGTGCTCGGCCCGTTCCACGTCGAGGGCTCACCGCTGCGACCCATGTGGTCCTCGACCGTGGAGAAGGAAGGGAGCGGGGA
The DNA here is from genome assembly GCA_021828005.1 of Actinomycetes bacterium. Classification (GTDB taxonomy): domain Bacteria; phylum Actinomycetota; class Acidimicrobiia; order Acidimicrobiales; family RAAP-2; genus JAJYVT01. The sequence goes on along the minus strand of JAKATJ010000044.1, from coordinate 7,531 downwards.
GCCGGCGCTCTTCACGGGCACCGTGCGAGGGACCGAGGGGCGGCCGGTGGAAGGCGCCCTGGTCGACGTGTGGCAGAACGCGGCCAACCAGCTGTACGCGGTGCAGGACCCCGGTCAGCCGCCGGAGAACTTGCGCGGCGTGTTCAGAACGGGCGCCGACGGTGCGTTCGCCTTCTGGTCGGTGCGGCCGGTCGACTACCGCATCCCCGACGACGGCCCGGTCGGGAAGATGCTGGCGGCGACCGGTCGCCACCCCTGGCGACCTGCCCACCTGCACGTCATGGTCTCGGCCCCCGGGTACCGCACCGTGGCGACGCACCTCTTCGACGCGACGAGCCCCCACCTCGATGACGACGCCGTCTTCGGCGTGAAGCCGTCGCTCGTGGTCGACTTCGTGCCGCACGGGCCCGAGGAGCCGGGAGCCCCCAAGGGGTGGAACGGGACGTGGTACTCGGTGGAGCGCGATGTGGTGCTGGTGCCGGCCGGCGACTGAACGGCGCACACGCCTATCGGGCGCTTCCCGACCACCTCCTCTCCTCCGCCGGCCGGACGTCGAATCCCGCGTGGTGCACGGCGTCGAGCACCCTTCGTGCGTGCTCCCGGCCGCGCGTCTCGATGACCAGCTGCACACCCGTCTCCCTCACGTGCAGGGCGTAGCCTTCTCGCAGATGGCCGACTTCGATCAGGTTGCCGCCCGCTTCGCCGATCACGGAGAGCAGCCGCGCCAGGCGACCGGGCTGGTCGGAGATCCGGGCGAAGACCACCAGGCGGCGACCTGCGTTGGTCTCGTGGCGCCGAATCGCGATCGCGAGCAGGTTCGTGTCGACGTTTCCTCCCGAGAGCACGATCGCGGTGGTGCCCTTCGCAGGCGCCTCGACGGCGCCGGACAAAAGCGCCGCGACGCCGACCGCGCCCGCCCCCTCGACGACGAGCTTGGCGCGCTCCAGGAGCAGGACCATCGCGTCGGCGATGTCGTCTTCCTCCACGGTCACCACTTCGTCGACGAGCGCCTCGACGATCGGAAGGGTGATCGACCCGGGCTGCTTGACCGCGATGCCGTCCGCGAGCGAGCTCGGAGCTCCCGGCGCAACGGGTCGACCGGCACCGAGGGCGGCGGCGAAGGGCGCGCACACCGCAGCCTGGACGGCCACGATCCTCGCGCTCGGCTGGCAGGCCTCGAGCGCGACGGCGATCCCCGAGGCGAGGCCGCCGCCGCCGAGCGGCACGACCACGAGCGAGAGGTCGGGAATCTGCTCGGCGAGCTCCAGACCGAGGGTCCCCTGCCCCGCGATCACCGCGAGGTCGTCGAACGGATGGACGAGGATCTCGCCCGTCGTGGCCGCACGCTCCGCGGCCATCGCGAGGCAGTCGTCGACGGAATCGCCGCCGAGCGCGATCGTCGCCCCGTAGGACTCGGTCGCGTTCACCTTGGCGACCGGAGCGTCGCTCGGCATGAACACGTGGCACGGGACACCGGCTCGGCTGGCGCCGAAGGCGACCGCCTGGGCGTGGTTGCCCGCCGACGCTGCGACGATCCCCGCCTGCGCGGCGTCTCCCAGCGAGGCGAGCTTCGAGGCGACGCCGCGCACCTTGAACGAACCGGTCCGTTGGAGGTTCTCCGCCTTCAAGGTCACTGTCGCGCCGGTCCGCTCGGAGAGCACGCGCGAGCCGAACGTCGGCGTTCTGGTCGCGACGGAGTCGACGGCACGGCGAGCCTGCTCGACCTCGCCGAGCCCGATCGGCACTGTCAGGCGAGGAGGCATCGCCGTGCCGATCCGGTCGGGCTGGTCCGAGCTCCGTCCGTCCTGCAGCCGCCGCCGATGCTGTCGGACGATCGTACGGCGCATTCGTTTACAGTTCCCTCGATGTCCTCGTCGTGCAAAGGCCCGAGGGATCCTCGCCTTCTTCGGCTCGGGCTCGCGTGACGGTGGCCGTGCATCGGCATGCGGAGCCGGGTTCGTCCGTCGCCCTGCCCGACGGTCGCATGCTGTCGTACGCCGAGTTCGGTGACCCCGCCGGCTACCCGGTGCTCAACTGTCACGGCAGCTTCACCGGGCGCCTCGACATCGCGGTGGCCGGACCCGTTGCGCGGCGTCTCGGCATCAGGATCGTCTCGCCTGATCGACCGGGCACCGGGGGCTCGACCCGGGCTCGAGGAAGGGTCATCGCCGAGTGGGCCCGGGACGTCGAGACGCTGCTCGATGCCCTCGAGGTCGAGCGGTGCTGCGTGCTCGGATGGTCGCAAGGGGGCCCCTACGCCGCGTCGCTCGGGGCGCTTTTGCCCCTGAGAGTCGAAGCGGTCGCGATCGTGGCCGGCGTCGTGCCCCTCGACTGGCCATGGGAACCGTCGGACCCGGACGCACCGAGCTCGCTCTTGTCGCCCAACCTCCACCTCTCTGACAAATGGCCGGGCTACGCGAGCCTGCGCTTCCGTGCAGAGGCCGAGATGGCTCGGCGCTTGCCACGGCGCTGGTGGGCGAGGAAGAGCCGCTCGATGCCGCCGGCCGACGTCGCCGCCGTGGAGGCGTCTGATCCGGCCTCCCTTGCGAGGGCGGTGTCGCAGGGACTGCGAACCCCAGGCGGGACGGTCGACGACTACCTCGCCGTCGATCAGCCCTGGGGCTTCGCCTATGAGTCCATCGGGGTCCCCGTACGGCTGTGGCACGGGGCCGACGACGTTCTCGTTCCCGCCGACTGGAGCCGAGAGGCGGCGTCGCGGATCCCCGGCTCGGTCCTGTTCTCGATCGAGGCCTGTGGTCACTTCGTCGCCTGGTCGCGCTTCGAGGACATCCTCAGCGATCTCCTCGCTTCGCGTGCCGGACGGCGTCCCGGCGCCGCACCGGAGCTGCAGTGAAAGAGCCCGAGAGGCACGGGAGGAGAGCTGTCCACGCTGTCGCGGTCGTCGAGCAAGAAGTCGTCGCGTCCCGGGTTCGCCTGCTTCGCGGGCCACTCGTCGGGGAGCCGCAGACCGGCGAAGACCACCTGGACCCAACGGCGCTCCCACGAGGCCGCGTGCTTCAGGAGCCCGAGCAGCGTGAGCGAGCTGGCGGTTGCACGCCGTGCATCGATCTCGCTGACGCCCTGCAATTTCCGTACGAGGGCGGCTCGCTGCAGGTCGAGAAAGCCGGAACGTGACCCGCGCTCGCTCGCGATCGAGAACTGGACGAGTCCCACCGGGTCCACCATACGAGGTCGAGCTCGGGCACGCACCCGGGCGGCCCAGTGCACGGGCTCGCGCGAGCGCCGGCGCATCCTTCCCGAAGCCGCCGCCTCGCGTTGACCGCGATCAGCGGGGGCGGACCTCGCAACGCTCAATGTTTTTCCACACCGCCGACGGGTAGTCGAGTGTTGGAGAAGGAAGAAGCTCGAGAAGGGAGGAAGAACGTGTCGGGCGGCGAGCAACAGTTCGACGACCCGTCACGATCTGCCAACAAGTCGTTCGAGCCGACGTTTGAAGCGGCATCGGAGGCTCGCCGGTACGCCGACAGGGTCCTCCGCGAGTGGGACGTCGCCATACCCGATGACGTGTTGCTCCTCGTGGCGGAGCTGGCGGCGAACGCCGTGCGCCACGCAAGGACGCACTTCGAGCTGAGCCTTCGCCTGCAGTCTGGCTCTCTGCTCGTCGCGGTCAGTGATGCCAGTTGCGCTCCTCCCGAGCTGGTCGATCCGATGCCGACCGCGCCAGGAGGGCGCGGACTGCTGATCGTGAGCGCGCTCGCGACCTCGTGGGGATGGGAGCCACTGCCCGGCGGCAAGACGGTCTGGGCAGCGGTCCACGCGGCGAGGCCGCCCGGCGACCAGCCCTGGTCGTGACTCGCCCCTGGCAGCCCGTCTCCCCTGCAGCACTTTCCGACGAGGACTGCCGCGCCCATGATGGAGCCGTCCATCGCGGCCCCGGAGCGGTTGCTCGGGGACCGCCAGTCGAGGAAGGAGCCATGGACGTCGCCGGGAAGGTTGCGGTCGTGACCGGCGCGGCCAGCGGCATGTGACGCGCCTTCGCCCAGCGCTTCGCCGAGGCGGGGATGAAGCTCGCCATTGCCGACGTCGACGAGGCAGGTCTCGAGGAGGCTGCCTCCGAGATGCGGGCCGAAGGGGACCAGGTGCTCTCGGTGCCGACCGACGTCTCCAAGCTCCCCGCGCTCGAGCGTCTGGCCGGGGCGACCCTCTCCCGGTACGGATCGGTACACCTCGTCTGCAATAACGCGGGCGTCGAAGGCTACCTCGACGGCGCCATCTGGGAGGCGACGGAGAAGGACTGGACCTGGACGGTCGGGGTGAATTTCTGGAGCGTCGGCTGCGGGGTTCGCACGTTCGTCCCGTTGTTGCTCGCCAACGAGGACGGCGGTCACATGGTGAACACCTGCTCGATGACTTCGGTCGTGAAGGCGCGCAACATGTACGGCATCGCCAAGCACGCGGTGCTCGGCCTCACCGAGGCCCTCGACGCCGACCTGCGCGAGCGCGGCGCCAAGGTGAGGGTCACGGCGCTGTGCCCGGGCATCGTCGCCACCCGGCTCTTTCAGGGGAGCCGCAATCGTCCGGCGGAGCTCCAGAACGAGGTGCCGGCGCCTGGAGCCGATGCCGGCCAGGAGCTCCGGGCACGCATGCACGATCGGCTCTCGGATGGGATGCCGCCTTCCGAGGTCGCCGAGATCCTGTTCGAGGCGATCAAGGAGGACCGGCTCTACGTCCTCACGGACCACGACTGGGACGCCCAGATCGTCGCACGGAACGAAGAGATCCTGAGCCTGTAGGCGTGCGCGATGCAGCGCCGGGCTGAGGGGCCCGAGCGCGGCCCCGTCCGGTAGGGTCACGGGGCCCGCGGGGCGCAGCGCCGGCAAGGGGGGAGACGGTGAGCGGAGCTTCGGCGCCGAGCCGACCGGGACCGGCTCGAGGCGGTCCGACCGATCGACCGGGCCGGCCTCGGCCTCGGCCTCGGCTCGAGCGTCTTCTCGTGCGCCGCGGCCCCGGCCACGCTCTTTCACCGCACCCTCCGGCCCGACCCGTCACGTCCGGAGCGCCCGAGCCCCTCCGGCGCCTCGGCGGCGCTTGAGAGCCGCCGGCCCCGTGCGCGCCCTGGCTGTCACCGACGGTGCCGTCGAGGTGACGACGGTGCCCGACCCGTCGCCGGGGCGCGGCGAGGTGGTCGTCGCCGTCCACTCGTGCGGGATCTGCGGCTCGGACGTCCACGGCGTCGAGCAGGGGCGCCCGGCGCTGGGCCAGGTGCTCGGGCACGAGATCTCCGGGACTGTCGTCGCCGTGGGCCATGGCGCCGGCGCGGCGCGCGTCGGGGACGCCGTGGCGGTCAACCCGCTCGGTGCCTGCGGCCGTTGCGAGGAGTGCTCCCGGGGGCTCAGCTTCCGCTGCAACGCGGTGCCGAACGTCGGTCTCGGGGCACCAGGCGGCTTTGCCGAGTACGTCCGCGTGCCGGCCGGTCAGCTGCACGAGCTCGGGAGCGTCGCGCTGGAGGACGGCGCGCACGCCGAGCCGCTGGCGGTGGCCCTCCACGCCGCGCGCCTCGCGGGTGCCCGAGCCGGGACCCGCGCGGTGGTCTTCGGCGCCGGCCCCATCGGCCTCAGCGTCGTGCTCGCGCTGCGGGCCCTCGGAGCCGAGGAGATCGTCGCCGTCGGACGCTCGGCGGGGCGGCGCACGGCCGCGGTCGTGGTCGGCGCGGACGTGGTCGTGGACGCCTCCAGCGCCGACGTCGAGGCCTTCTTCACCGAGCACGCCGGCCAATTCGACGCGGCTTTCGAGTGCTCGGGCGCCGAGACGGCGTTCGACCTGCTCGTGCGCGCGCTCGCCTCCGACGGCAAGCTCGTGGAGGTCGCGCTGACGAGGCAGGTGGCGTCGATCTCGCTGGCGGAGCTGCTCGCGAAGAACCTGCACGTCGCCGGCTCGTGCGCGTACGGACCGGACGAGTTCGCCGACTCGCTCGCGCTCATCGACTCCGGCGCGGTCGACCCGTCGCCGCTGGTGAGCGCACGGCTCAGCCTGGACGAGGCGCCGCTCGAGGCCGACGTCACCGGCGAGGCGGCCGTCGACCGCTACGTCGCCGAGGCCGAAGCGCTCGGGGGGATCGACCTGTTCGTCAACAACGCGGGCATCGAAGGGCGCGTGGCGCCGATCGTCGAGCTCTCCCCCGACGACTGGGACCGAGTCCAAGAGGTGAACGCACGAGGAGTCTTTCTCGGCCTGCGCGCCGTGCTGCGTTCGATGACCGAAGCCGGGCGCGGCGGCGCCGTCGTGAACACGGCGTCGCAGGCCGGCATCAAGGGGGGCCCGAGCTTCAGCCCCCACGTCGCCTCGAAGCACGCGGTGGTCGGCCTCACCCGCACTGCGGCCTTGGAGGTCGCGTCGAAGGGCATCCGGGTGAACGCGGTGGCGCCCGGGTACATCGACACCCGGATGATGGAGGACCTCGAGAGGGCCTTCGGCGCGGACGACGTGCAAGCGGCGCGGCGCCGGCGCGGGGCCGCCGTCCCGATCCGCCGGTACGGCAGCCCCGAGGAGGTGGCGAGCGTGATCGCCTTCTTGCTCAGCGACGACGCGAGCTACGTGACGGGCAACGTCGTGCTCGTCGACGGCGGTCTCAACGCTTGAGCGCGTCCGTCGCGTCGCCCATGCAACGCTCCGTGCTCCTCGTCGCCGTTTCTCTCGGAGGCGCGCGCTTCTAGCCCGATCGCGCGCCCCTCGTGATCCGCGAGCTGGGCGCCCCCCGCCCGGCACCGGCGGAGCGCCCCGTCAGGCGCCCGGCACCGGCGGAGCGCCCCGTCAGGCGCCCGGCACCGGCGGAGCGTCCCGTCCCCCGCCGCCGTCCTCGCCACCCCAGTCGTCCTCACCGTCCTCGGCGAGCAGCCGGTAGAGCGCCTTTCGGGCGTCCTTCAACAGCCGCTCCGCACGCGCGACCTGGCGCTCGTCGCCCGCGGCGGCCACCTGCATGGCGGCGCCCATCACCTGGAAGGCCGTCGCGCGAAGAGCACGCGTGCCCGCGCCGCCCTCGTCCTTGAGCTCGTCCCACGGCGCGCGCCGCCCGGCGGGCGCCCGCTCCACCTCGGCGCGGCCGGCGTCGGTGAGCGTGAAGGTCCGCCGCCCTTCCCGCTCCGTGACCGTGACGAGCCCCTCGTCCTCCAACTGCTGCAAGGTGGGGTAGATGGAGCCCGGGCTCGGGCGCCATGCGCCGCCGCTCCGCTCGGCGAGCACGGTGATCATCTGGTACCCGTGCATCGGCTCCTCCGCGAGCAGGCGCAGCACGGCGAACCGCACGTCGCCGCGCCGCGACCGCGGCCGGCCGCGGCCCCAGGGAGGGCCGGACCCGGGTCCCCCCATCCCGCCTCCCGCCCACGGGCCGGGGAACCCGTGGAGACGCCGGCCGCGCCGGGGCCCTCCCGTCTCGTCGCCCCGCTCGCCCCGTGTCCAGCGGGCTCGCCCGCCCGCCCAAGCCTGCTCGCGTCCCCACACGCCGCCCCGGATCTTCCTCGTCGTTGTGGTCATGGCTTCCTCCGTCTTCCGCCCAGCTCTCCTGATCACGCCA
>JAKATJ010000043.1:13669-16112 GCA_021828005.1 Actinomycetes bacterium | reverse complement strand
CCTACTCCGACCGCTACCAGCTGTGCAGGTTCGGCCGCGGTGGCTTCGTCGAGATCGCGATGCGCGCGGGAGTCCCCGTCGTGCCGATCACGATCGTCGGGTCCGAAGAGACCATGCCTGTCCTGTGGCAGGTGCCACGGATCGCTCACGCGCTCGGCATTCCGTACTTCCCTGTGACGGCCAACGTGCTCGTCATGGGCCCAATCGGCGCGATCGTGCCTTTCCCCGCGAAGCTCAGGCTCCGGGTGCTGGACCCGGTGACCTTCGACGTCGAGGTCGACCAAGACCGGTACCCGAAGAGCAAGGTGATGGAGGAGTCAGAGCGGATTCGCCAGACGATGCAGGCCGCGATCTACGACATGCTGAGCCACCGGCGCAGCATCTGGTTCGGCTGACCGACACGCGGAGCGGGAACGCCATGGGCCGACGCGTGCTGGTGACCGGCGCGGACACGTACTGGGGGGGGAGGATGATCCAGGCGCTGCAAGCCGACGCCGAGATCGACGTCCTCGTCGGCCTTGGCACGAGCGCGCCGGCCGTTGCCTTCGAGCGTGCAGAATTCGTGCGCGCCGATCAGACGTACTCGATCTTGAACCGCATCGTCCACGCCAAGCAGGTGGACACCGTGCTCCACACGTTCATGATCGTGGACTCGGCCGGTGTGTCCGCCCGCACGATCCACGAGGTCAACGTCATCGGCACGATGAACCTGCTCGCGGCCGCCGGTGCGCCCAACTCCCCCGTCCACCAGGTAGTGGTGAAGTCCTCGAGCCTCGTGTACGGCTCGACGGAGCGGGACCCTGCCACGTTCACCGAGGAGACGCCGCGCGCACGTACCCCCCGCACCGTCGTCGAGCGCTCGCTCATCGAAGCCGAGGGCATGGTGCGCGACTTCGCGGAGGACAACCCCTCGATGCTCGTCGCGACCCTCCGGTTCGCCAACACCCTCGGCCCCGACGTCGTCACTTCGATCGGCAAGAACCTGTCCCGACCGATATGCCCCAGCGTCTTCGGCTTCGACCCGCTCGTGCAGTTCGTAGAGGAAGACGACGTCGTCCGCGCGCTCGAGTTCGTCACCCATCACCACCTCGCCGGCACGTACAACGTCGCGGGCGACGGGCGGCTGCCATGGAGCGACGTCGCCGCCATCTGCGGGACTCGGCTCCTCCCACTTGCACCCATCCACCCGTCGCTCGCGCTCGGCCCGCTCGTCCTCCTCGGCATCTTCGACTTCCCGCCAGAGCTGGAAGCGTTGCTCCGGTACGGGCGTGGCATGGACACGTCTCGCCTCGTGGCAGCTGGGTTCGAGTACCACTGTTCGAGCGCGAGTGCCGTCCGGCGCTTCGCGCGTAGCCTGCATCAGCGACAGAGCGCCCGGCGGCGACCCGCGGGCGACGTCTGCGAGCGAAACGTGGAGCAGCTCTTCCGCATCCCCAATCGGTGGCTCGCACCGCGGACGGCGATGTCAGCGTCGGGCGCGCGCCGCCGCCGAGGCCGTGAACTCGCGATAGGCGCGCTCGAGGAGGTCCGCGAGGTCCCTTCCGCGCACGCTGATCGTCCCTTTGGGCGCGAGCCGTAGCAGCGCCGTGGGCGCTAGGGCCTGTTCGGGCCGGACGCGGACGTGGGCGAGCTCAGGCCCGGCCGCCCAGAAGCGTCGCACGAAGTCGGCCGTGCCCCCGGACGCGCCAACCACACCAGCAGCCTCGTCACCGGTCGCGCGGGCGGCTCGGTCAGCGATCCCGTGACCTGCGGGCTTGCCAGACGCCGGCACGGCCGAGCTGGCATCGTCTGTCCCGGCGGGTCCGTCTGTCCCGGCGGGTCCGTCTGTCCCGGCGGGTCCGCCTGCCGTCGGCGCCGGAGCGGCAGCCTCCCGCCGCAGCTCCCGCAGCTCACCGAGCACCTCATCTCGCCCCCTCCCCCTCCAGGCCAGGAGCGAGAACGGGTCACGGTCCAACTCCTCTGCAACGAGGTAGCAGACGGCGGCGACGTGCTTGCAGGGGTTCTCCCAGTCCGGGCACGTGCACTCGGTGACGAGGCGCGCGTGGGGCGCGGGCAGGAGGGATGCGCCTTGCGCCTCGAAGACCTCCTCCACCTCGAGCGGAAGCTCACCCGCCAGCATCCGCGCCGCGTACCCAGCCTGTGCGGCGAGCGCAGCCACGACGCGGTCCCAATCGCCCCTCGGCACCACCGGCATCCTCAGCCGGACGACATACGGATCCTCCCGGCTGCCCTGGACCACCGCGGTGACGACACCCGGGTCTACGTGGAGCTCGGCGACCTGCCCCCTTCTCGCGTAGGACCGTCCGAGTTCCCTGCGACCACTCACCAGCACCGCCTCGAGGGACTCGAGGAACCGCCGCGACCACCACGACACGCCGATCGGTCCCCTGCGCGTTCTCGCAACGATGCCGCCGACGACCGGTCGCGGGCAACCAGCACCCTC
>JAKATJ010000043.1:0-13569 GCA_021828005.1 Actinomycetes bacterium | reverse complement strand
TCGACAACTCGGTCAGCCAGCTCTCGCCCGTGCTCACCACCCGTGAGGCGAGCGCACGCTTGGACTCGATGAGCTCTTCGATCCTGTCCTCGACGGTGCCTGCACAGACGAGCTTTCGGACATGGACGTCACGGCGCTGGCCGATCCGGTACGCACGGTCCGTCGCCTGGTCCTCGACCGCCGGGTTCCACCAGCGGTCGTAGTGGACCACGTGGCTCGCCGCGGTGAGGTTCAGCCCGGTGCCTCCGGCCTTGAGCGAGAGCACCAGCACCGGCATGGAGCCTTCGGGCGACTGGAGCTCCGCGACGAGCTCATCACGCCGGGCTCGGGGCACGCCGCCGTGGAGGAACCCCACACGGCATCTGAGATGCTCGACGAGGTGGCGCTGCAGCATCTCCCCCATCTGCGCGAACTGGGTGAACACGAGCGCCCGCTCTCCGGCCTCGCGCACCTGCTCGAGGATCTCGAGCACCCGCTCGAGCTTGCCCGAGCGTCCGGCGAGCGCTGATGTGTCCCCGACGTACTGTGCCGGATGGTTGCACACCTGCTTCAGGCGCAGCATGGTGGCGAGCACGAGCCCCTTGCGCTCGATGCCCTCCGTGCCGGCGATCTTCTCCAGCATCTCGTCCACCACCGCCTGGTAGAGGCTCGCCTGCTCTCGCGTGAGCGGGCACCGCTCCGTCGTCTCCAGCTTGTCCGGCAGGTCCGGCACGATCGAACGGTCGGTCTTCGAGCGGCGGAGCACGAACGGGCGCGTGAGGGCCAGGAGCCGCTCGGCGGCGTCCTCGTCTCCGTAGCGCTCGATCGGGACTCCGAACTCCTCCCGGAACGAGCGCTGCGACCCGAGCAGTCCGGGGTTCAGCACCTCCATGATCGACCACAGCTCGCCGAGGTGGTTCTCGACGGGCGTACCCGTCAGCGCGATGCGGCGCGGCGCGGGGATCGCGCGCACGGCCCGCGTCCTGCTCGCGGCCGGGTTCTTCACCTGCTGTGCCTCGTCGAGCACGAGGCGCGCCCAGGGCACCGACGCGAGCACGGACCGGTCTCGCTCGACGAGGGGGTAGCTCGTGACGACCACGTCGGCGCCAGCCGCCTCACGACGCAACGCCTCCCCCCTCGCCCGCGTCGCGCCGTGGTGGACGACCACCGCCAACCCGGGCGTGAACCGCTCGACCTCCCGGCGCCAGTTGCCCACCACCGAAGTCGGGCACACCACGAGGGTCGGGCCGCGAACGGAGCCCTCCTCCCGGTCGGACTGGAGCACGCCGAGCACCGTCGCGGTCTTGCCGAGCCCCATGTCGTCGGCGAGGCACGCACCCAGCCCGACCCGTTCGAGGAGCCGGATCCACGCCACCCCGAGCCGTTGGTACGCGCGAAGCTCGCCGCAGAAGCCCTCGGGGGTCGGACCGGTCTCGAGCGACTCGGCGAGCTCGCCCCTCAGCAGCGCACCGAGCGAGCCTCCGGCGTCCACGGCCACGATTGGCACCCCGGCCTCGGGGACCCGAGCGCCAGCCACCGCACGCAGGACGCCCGCGAGGTCCATGGTCCGCCGCCCCCGCCCGATGGAGAGGAACTCGACCAGACGCCGGATCTCTTCGGGGTGCAGCTCCGTCCACTGCCCGCGGACGCGGACCAGCGGGGCTTTCAGCTCGGCGAGGCGCCGGAGGTCGGCGAGCCCGAGACGGATGTCACCGAGCGCGGCCTCCCAGTCGAACTCCGCGAGACCGCTGGATGCCAGGCGGCTGGCGGCGGCGCGCGAACCGGGGGCCGCCACTGAGCGGATGCGCAGGCCGAGGCGGGCTGACGGCGCGCGCCACCACGACGGCAACAGCACGCCGAATCCCGCCAGCTCGAGCACGGGCGCGACCTCCGACAGGAACCGGTGGGCGCCGTCGAGGTCGAGCGTGAGGGTCGTGGGCGCGGGCTCGACCAGCGCGTCGGCGAGCTCGGGGAAGGCGGGGACGGCCCGCGCCAGCTCCGCCAGCAACACCTCCTGGGGCAGCTCGACCGTTCTCGCGGCGCGCCGGAGCGACTCCCCCGCCCGCCAGACTTCCTCTGCACCGACGAGGAGCGTCGGCTCGTCGACTGCCTGGAGCAGGAGCTCGACGTGCCACGCCGCGCCGGCATCGTGCGCGCCGTCGCCGGCATCGTGCGCGCCGTCGCCGGCATCGTGCGCGCCGTCGCCGGCATCGTGCCACGCCGCGCCGGCATCGTGCGCGCCGTCGCCCGATCGTGCCTCGTCGGGCTCGTGCAGGCGCAGGCACAAGCGCCACGACCCCGACGGCGCGACGAGCGGTGCTCGCCATTGGTCGACGAGCCGGCCGAGAGCAGCGAGCGCCGCCGGATCGGCGTCGACCCTGCCGTCGCCGTCGTGGAGCGCTGCGAGCCAGGCGTCCGGCGCCGGGCGCGGTCCGGCGGACCGGACCGCAACGGGCCCCTGCGCACGATCCGTGCGGGTGAGGGCCTGCCGGCACGCCACGTCGACGAACGCGTCGAAGACCCGGTCGACGAGCCGGCCGGGATCCCCGACCGCTCCGAGCGCGCAGGCCGCGGGCGGCAGCGCGCTCTTCAGCAGTGCCAGCCTGTCCCTGTCGCGCTCCGTCCTGAGCGGAGCCCACCGCGCGACGTACCGATCGTCTTCGGCCTCGAGCGCCGGGACGACCCGGCCGCCCGCGACGACCTCGAGCGCGAGCTCGCCGATGCGGGCGAGCGCGCGCACCGACGCGCCGACGTGAACCGGCGCGCTGTCGTCACCGAGCGCGACCAACGCGTCGAGCGCGTCGCCGGCACCGAGCAGGAGCGCAGGCATCACGAACGGCCGAAGCACGAACCTCCCTGCGGAAGGCGGCTGCCAGGCGTCGCTACCGAGGCGGACCAGCTCGGGCGAGGGGGTGGGCACCCCTCGGTGGGCGGGGAGGAGCAACGTCGCCGACCCGGCCACGCGGCATCGCGCGGCGTGGCCGGTTCCAACGAAGCCGCCCGAGGCGAGCACCTCGGAGACGGCGGCGGTCGGCGCGGCGAACGGATGGGCCGCTGGGAGCCCGCCGGGGGCTCCGCGACGCGAACGAGACCGGCGCGGCGCCCGTACGGCCTTCTCGGCCGCCTCCGCCCACAGCACGAGCGGCGCGGGTCCCCCGGCGCCCCATGCCGCGTGGAGGATGAGCATCGTCGCCGAGGCTACCGAGGGGCTGTGCGCATGGCGACGACCCGACGAGGTCGCGACCGGCGGCAGCCCCCGTCAGGGCGCACACAGGCGGTCGGTCAGTCGATCCAATCCGCGATGAGCTGGCTCCGGCGACGACTCCACTCCTCGGAGGTCATCGCGAACTTCGCGTGGTCCTCCCACTCGCCGTCGATCTCGAGGTATCTCTGCGCGAGGCCCTCAGAGCGCAGATCCAGCTTCTCGACGACGCGCAGGCTGGCACGGTTCCGCGGGATGATCGAGATCTCGACGCGATGCAGCGCGATCGTGTCGAACGCGAACACGAGCACGACGACGACCGCCTCCGGCACGTAGCCTCGACCAGCCAGGTCGCGGTCGATCCAATAGCCGACGTGACCGGTCTGGAAGGGGCCGCGCTGGATCGACGACAGCGTGATCTCCCCTGCAAACCTCCCCTCCACGAAGATCCCGAAGCCGTAGCCGGTGCCGAGCTGGCGCTCGCGCTCACGCAGCGCGCAGCGCGCCGCGAAGCTCTGCCGGTCCTCGGCAGGGAGCGGCGCCCCCTTGGGACGCGGCTCCCATGGCACGAGCCACTCCCTGCAGCGCGTGCGCACCTCGTACCACTCCTCGTAGTCCGCCTCGGTGAGCGTGCGCAACACCACCCGGCGTCCCTCCAGCTCGAGCGGGGTGGGCGCGTGTCGCGCCATCACCGGATGCCACGTGGGGCCGGGCCCCGAAAGAACGGTGCCCGGCTGGGCGACGGAGGGTCGTGCCGAGGTGAGCCGGTGGACGCGCCAAGTCGTGCCGTGCGCATCGCCGCATCGTGACAGGTCGGCGCCGTCGAGCGCCACAAGACGGTGACGTGCAAGAGTGGACGCGTGCCGTCGGACGAGGGCGCGGTCGCGGGGCCGCGTCCGCAGAGAGTGGCGAGGGTGCTGTTCGCCCCGCAGGCGCCTCGACCGCTCCGACCGGACGCCGCCGCCGATCCGGCGCTGTACCGTCGCTGGCGAGCCGCCAGGGACTCCTGGAGGCTCTCGGTGGACCCCCGGCCGCCACCCGGGCCGGAGCTGGCCTTCCTCATGGTGATCGGCGAGCCCGGCTCGGCCGGGCCGCTCGACGTCCATCGGACCCTCGCCTCGCTCAGGGCGCAGACCGTCGGCACCTGGTCGCTCTCGGTCACCATCGTCGGGACCCCCGACGCGGCGATCGAAGCGGCGATCACCGGCGCGCTCCCCTCCGGGTCGAAGGGCTTGTCGGGCACGGCACGCCTCGGAGGCCGTCGCAGCGCCCAGAGCGTCGAGCGCGGCGCGGGGCCGGGCCGCCTCCGGATCCACACGAGACCAGCGGGCTCCGACGTCGCCACGGCCCACGCGGCCGCGCTCTATGAGTCCGGTTCCCCCGCTGTCGCCTTCATCGAGCCGGGAGACGAGCTGGCGCCGGACGCCGTGGCTCAGCTGAGCGCCGCGCTCGTGGACGCGGACGTCGCCTACGCGGACGAGGACCGCTCGGGTCCCGGCGACGTCGCGTCGACACCGGTCCTCAAACCGGACTGGTCGCCCGAGTTGTTGCTCTCGTGGTCCTACCTCGGACGCCCGGTGGCGCTGCGCGTCGGACCCGTGATCGCCGCAGGCGGGATCCACCCGGTTCGCGACGGCGACTGGGAGCACGACCTCCTCCTCCGTGTGACGGAGCGGACCGCGCGGGTCGCGCACGTGGACGCGGTCCTCTACCACCGCCGGGGGGAGAACACCCTGTCTCCCGGGCCGGCCGCGGTTGCCGCCGCGCTCGCTCGACGCAAGGAGGAAGCGGCAGTGCTCCCCGGACCACTCCCCGGCACCTGGTCCGTCCGCCGCCGGTGCTCGAGCCCGAGCGCGCGGACGACGGTCAGCGCGATCGTCCCGTTCAGGGACAGCACGACCTTGCTTCGCGCGTGCGCGGACTCGCTGCGCGCGGGGGCGGCGGAGCTCGGCACGCACGTCGCCGGGCACACCGGCGAGAGCTCGAGCGGTTCGTTCAGCCTCGAGCTCGTGCTGGTCGACAACGGATCGACGGAGCCCGAGACGGCCACCCTCCTCGAGCGGTTGCGGGCCCGGCTGAGCCAGGACGTCGACGTGCTCGTACGACGCGACGACCGCCCGTTCAACTGGGCTGCGCTCAACAATGCCGCGGCCGCCGATTCGCACGGCGAGGTGCTCCTCTTCGTCAACGACGACATCCAGGGCGGGACGAGAGGGTGGATGGAGCTTCTCGTCGCGCAGGCACTGCGGCCGGAGGTCGGGGCCGCAGGCGCCCGTCTCGTCTACCCCGACGGGCGGCTCCAGCACGCGGGCATCGTCCTCGGCCTCGCGGGCGCGACCGGGCACGTGCTCGCGGGGCTCGAGCCGGGTCGGCCGGGGTACCTCGGCATGGCCGCCCTCACCCGCGACGTCTCGGCGGTCACCGGCGCGTGCATGGCCACCCGCCGAGACGTCTTCGAGCAGCTCGGCGGGTTCGACGAAGCGCTCAGCCTCGACTTCAACGACGTCGACTACTGCCTGCGCGCACGGCGTCGTGGATTTCGCGTCGTGCTGGAAGCGGGCGCAGAGCTGGTCCACCACGAGTCGTCGAGCCGAGGCACGTCGGGGAGCCAGAAGACCGCGGCGGCGTTCCTCGAGCGTTGGGGCGCGGCCCTCGACGAGGGCGACCCCTTCTACAACCGCGCCCTCTCCCACCTCGACTTCTCGGCGGCGCTCGACGAGCCCGGACCCGTGATCGCCGGCGCGCTGCGGGAGATGCAATCACTGGCAGGAGCGGGAGCGCACGACGGCGCGAGGAGCGTGGACCGATGACCGAACTCGATGGTCGGTACGACGAGGCGCCCGACACGGGCGCAGAGCCTGCAGAGACCGCCGTCACACTGGCGCCCCGGCTGCTCTCGCGTCGCGCCGATCCCCTGCCGCTGCCACCAGCGCTGCACGACGCCGAGGTGGTCGCCACCTTGCACCTCAGGTGGGCGCAGCTCGCCCGCGCCGGGCAGGGCGCGCCTCCGCCCGGCGCGGGCGACGCAGGCGACAGTCCAGGCGGTGGCGGTGCCGGCGTGCGGGCGAAGGTACGCGCCCGCGTCGTGGCTGCAGCGCGTGCCGACGCCGCAGCGGACCGCGGGCTCATCGGGGACCTCATCCGCGCGGTGGACGCCGTCGCGGCGCGGGTCGACGAGGTGACGGCACGCGTCGGGAATCTCGAGCTGCTCGTCCAAGAGGTGCTGGACCGCTCGAGCGAGGACCTGGTTCGGGTCCAGGCCGCGCTCGGCGGCCTCGACGACCGCGTGCGCGACGAGCAGTCATGAAGCCGAAGACGCCGTCGGCCGCGCCGTGGCCCCCGGTGGGGCCGGATCCGACGTGAACGAGCCCCGCATCGCCGTGCTCAGCCCCTCTTGGGTCCAGGCGCCGCACAGCGAGATCGCCGAGGCCGTGAGGAGCATCGCCGGCGCACTGTCCAGGTTGGCGCTGGTCGACGTCTTCGTGCCGGGCGAAGGCGCGACCTTCGCAGACGGCGCGTTCGACGTGACTCCGATCGGCGGGGCGCGCGCACCGCGGGCACGCTACGAAGCCGTCGTCGTCGAGGCAGGGCGACGCGGCGACGGCGAGCTGGCGCGCACAGCTGGGCCGCTCGCGGCGGGAGCGCCGGTGCTCGCCGTCGGCGGCGCCCGGTTCACGGTCGACGGGGTGCTGGACGTCGGCCTCGACGGAGCCGCCGGCGGCAGTGGAGCCGGGACCGGGTTCGACGGGGACGCCAGGACCGCGCCCGCCGTGCACCACGTGGGTCTGTACGCACGCGTGCATCCCGACGCGCGCAGCCGCCGCCACTACGGCCTCAGGGGGATACCGGACTACCTGCTCGTCCTCGGCGACCGCCCCGGCGTGCCGGCCACACCGACCCCATCGCATCGCACCCGCTGGCTGCTCGCACGCTTTGCCCGCCAGCACGTCGTCGTGGTCGAAGGGGGGGTGGCGCGCGCGTGGCGGTCTCGCTCGTGCATTGCGCAGTTCGACCTGCACACGCGCATGGACCTGTGGATCCTCATGGCGCAGTCCAAAGGCGTCGTGGACCTCCTGCCCGGCGACGTGTACGCGCGGGAGTGCGTCGAGGCGCTCCGGCTCGGCGTGCCCATCGTCGTGCCCGGCGGCTCTGCGGCGGACAGGCTGGCGAGCGCCGCAGGCGGCATGCGGTTCACCTCCACCGCGGAGCTCCTCTCCTGCGCGGAAGCGCTCGACGACCCCGCAACCCGGACGGCGCTCGCATCTTCGGGCCGGGAGGTGGCCGACCGTTGGTACGGCGACCCCCATGCCGTCGTGACGAGGCTCGCCGGGGCGCTCGGTCTGGCCACCCCGGCGGCACGACGCCCTCAGCTCATTCGGCCCACCACAGCGCGCGAGGGGGGAACGCGAGCGAGAAGTCCCAGTTCTCGAGGGTGAGGTTCGGGTTGTAGGCGGGGTCCGCGCGCAGGACCTGGCTCCAGCGCCGCTCCATGTAGGCCACCTCCTCGCCGAAGGCGTCGGGGCGCACGTCGGGGTCGTGGCCGCGGCTCACGGACTCTCGGTGCACGAGCACGGCGTGAGGCGCCCAGACCACCCGCCAGCCCGCCTCACGCAGCCGCAGACAGAAGTCCACGTCGTTGAAGGCGACGCTCAGGTTGATCTCGTCGAAGCCGCCGAGCCTCTCGAAGACGTCGCGGCGGACCACCATGCACGCGGCGGTCACCGCCGAGAGCGAGCGGGCGGTCTGGAGCCAGCCGAAATGGCCGTGGGAGAGCCGGTCCGCGAGCCGCTCGGCATGACCCGCGATGCCGCCCAGGCCGAGCACGACGCCCGCGTGCTGGACCCGCCCGTCGGGGTACAAGAGCTTGGCCCCCACCGCGCCGACGCCGGGCTGGAGGACCTGGGAGACGAGCTCTGCGAGCCAGCTGCTCGAGACGAGCTCGCAGTCGTCGTTGAGGAAGCAGAGGACCTCACCCGTGCAGTGGGCGACGGCGCCGTTGTTCAGCGCAGAGAAGTTGAACGGCCGGTCGTCGTGAAGGACCTTCGCGACGGAGCCGTAGTCACAGATGAGGTCCTTCACCGTGCCCGTCTCGCTCCCGTTGTCGACGATGACCACCTCGTAGTCGGGGTAGTCAGTGGTCGCGTAGAGGCTCGCGAGACAGCGGTTCAGGTACTCGCCGTCTCGCGTCGGGATGATGACGCTCACCTTCGGAGGCCGGGAGGGGAGCTGCCACTTCACTCGCACGATCCCGGTCACCTCGTTCACGGTCACCGCGCCGGGCGCGCCGACGCGTGAGAGGTGGTCCGTCACGGCTCTGGCTCCCGCACGCGTCGCGTACGGCTTGGCCGCTCGCGCCGAGGACGTCGAGCCCGCGTGCATGCGCCAGTGGTAGAGGACGTGGGGCACGTGGATGATCTGGTCGGCGGAGAGGCGCTCGCTGACGCGGAGCACGAGGTCCCAGTCCTGGCTGCCCTCGAGCCCTTCGCGAAAACCGCCCACCTTGCGCACGAGGTCTGCCCTCACCATCGTCATGTGGCAGACGTAGTTCTGCGCGAGGAGGAGCAGGGGGTCGAAGTCAGGCTTGAAGAAGGGGACCGAACGGTTCCCTTCGTCGATCTTGTCCTCGTCGCTGTAGAGGAGCCCCGCGTCCGGCCGGTCCGCCAGGGCGAGCACGCCCAGCGCGAGGGCTTGCGGGCTCAGCGTGTCGTCGTGGTCGAGGAGGACGACCCACTCGCCCCGGGCCATCTCGAGGGCGGTGTTGGACGCGGCGGAGATGTGCCCGTTCGTCTCGCGCCGCGCCACGCGGATGCGCTCGTCGGCTGCGGCGTAGTCCTCGAGGACCTTGGGCACCCAGGCCGCCGTCGAGCAGTCGTCGACGGCGCAGAGCTCCCAGTTGTCGTACACCTGGGCGAGCACCGAGTCGAGCGCCTCTTGCAGGTAGCGCTCCGGGGTGTCGTAGACGGGCATGACGATCGAGACGAGGGGCCGCGAGGGCAGCCGGGCGAGCCGGTCACAGAGGGCGCTCCGGCGGCCGGCGTCCATCTCGTCGAACTGCGATATCCACAGCTCGTACGTCGGATCGCGCGTCGCCTTCGGCGCAACGCCGTCCACCTGCACCTGTACCTGCGCCTGCTCGCGCGCGGAGAGGGCACGCAGCTTCCCGTAGACGCGGCGAGCTCCTTTGGTGTAGCGCATCACCCGCGTCGCCTCGAGGGCCCGGAGCTCCGCGCGGGCCGCCTCCGCCTCCCGCTGGTACGCCTCGAGCGAGCGGACGAGGCCGCTGAAGCGCAGCTCGAGCTCACGGTTCACGACGTCTGCCGCGCTGGAGCCGAGCGGGGGGGGTCGCCTCCCTCCGTCCGCCTGCGCGAGCCGCAACGCGACGAGCTCCGCCGCGCCGACGAGCACGTCGTCTTGGCTCGGCGTCCCGGCGCGCTCGAAGAGGAGGGCCTGCGGGCTCACGTACGTCGCGTCGTAGCCGAGGACCGGCACGAAGCCGCGGCGGGCGAATCGTCGCAGCCAGTAGATCGCCGGTCGGACGGTCCGGTGCGTCGGCTCTCCGACGTCCTTCGCGGCGGACGAGAACAGGACACGGTCCGAGGCGGCGGTGAGCTGCTCGATGGCACGGTCTGCCCCGTCCGCGTCGAGATGCTCCAGGACGTCGAGGCACACGACGAGGTCGTAGGTGCCGTCGATCGGGTCGGTCACCGAGCCGACCTGGCAGTACTCGGCGGTCTCGCGCCGCACCTTGGAGATCGCGTACTCCGAGATGTCACGTCCGTGCGCCTCGACTCCCCGGTCCCACAGCGCCTCCACGAGGAAGCCCACCCCGCACCCTGCGTCGAAAACGGTCTTGGGCGAGAAGCTGCGGACCACGTCGTCGGCGACCCGTGCGAAGAACGTCTCCCAGGAAGCTTCGCCCTTCCGATAGGGCCGCGGCCCGCAACGGGAGTGGAAGTACTCCTCGTCGAAGTCCGACGCTGCAGGGGACCTGGACCTGGACCTGGGCGCGGCACGCTCGTTCGACGGATCACCGGCCACCCCGGGAGGTTACCCGCGAGCGCCCTGCCGAAGATGGCGACTCTTCGGTCCGTGCTCGCCTAGGGTCGTCGGCCGTGCAGACGGTCGCGGGGGGGTCGAGGCATCCCCGGGCCGCGTCGCGGGCCGCGGGCGCGCTGCGCCGCGCGGCCTCGGCGAGCTGGCTCGGACCCGTCGCGCTCGTCGTCGCCGTCGTCGTCGTGGCGAACCTGCTCTTCCTCCTCGGCGTCTTCGACCCGAACCCGCTCTACTGGACGAGCGGCCTCGGCATCATCCACACCGGAGGGATCGTCGGCGGTCAGTCGACGATCGACCCGAACAGCGGCACGACCGCTCAGTCGCTCGGGCACCTCGCCATGCTCGACCTGGTCCACGGGAAGCTTCCGTGGTGGAACCCCTACGAGGGGCTCGGCGCGCCGCTGGCCGGCGAGATGCAGTCCGCCGCGTTCTTCCCGCCCAACCTCTTCCTGGTGCTCTTCGGCGGTCAGCTGCCGTTCCACATGCTGCTCGAGGCGGCGTCCGGCGCGGCGGCCTACGGCGTGATCGTGCGCCTGGACGTCTCGAGGTGGATCGCAGCAGGCGCAGGCTGCGCCTTCGCGCTGGACGGCACCTTCGCGTGGTTCCGGCACGCTGCCGTCAACCCGATCGCGCTCCTGCCGCTCCTCGTCTTCGCCGCCGAGCAGGCACGCGTGGCCGCGACCGAGCAGCGGGCCGGGCGCTGGGCGCTCGTGGCCCTCGCGCTGGCGCTCTCGGTGTACGCGGGCTTTCCCGAGGTCGCCTACCTCGACGGCATCTTCGCGCTCGTGTGGGCGCTC
Organism: Actinomycetes bacterium; assembly: GCA_021828005.1. Lineage (GTDB taxonomy): Bacteria > Actinomycetota > Acidimicrobiia > Acidimicrobiales > RAAP-2 > JAJYVT01. The sequence goes on along the minus strand of JAKATJ010000043.1, from coordinate 2,538 downwards.
GTCCGCTGCGCGGGGTTGACCCGTGCACAGATCCTTGCCTACCTGCGAAAGCTCGCCGCCGGCGCAGTCGCGGGCGTCGTGCTCGCCGCGCCGCTCGTCATCGCGTTCGTCGACTACCTGCCCTCCGCCTACCTCGGCAGGCACGGGATCGGGTTCGACGCCGTCGCGTTGGACCGGCCCTCCGCGGCGGCCTTGTTCTTCCCCTACGTCTTCGGACCGATCTTCGCCTACACCGCGAACGACCCGACGGGTCTGCTGCGGGACTTCTGGGCCAACGTCGGCGGCTACCTCACGACGACCCTTCTGCTCCTCGGCCTCGTCGCCCTCTACGATCGACGTCTCCGCCCGCTGCGTGTCGCGCTCGCCGCGTGGATCGTCCTCGCGCTGGGCCGAATCTACGACATCGGTCCGCTCCACCGGCTCTTCGACCTGCTACCGCTCATGGACCAGGTCGCCGCATATCGTTATCTCCCGCCCTCCGTCGCGCTCGCCGCGGTCGTGCTCGCGGCGCTCGCCGTCGACGACCTCCGGCGCAAGGCGGTGCCGAGGTGGTACGTGCTGGCATCGCTGACCGCCGCCGTCGCCGTCGCGCTGACTCTGCTCGACATGGGCCGCGGGCTCGCCAACGAGCTCAGCTCGACCAGTGCCAGCCATTTCGCCGTGGCGTCGGTGGTGTGGGGGTTCGGCGTCATGCTCCTGGTCGCGGTCGCGGCCGTCGCGCTCCGCGGCCGCCTGCGCACCGGCGTGATCGTGGGGCTGCTCGTCGTCGACGCGCTCGTGATGTTCGTCGGCCCCGAGTTCTCCGCGCCGCGCAGCGCCCGCGTGGACATGGCTCTCGTCGACGCGGTTCGCGCGCACACCGGGCTGGGCCGCTTCTACACGCTCGGTCCCTTCACGCCCAATTACGGGAGCTACTTCGGCATCGGGGAAGCGGACGTGAACGACCTCCCCATGCCGAAGCACTACACGTCCTACATCACGAGCCGTCTCGACACCAACGTGCTCCCGAACATCTTCATCGGCGACACGCTCCTGCGTTCGACAGGACCCACCCCTCTGCAGGAGCTCGTCAAGAATTTCGCCGCCTACGAGCAGATCGACGTCCGGGCCATCGTGGCGTCGCCAGGCAAGATCCCAGCGGCGACGAGCCGGTCACTCGGCTTGAAGCTCGTCTACGCGGACGCCAACGCCGACGTGTACGTGACGCCCCATCCCTCTCACTACTTCTCGGTGGTCTCCGGGGCGACACCGTCCACATCGGGGCCGGCCCCCTGCAGTCTGTCGCACGAGAGCCTGGACCGGGTCGTGGCAGACTGCCGCCGCCCCGCCGAGCTCTTGCGACGGGAGCTCTCGATGAAGGGATGGACGGCGACCGTGGGGAGCCGCCACGTGTCCGTGCGGACGCGTGACCACCTCTTCCAGGAGGTCGCGCTGCCTGCCGGCTCGAGCGTCGTCACGTTCTCGTTCACGCCGCCTCACGAAGACGGCGGGCTCGCCGCCTTCCTCGCCGGCGTCGCAGCGATCGTCGCAGGTTGGGTGCTGGCGCTGCGACAGCGCCGGCGGCGGCGCAAGGAACGATCCCCGGACTCGGTGGCGGGACCGGCGGGGCCACCGACGCCGGATGCGGCGCACGAGGTGGAGCCGCTGTCAGCGCGCTGACCCCGGCGCGCCGAGCAGGCTGGCAGCCAGGCCGTCGAGGATGTCGGTCTCCGACACCAGGCACCGGGAGAACCCGAACCGCCGCATCACCTCTCGGAGCACCAGGACACCGGCGGCGATGACGTCCTCCCTGCCTTCCGCCATCCCCGGACGTCGCGCCCGTGACGACGACGGCTCTGCGATCAGGGTCGCGCACCAGCGCTCCACTCCGGCGAGCTCGAGCACGGAGTGGTGGACCCTGCCCCATTCGTACTCGTGAAGCCCCTGGTCGAGCATCGACAGCGTCGAGACGGTGCCCGCGAGGCCGACGAGGCAGGCCGCGAGCCCGTCGTCTTCGAGGACAGGGAGCGTGCGCGCCGCACGGTCGAGCTCGGCGGCGACGAGCTCGTCGCACAACGCCAGCTCCTCTGACAACGGAGGATCGTGGTGGAAGAACCTCTCGGTCAGACGGACGCAGCCGACGTCGAGCGACACCACGCCGACGGCGCGCCCGGCGCTGACGATGAGCTCGGTCGACCCTCCTCCGATGTCCACCACGACGCGGGCCCCGTCGCTCGGGGGAAGGTCCGAGGTCGCGCCTGCGAACGCGAGACGCCCCTCCTCCTCCCCGCTCAGGAGCTCGGCCGGGACACCGATGGCGTGGCTGGCGGCGTCGAGGAACTCCGCTCCGTTGGCCGCGTCGCGCACCGCCGAGGTGGCCGCCATCCGGACCGCTCGCACCCCGTGGCGGTCGAGTACCCCGCGGTACTCCCGGAGGACGGCGACGGTGCGGGCGATCGCGGCGGCATCGAGGACGCCGGCCGAGTCCACCCCCTGGCCCAGTCGCGTGATCCGCATCAGCCGCACCAGCTGGCGGCCGTCGCTGAGGACGAGGAGGCG
>JAKATJ010000042.1 GCA_021828005.1 Actinomycetes bacterium | reverse complement strand
GCCGCGCGTTGCCGAGCGATCTCCCGCTGTGCGCGCGGCTGCTCGAAGATGCCCGGGACCGCGTGGTGGAGCTTCGCGGGGGACCGGAGCTCCTGGCTGCCTGGACGCTGCCGTCGCCCCCCGAGCCTGTGGACGAGCAATGGCTCGCCGACCGCTGGACCGGGCCGCAGGGGGTGCTCCTCGTGGGGACGATCGACGAGGCCGTCGTCGGGATCGGCGCGGGGCGCGTGACGGCACGCGGCGAGGCACGCGTGGGCACGATCGACTGCTGCTACGTCGAGCCCGGCGCGCGGGGCGTCGGAGTTGGCAGCAGCTTGGCGGAGTCCCTCGTCCGCCGGTTCGTCGCGGCGGGCTGTGCCGCTGTCGACGCCATTGCGCTACCCGGCGACCGCGGGACGAAGCAGCTGTTCGAGTCCCAGGGGCTCAGCGCGCGTTTGCTGGTCTTGCACCGCCGGCTGCCATGACACCGGGCCCTCTGCTCACCGGACGGCGCGGCGGCGGCGGGGGGATGCGAAGACCGAGAAGCTTCGCGAGCTCCGGCACCGAGCCCGCCGCGTGACGCGCGGCGTCCTTCGCCTGCTCGTCCTCGGGGATCCCCTGCGGCTTCACGTTCCGCCGCACCGGCGACTCCACGACGGCGCCGAGCAACGCGATCCACTCGGGCGCTGCCGTCTCTGCGGTCATGACCTGACCCGCCGCGCCGGCGAGCCGGACGGCGAGCTCCGCAGGGAGTCTCGAGGCGGGCTCGGGCGCACGCGCCGAGACGCGCACGGCATCTGCGACGCGCCCAGCCTCGAGCGCCCTCTCCATCCTGCTGATCCACTCCTCGCGCAGCGCGCGCACCCGCTGCTCCAACATCTCTTGGAGCGTCCGAGACATCGTGCGCGCTTCGTCGTCGAGCGTCACCGTACGCGCCGACGTCACGACTGCTCGCAGCTCGCGAAGCCGGAGCTCCTTCCCTGCGGCCTGTGCCGACACGGCGCGGTCCTTCCAGCTCGCGAGGTTCACCCGGGGGAGGAGGGACTCGGCCACGGCGAGCACGGCGTCGCGGTTCGCCTGCGCAGCCGCGTCAGCCGGGTGCGCCCCGTACTGCTCGGCGAGCGCCTGGCGCACCGCGGGGATCCCGCCGCGCAGGAGCTGCTCGGCGATCGGCAGCTCCTGCGGACCGAGGGTTGCGAGCACCGCGTTGCGGTGCGCCGTCGAGATGGTCGGCCGCCTCTCCCTTCGGACGAGCGCGGGCTCCCTGCGTGCCGCGTGCTCAGGTCGCGCCGGCCGCTGCTCATCCGGCGCGCCGCGGGCCGAGCCTTCGCGTGGCGCCCCGTTCCGCTCCCCGCGCGCGCCGCGCTCGGAGCCTTCGCGTGGCGCCCCGTTCCGCTCCCCGCGCGTGCCGCGCTCGGGTCCACCCGATCGAAATGGAGCGACCTCCCGGTCGGCGCGTTCACGTCGCCCCCGGCTCGGTCGCAGCTCGGTGGGTGCGTCGCCCGGGCCACGGCGCGCCCGCGGCCCGCGCCCGGTCGTCTCCCGACCGCGATGACTCCCAGCCTCTGTGCCGTCCCGGCGAGACCGTCCCGATGCGTAGCTGACCGAGACGTCCGGCCCGCGTCGCGGGGCTCCGAGGAGCTCGATGCGGTTCGACGGGCGGTCGTCAGCCTTCCCCTGGGGCCGGAGAACCGCGACGATCTCCAGGCCGTCGAGCCCCGACGCCACCTCCGCCCGCACGACGTCCCCCACGCCGACACCGCCCGGCAACAGGTCCGTCGAGACCGTGCCTCTCGGCTGCTTCGCACCCGCAGCGCGCCACGTGAACGCACCCTCGCCAGTACGGCTCGTCAGCTCGATCTCGATGCGTCGGGGCATGCGGCGGTCACGCTATCTCTTCGGGCGCGAACGGTGCGAGACACCGCCTCGCACGCCGACGGCCCGCAACCGTGGCGCGAGACGGGCATTCCGGGGGCGAACGCCTCGCGCCGGAACGGGGAGTGGCAGTCAGCGCTCGAGGGGCCTAGCCCTTGACGCCCTTCAGGTCCACCACGAACACCAGCGTCTCGTCGGCCTTGATCGGCCCCGAGCTTGTGTTGCCGTAACCGAGCTTCGGCGGGATCACGATCTCCCGCCTGCCCCCCACCTTCATCCCGACGAGCCCCTCGGCGAAACCGCGGACCACTCCGCTCAGCGGGAATGTCGTGGGGCGCCTGTCGGTCCAGGTCACCTGTGTGAAGATCTTCCCGGTCCTGTAGTTCGCGCCCACGTACATCACCCTCACGGTGCTCGAGCCCTTGACCGAGGCTCCGGTCCCCACGACGAGGTTCCTCACCTCGAGCTTGGTCGGGGGCTTCCCCTTCGTGGCGTGGATCACCGGTTCTCGGCTCAGGTCGAAGGCGTTGCCGACGACCGGCAGCCTTGGGCCGTGCCGCGGGTGCAGCGCGGCGAGCACCGCCGTCCCTTGGAGCCTCCCCGCACCAGCGCTGCCCGACGCACCGGCGCCGGCTCCGCTCCAGGCAATCCCGAGCGCGATCCCAGCTCCGGCCGCGCCCGCGAGCAACCACCTCGCGCGCGACGATCCCGTACGTAGTCTGCCCATCACCCGCGAACCTATCCAACGGGGGCCCGCACGGGGTCGCGGCCATACCCGTAGCCAGCCCACGGCGCCCGTCCATGACGCACGTCTATGACGCACGTCCATACCGCCGATAAGAGACATTATGTCAAGTGAACCGCCGTGACGGGTCCGGAAACCGGTCTTGGCACGGCCCGGGCACGGCGTGCTCGTCCCGCCTGCCAGTCCACCCGCTACGGACGAGCGGCCACCGGTGCCGGCGCCTCGAGCACGAAGCCCTGCGCAGCGTCGCACCCGAGCCGTGCGAGGTGCATGAGCTGCGCCTCGGTCTCCACCCCTTCTGCGACGACGTCGAGGTCGAGCGTGTGCGCGAGGTGGATCATCGAGTCGACGATCGCCGCGTCGCGTCCCGCGAGGCCCAGCCCGGCGACGAGGCTCCCGTCGACCTTCACCAGGTCCACCGGGAGACGGGTCAGCCAGGACATCGACGAGAACCCCGTGCCGAAGTCGTCGATCGCGACGCGCACCCCGAGCCCGCGCACGCGCTCGAGCCCCTCCCGAGCGTCCGCACGGTCCGACATGAGGAGCGTCTCGGTGACCTCGAGCGTGAGCGCGTCGGGCGGCAAGCCGCTCTCCTTCAGTGCGTCCTCCACCTCGCCCAGGTACTTGCCGCTCGCGAGCTGCAGGCCGGACACGTTCACGCTGACGCCGACATCGGGCTCCCCGCGGCTCCTCCAGGCCGCGCAGTCCCTGCACGCCCTCGACAGCACGAACCGCCCGATGGCTGTGATGAGGCCTGTCGACTCCGCGATCGGGATCATCTCGCTCGGCGAGACGTCGCCGAGCTCGGGGTGACGCCAGCGCACGAGCGCCTCTCTGGCGATCACCCGGCGCGTGAGCAGCTCGAACAGCGGCTGGTAGACGACGTCGAGCCGCTCCTCTGCGACCGCGGCGCGCAGCGCGGCCGCCACCTCCGCGCGATGGGTGTTCTGGCGGTCGAACGACGGGTCGTAGACCTCGATGCGGCCGCGCCCCCGCTCTTTCGCACGGTACATTGCGTGGTCGGCGCGCCCGAGCAGCCTCTGGGCGGTGTCGCCCTCGTTCGCAGGTGCGACGCCGATGCTCGCAGCGACGAGGATCTCGCGGCCACAGACCGAGAACGGCACCTCGAAGAGCTCGGCGACCCGGCGCGCGACCGCGACGCCGTCGGGCAACGGATCGGCGAGGTCCTCGCAGAGGGCGACGAACTCGTCCCCGCCGAGACGGCCGATGGTGTCGTTCGGGCGGACGGCGCGCTGCAGGCGCCGTGCGACCTCCAAGAGCAGCTGGTCGCCTGCAGAATGCCCCGAGACGTCGTTCACCGACTTGAAGTAGTCGAGGTCCATGAACAGCACGGCGACCCCGGACGGACGGCGGGCGGCGGACTCCAGGGCGTGCTCGATCCGGTCGAGCAGGAGCACCCGGTTGGCGAGGCCGGTGAGCGGGTCGTGGAGCGCCTGGTGCTCGAGGCGCGCCTGCTGCTCCGCCAGTCGCTCCTCGAGGCCCCTCCTGGTCATCTCGAAGCGCCTCGCCATGCGCACGATGCTCACGTCGAACCCGAGCTGGAGCACCTTCAGGCACTGGTCCAAAAGCGCGGTGGTCGAGCCGCGTGCCCGCGCCTCCTCCCTCAGGACGTCCTCGCAGGCTGTCCGCCAGCGGACGTACAGCTTCGTCAAGTCCGAGAGGGTGATCCGACCAATGATCGGGGCCTCGCCCGTCCAGACCCAGGCCTCGGAGCGGTCAGGGGTGACGACCTCCCCGGTGACCAGATAGTCCGCCACCGCCAAGGTCCCCGCACGGGCCGTCCGACGGACGTCCGCCTCGTCCTTCGCGGAGTGGTCCGAAGAATTGTCCAGCTCGCGCCATTGGGACACGACCCGCTGGCAGATCTCTTCGGTGCGCTCGCGCAACGCGAGACCGATCGCGGGTGCAGGCCCGCCTGGCGCGGAGCTGTTCCCGCCTCCCGTAGTGCTCATCGACCTCCCCCATCCCGCTGCGTCACCGCCGGACGCACACCACGATGCCATCCCCATACCACCGCCGATGCAACCATCATTGTACCGCATCCCGCATCCCCTGTCATGCCCTTTCCTCGGGCGCCCGCTCGCCTGGCACGTGCCCGTGGCGGCCTGTGCGCCACCACTCGACCGCAGCCTCGAGCTCGGCCCTGCCGAAATCCGGCCAGTACGTGGGCGTGACGTAGAAGGGCGCGCCGACCGCCTGCCACAGGAGGAAATTCGAGAGCCGCTGCTCCCCCGAGGTGCGCACGAGCAGGTCCACCGGCGGCATCGCCGGCTCGTAGAGGCACTGCGCGAACGTGTGCTCGACGATCTCGGCCCGCCCCCGCCGGCGCAGGTCGAGGAGCCTGCGCGTCGCGTACACGAGCTCCTCGCGTGAGCCGTAGTCGAACGCGAGCGTGAAGTTCAATCCCGTGTTGCCCTTCGTCAGCTCGATCGACTCGTCCATCTCCCGGAGGATCCGCTTCGGGAGCCGCGACGTGCCGGACACCGGACGGCCGATGCAGCGGATCCGCACGTTGTTCCGATGCATCTCGAGGCGCCTGCGGAAGATGTTCTTGTGGAGTCCGAGGATGAAGTCCACTTCCAGCTTGGGACGCGTCCAGTTCTCGGTGGAGAAGCCGTACGCGGTGAACCAGCGAATGCCGAGGTCGTCCGCGGCGCGCACGACGTCAGCGAGCGTCGCCTCGCCCTGGCGGTGACCTTCGGTGCGAGGGAGCCCCTTCGACTCGGCCCAGCGGCCGTTCCCGTCCATGATCACCGCGACGTGCCCGGGGACGTCACCGGGCACGCAAGCTGGCTCCGTCGAGCTGCCGCGGCCCTCGTGCACGGGCGGATTCTACGGTCGGCCTCCGCGTCGCCGACGGTCAGCCCGCCCGCTTCGAGGCGACCGCGTCGCTCCCCGCCTGCTCTGCCGAATGGAGTGCGCCGCCGTCGCCACGGCCCGCGCCGGGCGCGCCCGGGGTCGCGTCGGCGAAGCCGCCGATCCTGCGGTAGACGTCGACGGCGAAGCTGGTCGGCAGCGGGTCGGCCGGCACCAGCCGGTAGCTCGGCTGCCCGTCGCCGGCGCGCTCGGCCCGCAGGAACCTCGTCGTCGACGGCCTGGACCTGCGGAAGCCGTCTGCGAAGTCGAACTGGTGGGTGACGAAGAACACCGCGGCGTCGCGCTCCAAGAGCGCCTCGACGATCTGGCGGCCGATCTCGGAGCCCTCGCGCTCGTTGGTGCCCGAGAAGGACTCGTTGAACAAGACGAGCGCGTGCCTGGCCGCCGCGTCCACGATGACGCTCATCCGGCGCAGCTCGTCGTCCAGGCGTCCGCTCCGCATGGACTCGTCCTCCTCCCTGCCGAAGTGCGTGAAGACTGCGCTGTGGACGCTCGAGCTGTACGAGGACGCGGTCACGTACATCCCGCATTGCAGCATCAGCTGCGCGAGCCCCACGCTGCGCAGGAACGTGGACTTCCCCCCCGAGTTGGCTCCGGTCACCAAGACGAGCGGGCGGTCGTCGGCGTCGACATCGTTGCCCACCACCGTCTCGGCGGTCTGGAGGACGAGCGCCGTGTCGCGCAGGTCGCCGCAGGTGAAGCGGGCCGGCTCGCTCGGGAGGGGGACGGGGAAGACGACGGGCGCTCCCCGCTCCAAGAGCGCGCTGCGGAGGTTGAGGCACGCCACGTAGAAGGCGAGCTCTGCGCGCAGCATGGTGAAGTAGCTCTCGATGTGGTCCGCAGCCTGCGCCGCCGCATTGGCGACGTGGTTCAACCCACGGTTCTCTAGGTCGGCGAGCTCGTTGTTGGCCCCTTCGTCACGAGGCGGGACGGTGAACGAGTAGGAGGTGCGCGGCGCGAGGCCGACGCGCTCGCGCCACCGGCGACGCTTCGTCCCAGGGGAATGAAGCACGTAGTCGATCCCGGTGTTGTCGCGATCGAGGCGCCCGCTCATGAAGACCCCGTTTTGGAAATGGAGCCGGCGCAGGTGCCCGCGCAGGATCTCGAAGTACGCGTCGTCCAGGTCGCGCCGGATCGACTCGAACAGGTTACGGAGGCCCTCCGATCGGACGTGCTCGAGATGGTCGTCGGCCACCTGGCGGACCTCGCGGAGCCTCACGACGAACCCCTCCAGCTGCGTGATGGCCCCACTCAAGTTGGTCCTGGGCGAGCCCGAGCGGATTCCCCAGAACAGTCCCCGCTTGTCCTGGAGCGCTGCCACGACGGTGGCGTAGAGCCCGCGGACCGTGTCCTCCTGCTCGATGCAGTCGGACAGGACGGCCTGGCGGTACAAGATGAGCCCAACGTCGTCGAGGCTCTCGAGCAGCACGCTCCTCGACACGTCGAGGAGGAACCGGTCCCCTGCTGCCATCGCGCGCAGGACACTCGCCAGCTCGAGGTCGATCACGAGGTCGTCGTGGAGCGGACCGGGTTCCGCCGTGAAGTCGAAATCCCGGTCCGGGTAGAGCAGGTGCGCCTTCACGGGATGCGTTCGAGAAGCTGGGGGCGGGTGAGCCGGTACTTCTCCGCGAGCGCGAGCGCGTAGGCCAGCCCGTTCGCCGGCCCCCTCACCACTTTGAAGGTCCGCTGCGCGGGGTCGCCGGGGACGATCGTGCTGATCATCGAGACGACCGAGGGGGCGAGCGACGCCAGCTCGTCGACGAAGGTGACGTACACGGTGAGGCAGTCGAGCTCGATCAGCCTGCCCATCGCCTCGGCACCGAGGAGGCGATTGTCCTCGAGCGAGGTGGAGGAGAACACCTCGTTCATGACCACGACGCTCGCGGCGGTGGCAGACCGCAGCGTCTGCTGCACGCGGAGAAGGTCCGTCTCGAGCTTCCCGGTCATTCCGGAGTGGTCCTCTTCGCGCTCGAAGTGCGTGAAGATCCTGTCGCACAGGAAGAGCCGGGCCTGCCGACCAGGCACGGGGACCCCGAGGGCGGCGAGATGGTGCAGCTGCCCGAAGGTCCTGGCGAAGGTCGTCTTGCCGCCCTGGTTCGGCCCGGAGACGACGAAGATCCGCTCTCCCTCGCCGAGGTGGAAGTCGTTGGCAACGACCTTCTCGCCCGCCGAAAGGAGCTTGATGGCGAGCGCCAGGTCGAACGTGTCCTCTACGAGCTCCTCCTTGGACTGCGCGTCCACCTCGGGGTAGCAGAGCTCGAGGCCGCCTGACCTGATCGAATCGACGAGCTGCCGGTAGGACATGTAGAACTGCAGCTCTCGATAGAACCGGTCCACGCCGGGATCGAAGAAGCCCGCGTGGCGCTCGGTGAACCTCCCCAACAGCGCGAACTCCTCGGGGAACAAGCGCACCACGAGCCCGAGGACCCGCTGGCCGACGGAGGTCATGCCGGGCCACGCCCGGTAGCTGACGAGGTAGCTGCGCACGGCTCCCTGACGGAACCGCTCGAACACCGAATGGATCTCCTCGCTGTAGTCGGTCTCGCCCTCGTCGCGCGTCACGGTCACCCGTCCGCCGTCGATGTGCACGCAGTAGCGGAGGTCCCCGAGCGCCGCCTTGCACTCGTCGGACTCCGCCTCGAGACGGCCGAACTCCGCGGAGGCCGAGCACTCGAGGAGGTACCGCCGGAAGTCCCTCATCCCCCGGGACCCGAGCCGCAACCCGTCGAGGTCGCCTGCGAGCTTCCGCACCGCCGCGCAGTAGATCGCCGCGGCGTCGAGCGTCCATCCCTGACGCTGCTCGCTGACGCGCATCGCGCGCGCCTGCGAGAGATGTGAGAGCACTTCTCGTACCGATCCGCAGAACGCGAGCGCCGCCTCCCACACCGCCGGGTCGTCGAGATCCCTGAACACCTCGTGGCGGTAACGAACCACCTCGGCGTCACGCGTCCGTTGGAAGAACAGGGCTTCGAGCGCCTCTTCGTCCTCGCGGCCACGGGTGATCGCCTCGAAGACCTCGTCGAGTCGGAGGTCCGGCGCGTGCTCGCGCTCGTTGTGCACCGCGACAACCCGCCCCGGAGGGCCGAGGAGGCTGAACGCCGGAGTCTCGTCGTGCCCTACGCCCATGCGCCGCTCCCCCTTCTCGCCGTGCAACACGCGCGCCGCACGGCGGTCAGTAGGAGCCATCAGCCCAAGGGCGCTGCAGCGAGCTCCATCGCCGTCGTCAATGACATGGTACCAAGCGTTCGCGCGGCGTAGACCTCGGCCCCGGCCCGCATCGCTTCGGCTGCGGTCGGGCGCCGAGAGGCGCCAACATGAGCTCCGGGAAGTCGAGCTCGTTGGGCGCGTGCACGCCACCGTTCACGACGCTGAAATGCGGCACGGGCAGCCGGGGTGCTCCGAGCGGCCCTGCCAATCTTGCCCATCGCCCGCGACGGAACGGACCGGCCGAAGGTCACAGGCGTGGTCGGCGCCCGGGCGCAAGCGGGACCGGCCGAACCTAAGCTGGTGACGGCGATGGAGCTCGCCGTTGAGCGCCCCGAGGCTGATGGCTCCTGTCATGGCACGCACCGGCAGGAGGACCTCGTGGCGAGAGCTGCCCACCACCAAGCAAGCGCCCGCTCCCCCTCTCTCGGGCGCTCGGTTGGCGGGTGCGCCGGGGCCGGCGCCGGGGCGCCGCAGCGGCCCGACCGATGACCGACGCCGCGGAGGCTCCTTCCGGCCTCGCGCTTGCCACCGCCGTCGCCGGCCTCGCACGCCGCATGGCGGCGCTGCCGGGCCAGCCCGCGGCCTTCGCCGAGCGGGCGCTCCGGCTCGCCGAGAGGTCCGACGCACAGCGGTTCCACATCGCGGTCCTCGGCGAATTCAAACGCGGCAAGTCGACGCTGGTGAACGCGCTGATCGGGCGCCGGCTGCTGCCCTCTGGGGTGGTCCCCGTGACCACCGTCGTGACCGAGCTCCACTTCGGCGACGGCCCAGAGGGCGTGCTCGTCGTCTTCGAGGACGGATCGAGCCGCGAGGCCGGCCTCGAGGAGATCGCCCGCTTCGTGAGCGAGCGTGACAATCCGGCAAACGAGCTCGGTGTGCGCCGGGTGGAGGTGCGCGTGGGCAGGCGGCTCGGGGCCCCCGGCGCGGTCCTCGTGGACACCCCGGGCTTGGCATCGGTCAGCGAGCGCCAGACGCTGGCGGCCAGGCAGGCGCTGACCGACAGCGACGCGGCGGTGGTCGTGCTGTCCGCCGACGCTCCCCTCTCCGAGAGCGAAGGAGGGCTCCTCTCCGACCTCGCGGGGCGAGGTGGGGAGGTCTTCGTCGTGGTCAACAAGTGCGACCGCCTCTCGGAGCCCGAGCTCGCCGAGGTCCGCGACTTCCTCTCCGGCCACCTCGAGCGGCTGCTCGGTGAGGGGGCCAGCGTGCACTATGTCTCGGCGCGCCGGGCCCTCGAGGCGGCCACCGGCGGTGGGCCGCCCGGGCGAGCGACTGAGCCGGGCTTCGACGCCTTCCGCCGGGACCTCGACGCGTTCGTAGGCGGCGACCTCGCAGCCGAGCGCGACCGGGCGAACGCCGCGGAGCTCGACCGGCTGGCGGCGGCGCTGTCAGAGGCGGTCGCCGTCGAGCGAGCCGCCGCCGAGCTGGACCTCGCCGTCCTCCAGGACCGGCTCGAGCGGTTCCGGGCCGCCGCGCACGACGTCCGCCGCGCCTTCGCAGAGGACAGGCTCGTGCTCGCCCATGCGCTGTCCGAGATCGGCGAGGCGGTGTCGGAGTCGCTCCGCTCGGGGTCGGCGGAAGCCGCCCAGCGTGCGTGGCCGGAGGTGGAGGCGTCCGTCGCGGGGCTCCGGGGGCGCGCGCTCGACCAGGCGCTCGACGACGCGGTGGCCGCCGCGGTCACCGGCTCCTTCGATCCGCTGCGCCGCGCCATCGAGGCGGCGGCGGACGAGGGATGGGAGCGGGCCGCCGAGAGCTTGGCAGGCCGCCTCCGCCAGCACGTCCAGGCTCTGCGCACAGCGGCCGAGGCCCTCTTCGCGGTGCACCTCCCCGAAGCGGCCCTGCCCACGCTCGCCGGCCAGCGCGAGCGATTCTCGTACCTCTTCTTGCAGGTGGAGAGCCCAGGGTCCTCGCTCGCACGCGCCCTGAGGACCATGGCGCGCACGGAGCGCGCCCGCCACGGCATGCTCGTGCGCGCGCGCCGCCGCCTCGTCTCCGAGCTCGACAAGCACGCAGGCCGTGCCCGTTTCGACATGGTGCAGCGCCTCGACACGGTGTCCCGCCGGTTTGTCACCGCGATGGCCGGGGAGCTCGAGCGGACCGAGGCCTCCATCGTCGCGGCGGCCTCGAGCGCACAGCGCGCGCTCGAGGCCTCCGAGTCCCAGCGAGCCGCCCGGGAGAACGAGCGCTCGCTCGCGCTGAGCGTGGTGGCCGAGGCGAGGCGCCTGACGGACGGGGCGAGGCGTGCGCCCCAGCGCTGAGACACTCCGAGCGCGAGGCGCGCCCGGGGGGCGATCGCGGCCGGAAGCCCGGCGTCACACCACGAGGACCGGGCAGGGATGGTGGCGCAGCAACGCCTCGACGGCCTGGCCCAAGCCCCGGCGCGTCGGGTGCTCGCGCCCGTGGCACCCCACGACGACGAGATCGAAGCCGTGCTCCTCGGCGTGCGCCGCGATGGCCCTGCCCGGGTCGTCCGCATACACCACCTGGGTGTCCGGCACCCGCCGTCGCCGGGAGTCGAGCAGGTCCTGCAGGCCCTGTGACATGTTGGCGCGCTCGGCCGCCGCGGCGCTCGCGAGATCTTCGGGAGTCTCTGCATGCGCAGGAGGGCGGACGACGAGGAGCACACGGATGTCGCCGTCGACCTCCTCACCGAGGGCGACGGCCGTGCGAAAAGCGTTCTGCGCCTCCGTGGACCCGTCGTAGCCCACGAGGATGCGCCGGAACGCGCGGCCGCGCGACGTGCTCATCCCAGGATCGAGCGTCGGCGTCTCCATCGAGCGCCCTCCTTTCGCCCTCGGGGCTCCCCGCCCTTTGAAGCGCCCGTGTCCTGCCGGCTCATCCCAGCACTGCGACGACCACGAGCGCCACCACGAGCGCCCCGAGCATGTACGCAACGTAGGCGTTGAGCGACCCTGACTGCAGCCGGCGAGCGGCATCCACCAGCCTCGATACGGCCCTCCATGCGGGTTGGTAGAGGTACGTCTCCACCGGTTCGACCACGCGGGTCGTGGACTCGACGTGGGCAACGCCCGGAGCGGGGGCGCCTCGCGAGGGCGGCGCCACCGTGCCGGCCCGGCCGTCGCTCGAGACGGGTGGCCGGAGCCGACGCGTGCGCTCCGCGCCGAGCACGTTGGCGAGGACGTGGCGGAGTGGGTTCGCGAACCCGAACGCGGTGTACGACGACGGGCCGGCAACCCCCGCGGTGGCCGAGTGCCAAGCCGGCACCCGCCGGATGCGAAGGAAGCGCCCGCGCGAGGCGAGCGCGGCCATCCCGAGGACGCCCGCGCAGGCGACCGGCAGCGCGATCCACAGCCACGACGGGGAGAGGATGGAGAAGCCGTGGTACACGGGCTGCAGCACCCAAGGGGACTTGAGCGCGTGCAGGGTCGCGCGGCGCGGCACGAGCGGTCGCAGCCCCTGGGCGAGGAACCGGACCTCCCACGGGCTCGCCGCGGCAAGCCCGAGGCACCCGAGCACGAGGGCCACGAGGCCGATCCGTCCGAGCGGACCGGCGTCCCCCGCCGTCGCGCTCCCGCCCCCCGCCGTCGTGCCCCCGGGCGCCGGGCGCCCGAGGAAGGTGAGGCCGAGCACCCGGATGAACGCGAGGGCCGCGAGACCCGTCGTCAGCGCGACGAGCGCGCCGGCACCGGCGAGACCGAGTCGGAGCGCCAGGCCCCCCAACCGGAACTGCTGCATGAGCGCTTCGAGGACGAACCACTCCGAGACGAAGCCGACGGTGGGGGGCAACCCCGCGAGCGCCAGGGCGGCCGCGCCGAAGGCCGCCCCGCTCCATCGAAGCCGGCGCCCGACCCCGCGCAGCGCGTCGAGATCGTCGGTGCCCGCACCCGCCTCGACGAACCCCAGTGAGCAGAACGCGGCGGACTTCGCAACCGCGTGGGCGACAACCTGGAGCGACGCGGCGACCAACCCCACCACCTCGAGCGTGCGCGCGCCTGCGGCCGCCCCGGTCAGCGCCACGCCGTAGGCGGTCAGGATGATGCCCGCGTGCTCCACGCTCGAGTACGCCACCACGCGGCTCAGCCGGGACTGGACGCCGGCGAACAGGATGCCGAGGAACGCCGTGACCCCTCCCGCCAGCAGGACGACGATCACGAGCCACAACGGGGGCCGGCCGAGGACGGCGAGGAACCGCCAGAGCCCGTAGACGCCGACGTTGGCGGCGACGCCGGCCATCGCCGCACGCGCAGGCCCCGGGGCGGCGGGGTAGCCGACGGGGATCCACACCTGGAACGGGACCACGCCGAGCTTGGCGGCGAACCCCACCACCACGAGCACCCAGGCCGCGTCGTGGAGCGCGCCGGACCCGACGGCGGACCAGCTGGCGATGGCGAAGCTGTGGGTACGCCCGGCGAGCAGGAGGAACCCCAAGAGCAGGCTCGCCCCGCTCAGCTTGCCGATCCCCGCCGTCGCCCACGCCGCGCCCGCGTGCTCGGCATCTCCCCGCTGGGCAGAGGTGAGGAGGTAGAAGGAGACCGTGAGCGCCTCCCACGCGAAGAGGAACACGAACGCGTCCGCGGCGCACACGATCACCGCCACCGACGCCAAGAGCGTGAGGTAGCCCGTCGCCACGGTGCGGCGGCGGGCCCTGCCGACGTCCGACCACGCCCACGAGGCGAAGCACAAGGACACCGCCACCGAGATCCCGAACAAGAGCGTCAGGAACGACCCGGAGAGCGCGTCCACGCGCAAGGCGTTGCGGCCGACGTCGAAGAGCGACGTGATGTCGATCGTGACCGGCGACGAGAGCGTCGCGTGGACGCCGGCTGCGAGGAGGCACGCGCTGCCTGCGGCCCCGAGCAGGTACGGCGCGGCGCGCACCGCGGCAGAGCGCATGCCGAGGCTGAGGTCGACCACGGCGCCCGCGAGCATGCAGCCGAGCGCAGCCGCGATCAGCAGCCCGGTCACGTGCGGGATCTCCCGGCCGGGTCCTCCGCGCCGTCGTGCGGGCGCGAGCCGAGGATCCCCACGGCCGCCAGGATGCCGTGGAGGATGCCGAACGGGCTCGGCGGGGAGCCCGGAACGAAGACGTCGACGGGCACGAGCTGTGCCACTCCTCCGCGCGCGGCGTACCGCTCCCCGACCATCCCGCCGCTCGCGGCGTCCACGCCCACCGCCACCACCACCTTGGGCTCGGGCATCAGGTCGTAGGTCTCGCGCAGCGGGCGCTCCATGCCGGCCGAGCCCGCGCCCGTCACGAGGAGGACGTCGGCGTGCTTGGGGCTCGCGGTGAAGAACACGCCCAGGCGCTGCACGTCGTAGACGGGATTGGTGAGCGCGGCCACCTCCCATTCCTCGCTGCCGTCGGACCCGGCGTCCACGTGGCGCACGTGGACGGAGCGGCGCAGCCCGCGCACGCGCCGGGCGAGCCGCGCCCGCGCCTCTGCCACCTGTGCGTCGTCGCCCTCTCCTGGGGGCACCACGAGCGCACGCCGCCCGAAAGCGGCCGTCTCGAACCCGGGGTCGGCGCGGAACGTTCCCGGCGCCAGCACGACGCAGCGTGCGCAGAGAACGCACCGGCCGCGGTCGAGCCGGACGGCATCGCCGTCGAACGTGATGGCTTCGGTCGGGCACGCACGGACCGCGTCGGCGAGCGCTTCGGGGCCGTCGCCGAGCGCGGGAGCGACGTGCACGTGCCCGAAGAAGAACGGGCCGAATCCGTCCGGCTGCCGCGGGTACCGGCTCGTGACGATGCCGTCGCGGACGCCGCGAGGGATCCAGGGCATCAGCAGGCGGCTCCTGCGATCGAGAGGCCGAAGCTCGCCTCGATGAACGCGACGTCCGTGAAGATGTCCTTCGGGAACGCCGCCGGGTAGGCGGCGAGATTGTGGAACGAAGCGGACCGCTGGGTGACCTGCGCAAGCTGGCCGCCGTCGGCTTCGACGACGGTGAGGAGCTCGCCCTGCGGCGCTTCCGCCCACCCGATCGCCCTCCCGCTCACCGGCGGCACCGTCGCTCGCCAGCTCGCGGGCTCGCCGAGCTCGCCGAGCATGTCCGCCGCCTGCCGCACGAGGTGGAACGCGCCCGCGATCTCGTCGATGCGCACCAGCTGGCGCGCGAGCGCGTCGCCGTCGGTGCGATGCTCGACCACTCGATGACCCAGCCATGCGTAGCCGCCGTAGGGCCGGCTCGTCCGTACGTCCTCGGCCTCGCCCGAGGCGCGCCCGACCGGTCCGACCACCGCGAAGCGGCGCGCGTCGTCACGGCTCAGCACGCCGGTGCCTCGGAGCCGGTCGACGAACGAGGGGGTGCCCATCAGCCGGCGCACGTCCTCATCGATCCGCCGCTGGAGCGGTGCGATCGCAGCGAGCACCTCGGCAGGGCGCAGGCGGAGCGACTGCCCGATGCCCCCGGGAACCACGACGCCGCGCCCGAAGCGGCTGCCGCACAGGCGCGCCCTCAGCCGTTGCACCCGCTCTTTGTGGTGCGAGATGACGGCGTAGGCGACCGCCTGCCCCGCGGCCTCGGTGTGGCGGACCATCGTGTCCAGGTGGTTCGCAACCCGCTCCAGCTCTGCGTGCACGACACGGACGAGCTCGGCTTGGAGCGGGACGGCCACCTCGCCCAACCGCTCGACTGCCGCGCTGAACGCCAGGGCGTGCGCGACGGACGCCACCCCCTCGACGCGCTCGGCCAGCAGCACGCCGTCGTCTGCGGACATGCCCGCAAACCTCGACTCCACCCCGCGGTGCTTGTAGAAGATGCGCGTGCGCAGGTGCGGGATGTCCTCGCCGGACGTCTCGAGGAGGTACTCGACGGCCTCGAACACGCCGGAGCGGACCGGCCCGTACGGGATGGCGAAGACCCCTTCGCCGTGGACGTGGGGGGCGAGCGGGGTGAGGTCCGGCGACATGGCGGCCTCCGGCTCCCCGGCCGGGCCGAGCGGCGCGTAGGCCCCAGGGGGGACGGGGAACACGAGCGGGTCGGGGCGGGGATGCCCCACCGGCTCGATGCCGAAGAGATCGCGGATCCTGCGCTCGTACCACCCCGATGCGGGGATCTCGTGCGCGAGCGAGGAGTACCGCCTCTCCCCCGCTGCGACCGGCACCTCTTCGACCACGAGCGCGCCGTCCGCGGAGACCACGGAGAGCAGCTGCGCTCCTCCCGCGGGGCGGGCGAGCGCGAAGAGCCCGCAGAACCGCGCGCCGTCGCGGACCCGGCGGCGCGTGGCGGGGAACGTCGCGGCGTCAGTCGCGCCGGGTGGGGAGGCCGCGGCCTCGCTCCCACCGGCCGCGCCGGCCGGGCCTTCGGCCCTCACCGCCGGGGCCCCAGCTCGTGCGCCGCGTGGTCCAAGAGCCGGCTCAGGTCGGCCGGGACGTGCACGCCCAGCAGGAGGAGCGCCGCGATCCCGAGGGCCATCGCCACCACGATCCACGGGCTCACCTCGCCCTTGGCGACGGCACGGGAGACGCCCGTGGCGACCGGCCCGGCGGCCACCCCCACAACGGCGGCCTCGGGGTCCGCCGGGCCGGCGGTGA
>JAKATJ010000041.1 GCA_021828005.1 Actinomycetes bacterium | reverse complement strand
CATGCCCTGTGCCCTCCGTTCTCGCTGGTCGCTAACCGCAAGAATCGGAGGCGCAGGGCGCCTGGTGGTGGATGCCTATGGGCGAGTCACTTGTCCGGCACCGCCCCACGTCTCATCGCGAAGAGCCCCTAAACGCCGGGTCGCGGCGCTACCAGCCGATCGCCTTGCGAACAACGCCGTGGTGTGCCATCAGCTCGGATCACATGATCACGAGCTCGGCGTGTGGGTCGAGACAGTGCATGTCGTCGGGGTCACTCGTTGCAATCCGGTGATTGCGAGATCGGGCGCAAAGGACCACCGTGGCGTCGATCACGTCATTGCCGCCAGAGACACCCAGGAGCTGCCCCGCGGCACGAGCCCCACGATCATCCAAACCGACGATGTCACAGGAGTCCGATCCAAGTAGCCGGGCAAGGTTGGCTTGGCGCCGCCCATCTCGCCACACCTGGCTGACGACACCAGCGGGAATGCACAGCTGTTCGCCGCGCTCTCGCGCACGCGCGACGAGCGAGACCGCCCGTCGTTGGCCGCGCTCGAACGCGATCAACGCTCCGGCGTCCAGGGTGATCCCTACTGCCATCCGGCCTCGCGATCAATCCGTTCGCGCTCGGAGTCGGTCAGGGGTCCGCCGCTCTCTTCGAGCAGCTCCTTGAGGAGCGCGTCGAGGTCGTCGAGCTTGATTTGCTCTTCGAGCGCGTGGGCAACGTAGGCGGAGACGTTGGGAGCCCGCCCTTCGGCGACGGCAGCCCGGGCTGCATCAACGAGGGGCGGAGGCAGGCTGACGGCAATCTTGGCCTTTGAAGTCATACCAACCATCATACCGGACGTGGGACGCATCCGGCTCGGGCGAGCACCCATGTCCACCACGCTCGCTATCGAGCTTTCCAAGCCTACGGCTGGCCACGAGGCAGAACTGGCTGCCGTCGAATTCCTCGCCCGCTACAGCGGCCGCACGCTCGAGAGCTACCGCTATGACCTCCGCTCGTTCTTCCAGTGGACGGTAGGTGTCGGGCTGGACGTGTTGGCGGCGACGCGCCCGCACATCGAGCTGTTCCGTTCCTCTCTGGAGGAGCGAGGCTTGGCACCAGCAACTATCGACCGGCGGCTGTCGACGGTCTGCGGGTTCTACCGATTCGCCCACATCGACGGCCGATTCGCGTCTAACCTCGATACCAATAAGTTAGGCTCCGAGAACGTGGACCGCGTCGGCTAGGCGCATGGTCGGGGTCGGCCATTCCCGATCGATGGAGCGCTTCACGCCGTAGTTCGACATCTTGCGCTTGACGACTCGCCCGGCAGCACGAAGGCGCCGCTCGGGCAGCTACCGGCAGATCTCTGCAGCGGCAAAGTCCAAGGGCGTGCGTGAGTGACACGCTCGTGGTGGCGACGCCCGCACGCACGCTGCGGCGTGCCGCCCGCAGCACCCGGGTGAAGCTGACGCGGTCGGGATCGAGGCCGTTGCCATCCCCGACGTCGGCCATGAGGACGCGGATCGCGTAATGGGTGCACAAGAGGCCCCACGCCTCCTGGCGCACGCCGTCGGGGCGCTTGGACCGCAACACCACCCGTGGCCCGCGTTGGTGGTTCTTCAGCTCGTCGAGCGCCGTCTCGAAATCCCAGCGCTCGGCGTAGCAGGCGGCGAGCTCGACCGCCGGCGCCTCTTCGGGGTCGAGGACCGTCGTCACGAGTCGATAGGTCGTCTCTTCGCACTGGGGTCGACCGGGATCGTCGATTGCGTACTCGACGACTCGGACCTGCAGTCCTTGCTCGCGCGCCTTGCGTTGAGCCGTGGTCGTGAGCTCCGAGCGAAACGAGCCGTCCGAGAGTCGTTCGTGCACCGCCAGCACGGCATTCTTCTTCACCCGCCAGCACAGGTCGGCACCAGCTTTTGCGAACGAGGCGAACAGCTCGTAGGAACCGCCGAAGCCGCGGTCTGCGAGCACGAGCATGCCCGGGGAGGCCGAGGCGGCGAGGGTGGACGCCAGGGTGTTCTCCCCCTCCGAGTAGGCACCCATCGCAGCTGCGAACATGGCGTGGGTGCCGCACTCGGCGAGCGCGACGAGACGGAGCCGGGGAGAGGCCGCCTTCTCGCCTCGTGCGGCGCCGGGCCGGCCGAAGGCCTCCTCGTTCTCCTCGTTGTCGGGTACGTCCAACGTCGTGCCGTCCATCGAGACGAGGCGACGTCCGAAGCGGTAGGCGCCCGGGGATCGTTCTGTGGCTAGCGGCACGCACGCAACCCGAAAGAGCCCAGCGAGCGGCTCGGGACCGAGGCGCGCTCGGGCCTGGGTGAGCGCCGGTTGGGAAGGGACGGTCCAGCGTCGCTGCCACTCTTCCTGCCAAGCGAGCCCTTCTACCAGACTGCGCATCACCTCCTCGTAGCCCGACTGGCTGAACAGCGAGAGCGCGAGCACGTAGTAGACGACGAGGCGCGCTGGCAGCAGGCGGTTGCGCCGCTCAGCCTTGCCGGTCGACTCGATGACCGCGTCGACGAGATCGGGTGGGAACGTCCGAGTGAGCGCCCCGAGCGCGACGTGGTCGGAGAGGCGCTGGTCATCGACCGGCTTCACCCATCCAGCCCGTGGCACCGGACCAGAACACCACGGGTGTAACTCTAACTTATTGGTATTGGCTTTCGATGAGTCAACGCGCATCGTCTAGTCAAGGCGAGTTGCACGCGTTACACTGCGGATGGGGATGGGAGGAGCGTGGCTGGAGCACGCCGCTTCTTGGGGAGTCGAGTCCGTCGGTGCCATCGGAGGCACGCGCGCGACCGCGGCGAGACCGGCTTCGCCCTGCTGGAGGTCGTCATCGCCTTCAGCGTGCTCCTGCTCGCTCTGACCGGCATCGGGCTCGAGATGGGGACCCAGGACTCGAGCATCCTCTCCTCACACAATGAACAGACCGGCGACGCCGTGCTCAACCGCCTGCTCGACGAGGCGAGGGCGCTCCCGTACACAGTCGTGGCGAAGGGGCTGAGCAGCGGCGACACGACCGCCACCTCGACAAGCACGTACATCAACAAGGTGGGGTCTGACACATCGATCTGGGTGCTCCAGGACGCGGCACTGAGCGGGGGGAACGGCACAGGCGAGGTGATCAACCACTACTCGCCGCCCACGGGTCTCACGCCGCCGCCTCCCTTCTACAAGCACAAGACCTGCTTCTCCTCGCGAGGGTCGTCGACCACATGCACAGCGGCCCCCTTCTTCACCGCGCTGACGTTCCCGACCAAGTACCGGTCGAAGGTCGCGACAAACGAGACGGTGACATGGCTGAACAAGGTCATCAGGGTGACCGTGCTCGTCTCCTGGACGGCGGCGGGCGGCGGCAGCCCCACGACGCTCAGCGGCCAGACGCTCATCTTCGGGAAGACAACTTCCTGCACCAGCCTCGGCTCCCTCACGGCGCCCAGCCAGGCGTCGTGCGAGCCCGACTTCACGGGGGGCGCGTTCGCAGGCGGCGGGTTCATCGCCATCAAGCCGGTGGACGTGCAGGCGATCAAGGGCCTCTCCTTCAAGCGGTTCGACCTCGTGCTGCCGGGCACCTCGTCGAACGAGACGCTCACGGAGACCTCCACCGTGCTCGGCACGGCGAACACCTCGGGCGGCACCGTCGACCCGACAAGCTCGCTCGACCAGGAGTCACTCGTGATCACCAAGGCCACCAACGACCTGGCGACGGGCACGAGCGACGACCAGTCCCTGACCCTCACCCAGACGGCCACGACGCTCACGTCCACCTCGGCAACATCGGCGTACTCCGTCACCGCCTCGCCGTCGGCCACCGACGGGGGCACGTCGACGAGCACGACCTCTGCGTCGACAGTCCACGCGTGCACCAACTTCACAGGGGCGCTCATCATCTCAGGGCTTCCCTGCGGCTTCGGCAGGGTCGCGCAGGGTGCGACCGCCGCGCTCTCCGCCGCGCTGGGCCCGGCGGGCGTGGCCACGCTCGCGACCGTCGCCGCGACATCGGCGCATCCCGACCGGGTGCTCACCGAGCGGTACGCCCGGGACGCGAACCTCACATGTCCCACAGCTGCGAAAGCCGGTTGCATCAGCGCGGCCTCCCGAGCGGGTCTCGGCACCGTCGAGCTCGCAGGGATCCCCGCAGCCGTCAAGGCGACCCCGCCTGGGTGGACGGGCTACCTCGACAAGCTCTCGGGGTTCCGGGCGAGGGCGACAACCTGGGCGCGCAGCGCGAAGACACCCTGGCTCACCGGGGAGATGACCACAGTGACCGGGACGGTCAGCTACTACACCGGCTCCGGGTACAACACACTGGCCGTGGGTGGCTCGGGACAGGCGGTACCTGTCTCGACGGTCCATGTCGCAACAGGTGCCGTGGCCGTGACCATCACCTCGCACCTCTCGGTGGGCGGGGCGTCGTGCAGCGAGACCACAACATCGGCGCGGCCCTCGACGGCGCACCGCGTAACGTGCTCCGTCGCGCCGCTCTCGGGGACGGTCACATACGTGGTCACCGACGGGACGACAACGATCGCCGACTTCACGCTCACAGTGGGCCTCGGGACGGTGTCTGCCAGCGCGAGCTACCAGGTGGCGACGTGAGACGGAGGGAGGAGGGCTTCTCCGTGCTCGAGGTCGTCATCGCTGCGGTGATCGGGATGGTGCTCCTCGGGCTCGTGATGCTGACGCTCTCGACCTTCTTGCAGACGGGCTACGCCGGCGTCGCGTCCGGCCAGGCGAACGACAACGCGGTCCTCGCGATGACAATCATCCGACGCCAGGTCGTGAACGCGGACGTGCTGTACAACCCAGCCGACGAGGGAGCCAACGCCGGCTCGACAATCCCGAGCGGCTTCTCGCTCCGGATGCTCACGGCCGGCGCCCGGACAACCGCGCCGCCGGAGACACCGCTCGGCACGATCACAGTGCCGAACTGCGTCCAATGGCGGCTCCTTTCGACAGGAGACCTGCAGGACCGCTCGTGGCCGACAGGGCGCCCTTCGACAGCCCGCCCCTGGCGCACGGTCATGGCGGGGCTCGTCAACCCCCGCCCGTCCACACCGCCTTTCGAGCTGGACATGACCGGGGCATACCAGCACCGGGTCCTCAAGCTCACCTTCCTGCTGCCGGTGACAGCGAAGAAGACAAGCTCAAGCGTCGCGCTCCGGTCGTCGGTCACCGCGCTCGATGCGCAGTTCTTCGCCCCCACAGCGAGCCAGTACTGCTCGCCGGTCCCCGCACCATGAGCGCGCTCCGCGCCCGCTGGGTGCGCCATCGAGCCAGCGAGGAGGACGGGCTGGTCTTCATCATCGTCGTCGTCGTCATCGCCTCCGTGATGGCCGTGCTCGCTGCGACCCTCTTCCACGTGGCGCTCGACAACATCTCGACGTCCCAGAGAATGGTGACCCAGGAGCAGGCTCTCCAGGCCGCCGAGGCGGGGATCGACGTCGCCTACCAGGGGATCGAGGCCGTCACATTGGCGTCCTCGACAACAAGCCTGCACCACGTCCCGTGCGGGCCGCTCAACGGAGATCTCGGCAGTGCACCGAGCGGCTCCAGGTACACAGTGACGATCAAGTACTACAAGTACTCGACAGCGACGAATCCGACACCCACAAAGCTCGCCGCGGCCCTGTGCACCACAACACCAATCGACCTCGTCCGGATCGTGCTCACAGCCACCGGAACGGACCTTACCGAGACAGCGCGTGTCACCTCGCAGGCCAACATCGCCCCGGTGAGCCCCTTTGCCGACTCCGTCTTCGTCAACGGGTCGCTGACACTGCGCGGAAGCAACTCGTCGGTCGGGGGCCAGACCGTCTACGTCCACACAGGGAACCTCACATGCAACGGCGGGGGGACCGTCTACGGCTCGGTCATCGTGTTCGGGACGGTCACAGCGTCCGGGTCGTGCTCCATCGCCGGGGCGCTCGAGGCGACGGGACAGATCTCGCTCGGCGGAAAGGCCGCCATCGGTGGGACAATCATCTCTACGACAGGTGGCATTTCGGTCCAGGGCACAGGCGTCACGGTCTCGGGCAGCATGTACGCACACGGCTCGATCACCATCAGCTCGACAAAGTGGTACCAGAATTACATTTCGCCGCACACAGTCACAGGGATGGCCGTGAGTTACACGATCAACCCTGATGAGACAGCGTTGGTCCGCCCCACCAAGGAGCAGTGGCCGTACCTCACCTGGGCGACCGTGAAGTGGACCACAATGCACTACCAGGTCGTCACAGCCGGCTCCACATGCACAAAGGTGAAGGCCGCGGTCCTGTCCGCGGCGAGCCCGGCGAGCACCGGCTACGTGGGAGTGGCCCTCGACACGACGTGCCCGGTCAAGTTCACACAGATCACAAAGAACCTGGTGCTCGCCCAGAACCTCGCCGTTTTCTCGACCACAGGCATCACCGTCGCGAGCAATGTCCAGATCTCTGATTCGTCGTCAACCCGAAAGACACTGTTCCTCGTCGTGCCGACAGGCACGAGCTGTGAGTCGACAAACGGCGACATCTCCATCCACGGGAGCATCGGGACAGGGATCGCGACCCTCGTCTATTCGCCTTGCACGGTGACGATTCAGGGGACGAGCCCGATCAAAGAGGGCAAGATCTACGCAAAGACCCTCATCATGAACGGGAACATGACCCTTGGCACAGAGACGTTCACACTCGTCGGCGTCAAGACGAGGCAGGTCAGCGTCGGCATCGACTTCGAGCGCCAGGTGAGCTGAGCTCTTCGGCCGGAGCTCCGCGCTCGGTCCGGTGACGAGCACGAGCCCACGCCCTCGACACCTTGCCGTGGCCCTGCCAATGGACCGGGCATGCTGCGCGGGCGATGTCGAGCGCCATTTCATCAGCGCGGCGGTCGGCGCCGAACGCGACCTGCTCCGCGCCGCTAGCGTGAACGCCGTGGTCCCTGACGAAGTGCCTTCCGGCGAGCCACCATCAGATCCCGAGGCCTGGACTGACGAGCAGTGGATCGAGTGGCTGAAGAGAACCGACGCGGCCGACGGCGAAGAAGTCACGCGCCCAGTCACGGCATTCGGTCGAATTGCCCACTCATCCGGAGGATCGGTGCTTGGACAAGCGATGCTCGGGGTGGCGAACGCCATATACGGTCGAAAGGACAATGAGGTCGTGATCGTGGTCGACGGGGGCTCGCAGCCCGATGCGGACAAGCCGTTCTCCGTTCATCTCGACCCCGATCATCCTGAGCGCTCCGTCGTCGTGTTCCGAAGCCAACGACCAGACCGCCCTACGGGGAAGAGCACACGAGGATGACTCGTGCAGGGCGGCTCGGGCTGGCGATCGCCACTCCCGGCTCGCTCTTTGCGGCCAGCACCTGCGCGTTGAGCTTGGCGCCCCGCGGCGCTCAGGGCTCCGGATCCCGGCTCGCTTGGCGGCGATTGCTCAACCCTCCGCCGCCGGCCGGTGGTCGCACGTCGGGTCTTCCGCCAGCGGATCGCCCGACCGCGCATATGCCTGAGCGCGCGATCCGCCGCAGATCGCATTGAGCTCGCAACGTCCGCACCTCCCGTGGTGCGCAGCCGGGTCTCGCAGGGCCTTGAGCAGCGGAGCGTTGGCGTAGAGCTCCGACAGGGGCGTGTCACGCACATTTCCCACGACGAGCGGCAGGAACCTGCTTGGCTGGACCTCCCCGATGTGGGAGACGAACACGCCGCCACAGCCGTCACCGGCCGCGAGCGGCGTCCGCCCGTGGCCGCCTTCAGGTGCCGGCCAAGAGCCTGCCCTCCTGTCGGCAAGTGGCCACTCGTCGGCGAGCCGGGCGCGTAGTCTCCGGTACAGCGCGCCCGGGGTGCGTTCCGGCGCACCTCGCACACCGTGCACGAGCAGGCGCCTGAACGAAGGGGCCTCGGTCGTCTCGAGCGGCACTTGTGGAGCGAGGTCGAACAGGAAAGCAAGAACGTCCTCCGTCTCGGCAGCCGAGAGCGCCTCGCTGGTCGGGGTACACTTGGTCGGCACCTCGAAGAAGAGGTTCCACATCGCCGCGCGGACCCCGTCGACGAGGCGTGCGATGCCCGGGAGCTCGAACACCGTCGACGCGCGCACGGTCGTGCTCACCTGCAGCCTCAGACCGACTCTGACAGCAGCTCGGCACGCGTCGATGGTCGAGCCGAACGATCCGTCCACGCCGCAGATCCCGTCGTGCGTCGCCGCGCTGGCGCCGCCGATGGAGAACGAGACCGCAGACGCTCCGCACAGCCGAAGCGTTGCGAGGCTCGACGCGGTCGCCCGCGGCGTGCTTGTGACCGAGACCCCGACGGGCAATCCCGCCCCGGCAGCGTGGGCGACGAGCGTCTGGAGGTCGGGTCGCCGAAGCGGATCACCCCCGGAAAAGACCACGCGCGGCCTCGGGGCGCCGATCGCCGAGAGATCGTCGAGAACGGCCTCGACCTCACCCGTCGAGAGCTCGTGCGGACCGTGGCCCGGAACGGTCTCGGTCCCGCAGTGCCGACCTGCGGAGCCGCAGTTCATCAGGGAGACGTCGACCAGGAACGGCCGGGCCGCAGAGCCGGCGCAGGACTGTCGGACTGTCGACGATGCGATCCGGGCGACGGTCGCCACCCTCTCACGATGAACCGCGACGACGGAAGCGGCCAGGGCCGAAGGTCTCAACCGCGGCTCTTGGAGCCCTGCGGACGCGCGAGTAGATCCCGCTTGCCGAGCATCGGAGCCTCGGGGGCCCAGTCGGTGCGAGGCCGCCCAGGGCCCACCCTTCACGAGCTGTCTCCGAGAACATTTCCAGACCCGTCTGCTGGACAGGGGCCGATGGCTCGAACGGGGAATCGGCGAGGAGGAGCCGGCCCTGGGCTGGTAGACCTTCACCATGGAGACTTGGGACGCCATCAGGGCACGGCGCAACGTCCGCCAGTACACCGACCAGCCCGTGACGAGAGCAGAGCTCGAGCGGATCCTCGAAGCCGGACGGCGCGCACCGTCATCGACGAACTGGCAGCCATGGCACTTCGTCGTGGTCACCGACCGACAGCAGCTCGGCGAGCTCGCGACCGTCTGGCGCGGGGCGGGGCACGTCGCCGCGTCCGCCGCGACCATCGCGCTCGTGGCAGCCGACCCGGAGGACGACGTGCATGTCCGATTGCTGCAGTACGACCTCGGGCAGGCGACTGCGTACATGATGCTCGCGGGTGCCGACCTGGGAATTGCCTCCGGGCACGCCGCGGTCAGTGACCAGGGTGAGGCCAAGCGCGTTCTCGGCTTCCCTGGGGGCCATTCCTGCCCCTACCTCATCGCGCTCGGTCACCCGGCGGACCGGCCGCTCCGCCCGATCGAGCACCCGGACCGGCGCCGTTTCGAGGACGTGGTGCACTGGGACCGCTGGTAGCCACCAGGGTGCCCGTCGGGCTCGGTGCCGGCTTCTGCGATCGACTGAACGCGCGAGCGCGGTGGCCTGGACATCTTGCCATCCGCGGGCGCTGACGGACGACGTGCCAACGGCCGGCGACCCAACGAGGACCTCGGGTGCGAGCGGCGACCCGAAGGCGCACCGGGCACTTCCTGAGGCCCGCGATGGCTCCCTGCGCGTACGCCGCCGACGACGTCTCGGCCCGCCTGCTGACACCTCCGCCTCGACTGGGCCCATCATGGTCGTGTGAGGGATCGGCGTGCCCGGGGAAAGCTACCCGGCATGGGCCGCGGCTCGGGGACGCAACGTGGGCCACGTGCACCCTCGCCTGGGGAGCCGAGCCTGCGAGCGCTCGCCGCAATGGCGAGCGCGGCCAGACGGGCCCGCACATACGACGGCGAGACCGGCCGGGACGAAGGGGACGAGGAGACCGGGCCGCGGCATCTCGTCTCGCGAGCGACGGCGAGCGGCCGGGATCTGCGGGCGCCCCGCGGCGGGCCGGTCCCGCCCCGGACCTCCACGCCAAGTGCCACCCATGTGCCGGCCACCCTGGATCGGGCGGCGGGCAGCCGGAGCCAGGGATGGAGGCTCGGGCGGACGCTCGCCGGGCGCCCGCCGCCACCGGCGCTGCTCATGGGCGCTGCGGGCGTCCTCGTCCTGTCCGTCGCCGGTACCGCGCTCGCGCTGGCGCTGCGGTCACCTGCGCACGTCACGCGTGCTCCGGGGACCGCCCAGGCCGGCCCCAGTCGGGTCGAGCGTCCCCGGACGAGCAGCGGGTCGCCGCACAATCCCTCACCCTCACCCTCACCCTCACCCTCACCCTCGCACGCCGCGACCGGCGGAGCAGCGCCGCAGGAGCCGCCGCAGCCTTCGCATGTGGCAACGACGTCGACGACCCCCGCTACCGGCGCTGCCGCCGGGCCGCTGCTGACGGCCCTCTCACCTGTCTCGGGAAGCGAGGGTCAGCTCGTCGTGGTCCGCGGCTCGGGATTTTTCAGCAGGAACGGCTCCGTCGTGGCGTATTTCGGGGGAACCGTCGCACCGACGAGTTGCCCGTCGATGACGGTCTGCACGGTGACGGTGCCCGATCTCGGCAGCCGCCCGGAGACGGCGTACCTGAGGCTGTTCACCGAGAGCGGGAGATCGAACGCGCTCCCCTTCTCGTACGCGTAGGGCGAACGGAGCTCCGTCACGCCGTCGCGCTCAGGTCCCGGGCACCTCCAGCCAGTCCGGGCTCAGCTGGTCCACGGAGGGACAGCCCATGAGGACCATCGTCCGGCGCATCTCCGCACGGAGGATGTCGAGGATTCGCTCCACCCCCCGCTCTCCCGCGGAGGCCAGTCCGAAGAGGTACGGGCGCCCGATCAGCACGGCACGGGCGCCCAGCGCGAGCGCCGCGACCACGTGCGACCCGCGGCGGATTCCTCCGTCGATGAGTACCTCGACGTCGCCGCCGACAGCCTCGACGACACCGGGGAGCATTTGCAGGGTCGCCGGTGCACCGTCGAGCTGGCGCCCGCCGTGGTTCGAGACGACGACGGCGTCCGCCCCCGAATCGACCGCCCGGCGTGCGTCCGCCCCCGAGAGGACGCCCTTCACGACGAACTGGCCTTGCCAGCGGTTGCGAAGATGCGCCAAATCGTCCCACGAGAACGGCGACGCGACGGAGCTGAGCAGTCCGCTGCCCTGCCCCGCCGGCCCGGTCTCCTTCCTCGAGAGCCGGACCCCGGTCGCTGCGAGCTGCGCCGCCCAGCGGGGGCGGGCCAGGACCTGCAGCCCGAGCGGCACCGCGTTGTGCGTATCGACACGAAGCGGCGGTGCGACTCCGTGGCGAACGTCGCGCTCGCGGTTGCCGAGCGTCGGCGTGTCGACGGTGACCATGAGCACGTCGATGCCTGCAGCGGCGGCTCGGTCGCACAGCGAATCCGCTTCCGAGAGACCGGCAGCCGAGTACAGCTGGAACCACAGTGGCGCCTTCGATTCGCCTGCAACCACCTCCACAGGGCTCCCGGAGACCGTGCTCAAGACCGAGATGGTGCCCCTCGACGCCGCGGCGCGCGCGACCCCCGTCGGGCCGTCGGCATGGAGGAGTCGAACCAGCCCACAGGGCGCGAGCATCACGGGGAAGTCGATCTCCTTCCCGAGCACCGTGACGCCGAGACGCGGCTCCACGCTCCCCGAGGCCATCTTGGGACGAAACGCCACCTCGGCGAACACGTCCTCGTTCCGGCGCATCGTCACCTCGTCGTCGGCCGCGCCGTCTACGTAGTCGAAGATCACAGCTGGCAGCCTTCTGCGCGCGGCGCGCCGAGCGTCGCTGACATTGTGCAAGCGCTGAGCTGCACGAGCGTCTGCGCGCACGAGAAGGTCGTTGAGCGTGCTCACGTGCTCTCCTCGCGTCG
Organism: Actinomycetes bacterium; assembly: GCA_021828005.1. Classification (GTDB taxonomy): domain Bacteria; phylum Actinomycetota; class Acidimicrobiia; order Acidimicrobiales; family RAAP-2; genus JAJYVT01. The sequence continues at coordinate 4,437 of JAKATJ010000041.1, read as the reverse complement.
ATGGACCATCGTCGCGCCGGACTGGTCGCGTGCCAGCACGACGAGCGCGTCGATGTTCACGTGCGGCGGTCTGGTCACGACGAATGCGACGCACTCTGCGACATCCTCTGCGCTGAGGGGCGTCATCCCGCGGTAGACCGACCTGGCCCGTTCCTCGTCGCCGCGGAAGCGGATGGTGCTGAACTCCGTCTGGACCATGCCCGGATCGATCTCCGAGACCCTGATGGGCCGACCGAGGAGCTCTATTCGCAGCACATTGGAGAACGCGCGTTCAGCGAACTTCGCCGCGTTGTAGCCCCCACCACCGGCGTAGGGCTGGTAGCCGGCGATCGACCCGACCGTCACGACGTGCCCGTTCCCGCTTGCTTCGAGCAACGGGAGAAGCCGCTTCGTCATGCGGAGCGTACCGAGGACGTTCGTCTCGAACATGGTCCTCCACTCGTCCTCGTCGGCGACCTCGATCCGGTCGAGCCCGAGTGCACCCCCAGCGTTGTTGACAAGGACTCGGCACTCGTCGATGCCCGCGCAGAAGCGGTCGACCGACTGAGGTTCGGCGACGTCCAGGACGGCGTAGCGAGCTCCGATGTCGCCCGCGACCGCACGGAGCCGGTCCTCCCGGCGCGCGCCGATCACCACGTCGAACCCGAGTGAAGCGAGCCGGCGCGCCGTAGCCTCGCCGATGCCACTCGTCGCGCCCGTCACGACCGCCACGCCCGCCGCGTCGCCAGGCACGCCGACCATCGTCACGTCCGGCACCTTACGCGACGCGGCACACGCCGACATTGTGCGTGCCGACAAGTCCGCGTCGGGTGGCGGTCGGGCACGTGACGGTCGTGCTCGGCGCTCAGTTTCTGCAGGGGTCGTACCAGGGCTGCTCGCCGTCGGCGTTGTAGAGCGCAATCGCAAGCAGATCCTGGTCTCGCACGGATGCTTGGTAGGGCGGGGCACCGACAAGTGTCGGCATCCCCGCCAACCCAGCGGCGATGTTCCACGTCGCCTGCGCGAACTGGAACGCACCCATGTACTGCCCTGTCGGCGAGACCGCTTGGTAGTTCCCGCCCGATTCGGCCTGGACCACGCAGCTCAGAAACGTGTTCAACGGGGGCAGCGCACCCGACACCGTTGTCGGGGGGGCCGACGGGGCCGGGGGGGCCGACGGGGTCGGGGGGGCCGACGGGGTCGGGGGGGCCGACGCGGTCGGGTGGGCCGACGCGGTCGGGTGGGCCGACGGGGACGACGCGGTCGGGGCGCTCGCGGGGGTCGGGGGGGCCGACGGGGACGACCCCGGTCCAGTCGACGATTTGGAGGCAGCAGAGGCCCGAACTTCCTGGCCGTTGGACACCGAAGCGGCCCGCGCCGCCGCTTCTCGCGAAGCGATCAGCGCCTGCTGCTGTGCCGCCGCCAGCTCGCCGGCCACGCTGGCGCGTTGCCGCGCGAGCTGCAGCTGCGTCGACTGGGCCGCCGCGAGCGCCGCGTTCGCGCTGCGCAGCTGCCTCTGCGCTCCTGCCGAGACCTCTTGCTGCAGCACCGTTTCCGTATGCAGCGCTCGCACGTCGGACTGGAGCCGGACCAGCGAGAGACCGAGATCCGCGTTCATCACCTGGGCGTACACGGCGCTTGCGTTCTCCGAAGGCGTGTCGGCAAAGAGCGCGCTCACGCCATCGGCCTGCGTCCCGCCCTCCACGTAGGCTTTCACCGCGGCACTGCGCAGCCGTGCGCGGTCCGCACCGATTCGGTGCTGCAGGTCGAAGAGCCGCACCTTCAGCCGCTGCAGCCGTGCATCGTCAGCGACGACGCTCGTCATGTCAGCGGCACGCTGCTGCTGGAATCCGCCGATCTGGAGCTGCTCGAGCAACATCCGCTGCGAGAGCGCCGCCGCCTGTTCTTGCAGGCTCTTGGGGACGTCCGCACCTGCGGGCGCGGCGACAGCGCACAGCGTTGCGACGAGCATCGCTGCACCTCCGAGGCTGCACAGAGCGGGCGCCACGGCTCTCGCCGACGACACCGCGCCCCGTCGCGCCGACTCCGAACCGGCCGCGAAGGCACGCCTGAAGACGGTCACGGGAACCCCTGTCTAGCGAGGGGATACGCCCTCGTCAAGTGGCACAGCGCACGTTGACGTTCCGGCGCGAATTCGATGGTTTCCGTTGGCTCCGAACCCTGCTGGCCGCCCGCCGGAGAACTGCCGTGCTGGAGTGTGCGGAGTCTCACGACAACCCCGTGACCACGATATCTTCACGCGATCGCAATGCTCGTACCACCAACGTGCAGACTCATGGTGCGCCCCGGTGGGGATCCCGCGCCCGAACCGCGTATCGGCGCGCGCGCCGCGCGCTCTCGTTGCCGGCAGACTGAGCGAGTGCCGCGTGGCCCTTACCGACCCCTTGCGATCGACGCCTCGCACTGGCGGGAAGATGGCCAGCCCAAGGTGCGATACCCGAGTCGAGCCGACGCACTCGTGGCCGCGGATGAACGGTCGAAGGAGTCGGGCACGGAGCTGGGCGTCTACAAATGCGCCTTCTGCAATGGATGGCACATGGGCCGGCGCGAAGGACGCGCCGGGAACCTCGACGCCTGAAGCGCCGCTTGCGGGCAGTCTCTGCCGTTCGCTAGTGCCGCGGCTCTGCCGTCCCGAGGGCTCCCGATCCTCCGGGCGCGCGTTCGCTCCTGCCCGTGCCGTCGCCCTCCACCGTCATCGAAGTCCTCCGCGCCGCACTACCCGAGTCTCGCTCGACGTACATGTACTTCCCACCGCGCAGCCAGGACGCGCCGGCCGCGACCAGGCAGGCGATGATGGCGAAATCGAACGCTGCGTGGAGCCCGCTCCGGAACGAGCCGGTGATCAGATGGGGGAAGAAGGACCTGCTCGTCAATGCGCGCGCGCTGGAGGCAGGGAGGCGCGCCAGGACGGAGCTCCCGAGCAAGTGCTGGATCGGGCTGTAGCCGAGGAACGCAGCGAAGAGGACGGAGACCGGCGGAAGCTTTGAGACCTTCACGGCCGCTGCAGCAGGTACCCCGTGCGCAACCAGCCCGTGCTCGAGCGCGCCGGGCAACGCTGAGGAGAGGCCGACGATCATGAGGGTGAAGAAGATCCCGATCGAGAGGACCTGCGCCGAGTTCTGGAACGTGGAGTTCATCCCCGAGCCCACGCCCCGGTGCTGGGGCGGCAGGCTGTTCATCACTCCGGCGCGATTGGGGGCTGCGAATGCCCCCATGGCCATGCCGTTCATGAGGAGGAGAAGCGCGAAGGTCCAGTAGGAGAAGTTGACCGGCAGCGCCTCCAGCAACACGAAGCTCACCGCGGCGACGACCATTCCCCCCGACGCGAACGGCCTCGAGCCGAAGCGGTCCGAGAGGATCCCTGAGGCCGGACCCGCGAGGAGGAAGCCGCCGGTGAGCGGCAGCATGTAGATCCCGGCCCAGAGCGGAGTCCGGGTGAAGCTGTAGCCGTGAAGCGGTAGCCAGATGCCCTGCAGCCAGATGATCAGCATGAACATGAGCCCTCCCCTCCCGACGGCCGACAGGAAGGACGAGAGGCTCCCCGCAGTGAAGGCACGGATCCGGAAGAGCCGCAGGCGGAACATCGGTTCGGCGACCTTTTGCTCGATGAGCGCGAACACGACGATCAAAAGGACGCCTCCGCCGAGGCACCCGTCGACGAACGGGCTTTCCCAGCCCATCGGCTGCCCGCCGTACGGCTGGATCCCATAGGTGATGCCGACCATGAGAGACACCAGGCCGAGCGAGAACGTGACGTTGCCGATCCAGTCAACTCGCGCATGCTCGCGTCGTGGCACTTGACGCAGCCTCGTGTACGCCCAGACCGTGCAGAAGACGCCCACAGGCACCGACACGTAGAAGATCAGATGCCAGTCGATCGGTCCGAGCACACCCCCGAGCACGAGACCGATGAACGTCCCCGCGATGCCGGTGATCTGGTTGATGCCGAGCGCCATGCCGCGCTGTCCAGGCGGGAACGCGTCCGTCAGGATCGCGGAGGAGTTCGCGATGAGGAACGCTGCTCCCACTCCCTGGAAGAGCCGCATCACGACCAACCAGATCGCCCCCGAAGTGCCGTGCATCCAGGTCACGCCGAGCACGAGCGAGAAGAAGGTGTAGATCGCGAAGCCCAGGTTGTACATCCGCACCCGGCCGAACATGTCACCCAGGCGGCCGAGGCTCACCACGAGAACGCTCGTCACGACCATGAACCCGAGGATCATCCACAGGAGGTAGAAGCTGTTGCCAGCCTTCAGCGGATCGATACCGATTCCCCGGAAGACGTCGGGCAGCGCGATCAGCATGATCGAGGTGTCGATGGTCGCCATCATCATACCGAGGGTCGTGTTCGTGAGGACGACCCACTTGTAGCGGTCGTCCTTGCGGGCACCCGTCCCAGGAACTGTGGCTCCCTCCGTAGGTTCCGTGTCGTCTCCG
>JAKATJ010000176.1 GCA_021828005.1 Actinomycetes bacterium | reverse complement strand
CCTCGAGCAGCTCGGCATCAACGTGGTCCGGGGGCTCGCGATGGACGCGCCAGCCCGCGCGCGCTCCGGGCATTCGGGCACGGCGATGGCGCTCGCGCCGCTCGCGCACGTGCTCTACACGCGGGTCATGCGCCACGACCCGAGCGATCCCGACTGGCCGGACAGGGACCGGTTCGTCCTGTCCAACGGGCACGCGTCGGTCCTCCTCTACTCGATGCTCTACCTGTGCGGGTACGGGCTCACGCTCGACGACCTGAAGGCATTTCGCCAGTGGGGCTCGCGGACGCCGGGCCATCCAGAGAAGCACCGCGTGCCGGGGGTCGAGGTCACCACCGGGCCGCTCGGGCAGGGCTTCGCGAACGGCGTCGGCATGGGGGTCGCAGAACGCGTCCTGCGTGCGCGCTTCGGCCCCGAGCTCGTCGACCACCACACCTTCGTCCTCTGCGGCGACGGCTGCCTCGAGGAGGGCGTCAGCCACGAGGCGGCTTCGCTCGCCGGCCACCTGGGGCTCGGCCGGCTCGTCTACGTCTACGACAACAACCACATCTCGATCGACGGCCCGACGGAGCTCGCGTACAGCGACGACGTGGCCGAGAGGTTTCGCGGCTACGGCTGGGACGTCGACGACATCGGCGAGGTGGCGAACGACACGGCGGCCATCGAGCGCGCGCTGCGCCGCGCGATGGCGGTCGAGGACAAGCCTTCCCTCATCATGCTGCGCAGCCACATCGGATGGCCCTCTCCGCACCTGACCGACAGCGCGAAGGCGCACGGCGACCCGTTCGACGAGGAGGAGATCAAAGAGACCAAGGCGATCCTCGGCCTCCCCGCGGAGGAGAGCTTCTGGGTGCCCGACGAGGTGCTCCAGCTCTACCGCCGCACCATCGCGCGCGGCCAGGAGCTGCGTGCGGCATGGGAGGCGCGCCTGGAGCGGTGGAGCGGCGAGCGCGCCGAGTGGGACGCGGCGTGGGCCGGGCGCGGCCTCCCGGGCTGGGAGCAGAGGCTCCCCCGCTTCGCCCCGGGGACGATGGTCGCCACGCGCAAGGCCGTGAACGCGTGCCTCAACGCGACCGCCGATCTGATCCCCGGCGTCGTCGCGGGTGCGGCCGACCTGACGGGGAACACCGGCATGAGGATCGACGACGGGGAGCGGCAATCGCCCGAACGCCCCGGCGGCCGCCAGGTGTACTTCGGCATCCGCGAGCACGGGATGGCTGCCGCCATGACGGGGATGGCCCACCACAAAGGTGTGCTGCCGATGGGCGGGACGTTCTTCTGCTTCAGCGACTACATGCGCCCGGCCGTCCGGCTCGCGGCGATGTCGCGCGCGCACGTGATCTACTCCTGGACGCACGACTCGATCGGGCTCGGCGAGGACGGCCCCACCCACCAGCCGATCGAGCACCTGGCGTCGCTCCGCGCGGTGCCCGGGCTCGCCGTGTGCCGGCCGGCTGACGCCAACGAGTGCGCGCAGGCGTGGCTCCTCGCCGTCGACGGTGAGGAGCCGGTCGGGCTGGTGCTGACCCGCCAGGAGGTCCCCGTGCTCGCGCAGACCGCCGATCGGGCGCCGGCCGGCGTCCGTCGCGGGGGCTACGTCCTCGTGGACGAGCCGGGAGGTGCCGGCGCGGGACCACCGGAGGTCGTGCTCGTCGGCACGGGCAGCGAAGTCCACGTGTGCGTCGCGGCGGCCGAGCAGCTGGGGTCCACGGGAGTGCGGGCTCGGGTGGTGTCCCTCCCGTGCTGGGAGTGGTTCGAGGCGCAGGAGCCGGCCTATCGGGCCGGCGTGCTGCCGCCGGGGGTCCCCGCGCTCGCCGTCGAGGCCGGCTCGTCGTTCGGGTGGGAACGCTACGCCGACGCGACCGTGTCGATCGACACGTTCGGCGCGTCGGCTCCCGGGGCACGCGTGATGGAGGAGCTCGGCTTCACCCCCGAGCACGTAGCCACCCAGGCGCGCGCGCTGCTCGGGAGGCGACGGGGTCCCGGCGGCGACGGCCGCCGGGGATGAGGAGGAACGGGATGACCAAGCTGAGCGACCTCTACGAGCGCGAGGGGCAGAGCCCGTGGATGGACGACCTCCACCGGGAATGGCTCACCGGCGGCCACCTGCGGGACCTCGTCGGCGAGGGGGTGCGCGGCGTCACGTCCAACCCGACGATCTTCGCCAAGGCGATCGAGGACAGCGACGTCTACGACGAGCAGTTCCGGGCGCTCATCGGCACGAAGACCGTCGACGAGGCGTACTGGGAGATGGCCATCGACGACATCGAGCGCGCGCTGGAGGTGCTCGACCCCGTGCACCGGTCGAGCGGCGGCGCGGACGGGTTCGTCTCGCTCGAGGTCGCGCCCTCGCTCGCCGGCGATACCGAGGGGAGCGTCGCCGCCGCCCGGTCGCTCCACGAGCGCATCGGCCGGCCCAACCTCCTCGTGAAGGTTCCGGGCACGCCGGCGGGGGTCCCGGCGATCAGGACCCTCTTTGCCGAGGGACGAAGTGTGAACGTCACGTTGATCTTCAGTCTTGACCGGTACGACCAGGTCATGGAGGCATACCTCTCGGGCCTCGAGGCGTACGCGGCGGGCGGTGCGACCGACCTGTCAGGCGTGCACAGCGTCGCGTCGTTCTTTGTGAGCCGGGTCGACACGGAGGTGGACCGGCGCCTGGAGGCCCTCTCGGGGGGCGGCGACGGTGAGGGCGACCCGTCGGTGCTCGCGTTGCGCGGGAAGGCAGCGGTCGCCCAGGCGCAGGTCGCCTACGAGCACTTCACCAAGACCTTCCGGGGCACGCGCTGGGACGCGCTGCGTGCGAAGGGCGCTCGGGTCCAGCGACCCCTCTGGGCTTCCACGTCGACCAAGAACCCGCGCTACCCGGACCTCCTCTACGTCGAGACGCTCATCGGGCCCGACACGGTGAACACGATGCCGCAGACGACGCTCGAGGCGCTCTTGGACCACGGGACGATCGCGCGCACCGCGGACGCGGACCTGCCCGGCGCGCATCGCGCCCTCGACGATCTCGCCGATGCGGGCATCGACATGGAGGAGGTGAGCGCGGTCTTGGAAGAGCAGGGCGTGAGCGCGTTCGCGAAGTCCTTCGACGAGCTCCTGCAGTCGCTCAGCGACAAGGCGAACGCGCTGTCCTGAGCACCCGGGCGGCTGGCGTTGGCGCGCGCCCGGAACCGGCGGCGCGCGCCGCGTCGTGAGGTCCGCAAGAATGGGGAGGTGACCGTGACCGCCCCGGACCCCTCGGCTGCAACGCCCGACCCGCCGGGCACGCCCGACCCGCCGGGCACGCC
>JAKATJ010000040.1:13677-16396 GCA_021828005.1 Actinomycetes bacterium | reverse complement strand
CTCGACGCTGAGGTCGAGCATCGCGACGGTGACACAGCGCTCGGGTCGCTGTCGTCGTCTTCGAGGTTCCCGTCGCCGCTACATCGCCGGAGGACGGGGACTCCGGGGAGGACTACCTGCGAACGCGCCGGACGCCCGACTCCGCCGTCGCGGTGGTCGCCCCGGCGCCGACCGTCTGAGGCAGCTCGATGCGCAGCGGAACCGGTTCCGGCTCGAGCTCTTCGTGCTCGTCGCCAGGCCGCGCCTCCGCGGGGACGGCGACGTACTCGCCCTCGGCGGTCCGCGACACGACCATCGCCCGCTTGCGCTTCACCGCACCAGGCACTTCCTGCATCTCGACGCAGATCTTCCAGGTGACCACGCTGGCGATGATCGGCACGACGACGACCGCGATCCTGAAGAACCACAGCACGGCGTTCAGCGAGAGGTGGAAGTAGTTCGCCAGGACGTCGGTCGAGCTGGCGGCGAAGACCGTGAAGATGAGAGCGATCATCGCGGCGCCCGCCGCCGTCCGCTTGGGGCGGTCACGAGGACGGTCGAGAAGGTTGTGGAGCGCGTAGTCCTTGGTGAACCGCCGTTCGATCATGGGCCACGCCAGACAGATGTTGAAGATGAGCCCGGGGAAGATGACCGCCGGGAGGAACACCTCCCAGGGGATCGTGTGGCCCCAGCCGGTGAACTCCCACGACGGCATGACGCGCAGTGCGCCGTCTAGCCATCCCATGTACAAGTCGGGCTGGACGGCGTAGGAGATCTTGGTCGGCTCGTACGGTCCGAACTGCCAGATGGGGTTGATCTGCGCGTAGCCGCCGAGCACGCCGAGCACGCCCGTGACCATGAGCATGAAGCCGGTCGTCTTGGCTGCGAACTGCGGGAACATCGGGGATCCGACGACGTTGTGCTCGGTCCGGCCCTGGCCCCGGAACTGGGTGTGCTTCTGGCGGACGAGCAGGCCGAGGTGCGCGCCGATCAACCCGATGATGATCAGCGGCAGGAGCAGGACGTGGACGATGTAGAACCGCTCCAGGATTGCCGTGCCCGGGTACGGGCCGCCGAAGAGGAAGAACGCGAGGTAGCTGCCGACGAAGGGGATCGACAGGAGGATCGAGTACGCGATCCGGATGCCGGTCCCCGAGATGAGGTCGTCGGGGAGCGAGTAGCCGATGAAGCCGTTCAGGATCGCGAGGATGAGGAGGACGATCCCGATCGTCCAGTTGAGCTCCCGCGGCTTGCGGAAGGCGCCGGTGAAGAAGATCCGCGCCATGTGCACGACGATCGAGCCGACGAACACGTCTGCCGCCCAGTGGTGGACCTGGCGCATGAGCAGGCCGGCGCGCACCGAGAACGAGATGTTGATGGTGGAGAAGTACGCCTCCGACATGCGCTGTCCGTCCAGGGGCTTGTAGGGCCCGTGGTAGACGACCTGGGTGCTCGAGGGCACGTAGTAGAACGTGAGGAAGATCCCGGTCACGACGAGCACGACGAAGGAGTAGAGCGCGATCTCGCCGAGCATGAACGACCAGTGGTCCGGGAAGATCTTGTCGAGCAGGGCACGGCCGGCCTTGGCGATACCGACCCGGTCGTCGAGCTCGTTGACCGCCTGCTGGACGCGACCGTAGGCGCCCAGCTTCTCGCGCGCCTCGCGGCGCGTGCGCGGCCGGCTCTCGGTCACAGCCATCCGGTCGCCTCCGTGCGGGTGTCCCGAGCAGCGGTCATGTGGCGCTCGCCCTCCCGTTGCCCTGTGTCGTGCGCTCCCAGAAGCCGGGGCCGACCGGCTGGTCGAAGCCGTCCCTGGCGCGGAGGAAGCCGTTCGAGTCGAAATAGACGGGCAGCTGCGGGAGCGGCCGGGGCGCGGGACCGAACACCGGGAAGGCGCCGTCGCGCACGTTGAACATCGACTGGTGGCACGGGCAGACGAGCAGCTCGAGCAGCTGCTCGTAGAGGCCCACCGGGCAGCCGAGGTGGGTGCAGACCTTGGAATAGCAGACGTAGCCGTCGGGAGCCCAGTCCCCCCGCCCCTTCATGGTGACGAGCGTGGTCGACTGGACGCGGATGAGCACCGCCTGGTCGACGGCCTGGGCTGTCAGTGTGTTCTCCTTCCCTTGCGGGAAGACGGTGAGCAGCCCCCCGACTTGCATGTCTGTCCGGTGAACGGGCTTGCCGTAGAGATCGACGAGGAGCGACCCCTTCTTCCAGTTCGTCTTGAACAGGCTCGACCCCGGCTTCGGCCCGAGGGAGCGCAGAAGGGGGAACGCCGCCACGACCCCGAAGATCCCGAGTCCCGTGGCGAGCATCGCGCCGAGGAGCTTCCGGCGCTTCACGACGATGCCGGTCCGCTCCACGATCGCCGCCGCCATGGCCTGGCGGTCCCGGGCGCTGGACTCCAGGGGGTGGCGCTCCTCGACGAACGGCCCACGGGGCATCAGGTACTTGCCCCACGCGGCGAGGCCGAAACCGAGGAAGAAGAGCCCGCCGAAGAGCGTCCCGGCGAGGACCTGGGTGTTCGCGTCCTCGACGAAGGCGCCCCCGAACGCGGCGACGCCGGCGATCCCGACGAGGAAGCAGAGCCCGATGATCGCCTCCACCCGGCGCGGGTCGCTTGCAGCGTCGGCCAGGTGAGGGTCGTCGGCGGGCACCGCCGGCAGCAGCGGCGCACCCGGCCCGTGGCCGTCCGCTGTCCCCGGCCCGTGGCCGTCCGCTGTCCCCGGCCCGTGGCCGT
>JAKATJ010000040.1:11653-13577 GCA_021828005.1 Actinomycetes bacterium | reverse complement strand
CCCGGCCCGTGGCCGTCCGCTGTCCCCGGCCCGTGGCCGTCCGCTGTCCCCGGCCCGTGGCCGTTGTCGGCCCTGGCGGCGTCGACCTCCCCGGGGATGCGGGCTTCGTCCAGCTCGCTCATCTTCGTGTGCCGTCCACCGGCGTCACTTCGCCCTGTCCCCGATCCAGAAACCGACCAGCATGAGGCCGCCCACGCCGAAGAGGAGCGCCACGAACCCCTCGGTCACCGGCCCCACGCCGCCCAGGCCGAAGCCGCCCGGGTTCGAGGGGTGCTGGATCTTCTCGGTGACGTAGGCGACGATGTTGCGCACTTCGGCGTCCGAGAGGTTCCCCGTGAAGCGCGGCATGTTGCCGGGTCCGGTGCGGATGGCCTCGGCCACCTGCCGGGCCGTCGCGACGTGGAGGGTGGGTGCGAAGGTGCCGTAGGCGAGCGCGTCGCCGGCGCCCGTGATGGTGTGGCACGCGGCGCAGTTGAGCGCGAAGAGTGTCGCACCCCTCCTCAGGCTCGCCCCCTTCAAGTTCACATCGGGGATGTAGGGCGCCGACGGTGCGAGTGAGTTGATCCAGGCCGCCACCTCCTCGGCCTCCTTCTCGGAGAGGCGGGGGGGCTTCGCTGTCGCCTGGACCTGAAGCGGGGTCGCCGCAGGCATGCGCCCGGTAGTCACCCAGAAGTCGACCGTCGCCGGACCGACGCCGCGAAGCGAAGGGGCCACGGAGCTCCCCTCGGCTGTCGCGAGGTGGCAGCTCGAGCAGTTCTCCTCGAACAGTCTGTGGCCGGCGGCGATGTAGGAGGACGGCGGGAGGCGGTAGACGATGGAGGAGTCACCGTACTGCACCACCTTGCCGTGCGAGCACCTGAGGTACGCGGGTGTGCTGTTCTGCGGGGATCCGGAGTTCTTCGGGGACCTGTACCCGATCCGCTGGGCGTCCTGGACGCACGCAGGCGCGTGCGTTGTCACGCGCGGCTTTGTGTTCACGAATTGCGTTCCGCCCGCTGTCAGGAAGGCGGACCGGCCTGCGCGTGCCGGAGGCTTGGTTGTCGTGACGCCGGAAGCCGTCTGTGTGCTCGACGCCGTCTGTGTGCTCGAGGAGTGCCGCGCCGCGTGCGACCGGGACCTGGATGCGGCCTGCGCGCCTGACGCCAACGAGAGCGCGCTGCCGAGCCCGACGGCGAGCAGCAGCGCGGCGGGCAGCACGTAGCGGCTCTTCTTCGATTGACGGATCACTGGGCCGCCCCTACTTCAGCAGGAACAGGCAACTGTAGAGGCCGATCCACACGATGTCGACGAAGTGCCAGTAGTAGCTGACCCCCTGGAAGACCGAGAGCTCACCGGGGTCGCCGCCCCGACCCTTCATGCGCCCGAGCAGGAACATCATCGCGACCAGCCCGATGAAGACATGGAGGCCGTGGAGGCCGGACATGATGTAGAACAGCGAGCCGAAGGCGTTCGTGCTCCACCGGGTGGTCTGCGAGACCCACTCGTAGAACTGGTTCCCGAGGAACATGAAGCCGAGCACCATCGTCGCCCCGATCCAGGCGCGCGCGGCCCGGCGGTTCCCCCGCTCCTCGAGGAACACCGCGTACTGCATGGTGAAGCTCGACGAGACGAGGATCGCCGTGAAGATCCCGGCCTGTACCACGTCGAGCTTGGTCCCCACCGGCGGCCAGGGGTGGTCGTTCGCCCGGATGGTGAAGAACGCGGCGAAGAGGCCGCTGAAGAACATGAGCTCCGAGCCGAGCCAGATCATGACGCCGACGGCGAGCATCGGCGGACGGTCGTGCACCAACCGAGCGGGCTTGCCCGGCTGCGGGACCGAGATCGCCTGGCTCACGGGCCTATTTACTAGTCGACCCCGCCGCCTCGGCGCCAACCTCCTGCACAGGTGCGCAAGGTGGGCGCTCGCAACCAAAGGGCCTGCTCG
>JAKATJ010000040.1:9023-11553 GCA_021828005.1 Actinomycetes bacterium | reverse complement strand
GCCGCGCGGCTCTCAGCCGACGACGAGCCCCTCGGGAAGGTCCCTCCCGTGCACGACCGTGAGCCGCCGCGTAGGACGCGTCAGCGCCACGTACAGGGCGCGGTAGCCAGCCGTCGTCGGCTCGGACGGGGATGCCGTGACGGCACCCGCCGCTTCTTCGCCGGCCACGATCGCCGCTGGCTCGACCACCACCACCGCGTCGAACTCGAGACCGTGGGACTCGGCCGCGGGGAGCACCACGAGCGGCGCCGCGAGCCCCGGGCCGGCGGCGTCCCTCGGGTCGACCGGCTCGAGGCCGGCGGCCTGGAGCGCACGGGTCACCTCGCCCTCCAGCCCGAAGGGGACGAGGACGGCCGTTCTGCCCCCTTCGACCTCCGCCAGCTCGGCAGCGGCCGCCTGGGCGGTCCTGGACGCCACCTCGCCCGGCGCGGCACGAAAGGCCTTCGGCGCGACCCCCGAGCGACGCACCGGGGTGGGCGGCTGCACGCCGGGCGCGGCGACTGCCAGCACCCCCGCCGCCACGTCCATCACCTCCACCGGGGTCCGGTACCCGACGGTGAGCTCCGCGACCCGCGCTGGCCGCGTCGGAGAGAGGTGCCGCTCGACGTCGGCCCACCCTCGCGGCGTCCATGGCCCGATGGCCTGCGCGGCGTCCCCCACGACCGTCATCGAGCCGGTGATCGACCGACGTGCGAGCATGCGCAACTGCATCGGAGAAAGGTCCTGGGCCTCGTCGACCACGATATGGCCGAACACCCGAACGTCCTCGTCGGGTGTGCCGCCGTTGCCGCTCGGCGAGGGAAGCGGGTTCGCGCTGAGCCCCGCCGGCCAGAAGCCGATCTCGTCACGGAGGTGGTCACCACGGTCCGGCGACGCCGCGCGCTGGCGCAGCCGCGGCCGGCGGGGGCCCAGCAGGGCACGCGCCTCGTCGACCAGCGCGGCGTCTGCCGCGGTCCAGGCGACGTCGTCGAGCGACGGGCCGCGCGACCGGTGGAGCAGGGCCAGCTCGGCGTCGGAGAGGATCCCGCTGCTCGCGGCAGCGAGCAGCGGGCGGGCACCGAAGAGGTCGTGCACCAGCTCGTGGGGGGAGAGACGCGGCCACATCCGGTCGAGCGCTTCGGCGACGACCGGGCTCCTGCGGATCTGGCGCCGCAGCTCGGCCAGATCCACCTCACCCGTCTTTGTGCGGACGGCGGCGGCGCCGGGGGCCCCGGGAGACGCCAGGACCTTGGGCACCGCGCCAGAGAGGTCGGGGGCTTCCAAGGAGCCGGCAGCTCCGCGCCGACGGAAGTCGTCGTACTGCTCGGCGAGCCGCTGGAGGACCTGCTGCTCGACGAAGCGGCGACGCGCGTTGTGCGGCCCTCGCCGCCGGCGGGCGGCGGCGACCACCTGCTCGGTCTCTTCGGCCGGGAGGCGGAGCGTGGTGGCGCCGAACGGCACGTACAGGTCGCTGCGGAGCCCCCGCTGGCGCGTCCGGACGGCCTTCGCGATCACTGCCGCCATGCGCGCGTCCCCCTTGAGCCGGGCCACCGACGGCGGCTCCGCGGCACGCACGCGGATCTCGGGAACGAGACCCGCGACCGTCGACAACGTCACTCCGGTCTCGCCGAGCGAGGGGAGGACCCGCTCGATGTAGCGGAGGAAGAGCGGGTTCGGGCCGACCACGAGCACCCCCTGGCGCTCCAGGGGGAAGCGGTGCGTGTAGAGCAGGTACGCCGCGCGGTGGAGGGCCACGGCGGTCTTCCCCGTGCCCGGCCCGCCTTGGACCATGAGGACGCCGGCCATCGGCGAGCGGATGATCTCGTCCTGCTCGCGCTGGATGGTCGCGACGATGTCGCCCATCTGGCCCGTGCGCGCCCCGCTCAGCGCAGCGAGGAGCGCGCCCGGGCCGCCGAGCGGCAGCCCGTCGACCGCCACGGCAGCTCCGGCGCGGTCGCCGTTGCCGGAGGCGTCGTGCGGCTCGAGCCGACCGACCAGCGCGAAGTACTCGTCCTCGACCCCGGTCACCTTCCGGCCGCTCACGGCGAGGTGACGACGCCGGGCGAGCCCCTGGGGATCGAGCCCCGTCGCCCGGTAGAAGGGCTCGGCGACCGGCGCGCGCCAGTCCACCACGAGGGGCTCGTGGTCGGGGCCCGAGACGGCGAGGCGCCCGATGTGGAAGGTCTCGCCGCGGTCGTGGCCTTCTTCGGGCGTGCGATCGATCCGTCCGAAGCAGAGCGCCTGGTCGCCGATGTCGAGCTGCGCGAGGCGCGCCATGCTCGTGCGGACAACGATGTCCCGCTCGGTACGAGACTGGAAGGTTCCCCCACGCCCGAGGTCGAGCACCGACTCGAGCATGCGCGATGCCTCGGCGCGCATCGAATCGAGGCCGTCGTAGGCTCGGTCCAGGAACAACTGCTCTTCCTGGACGTCCTGCTCGTGGGTCACGTCGTCGAAGTCCTCCCAAGCGGCCGAGCGAACGGATGATTCTACTGGGCCGAGCACCTGGGCGACGTCAGGGGGGCCGGCGCGCGGTGGTCGGGGGCCGGCG
>JAKATJ010000040.1:0-8923 GCA_021828005.1 Actinomycetes bacterium | reverse complement strand
GCATCCCCGCTCGTCCTCGCCTGCCGGCGTCAGCCTGTTCCCCATGTCCCCGTCTGGTTCATGCGCCAGGCGGGCCGGTCGCTCCCCGAGTACCGCTCGGCCAGAGGGACCGGCGCCATCCTCGACGCGATCTCCGATCCCGAGCTGGCCGCCGAGCTGACCCTGCAGCCGGTACGTCGCTACGGCGTGGACGCGGCCATCCTCTTCTCCGACATCGTCGTACCCCTCCACGCGATCGGGTTCGACCTCACGGTGGAGCCCGGTCGCGGCCCGGTCGTCGCCGAGCCCGTGTCTTCGAGCGCGGACCTCGCCCGGCTCCGCCCGTTCGTCCCCGAAGAGGACGCACCCTACGTCGGCCGAGCTGCCGAGCTCGCCGTGCGCGAGCTGCCCCCCGGTGTGGCCCTCATCGGCTTCGCCGGGGCACCGTTTACCATCGCGAGCTACCTCGTCGAAGGAGGACCGTCGCGCGCCTTTGCCCGGGTGAAGGCGCTCATGCACTCGGACCCCGTCGTGTGGCACGCCCTGGCCGATCGGCTCGCGGCCATGGCGGCGGCATCGCTCGCCGCGCAGGTGCACGCCGGCGCCACGGTCGTGCAGCTCTTCGACAGCTGGGCGGGCGTCCTCTCCCCGGCCGACTACGAGCGGTTCGCCCTTCCCGCCACGCGTCAGGTCTTCGAGGCGATCCGTCCCCTCGGCGTCCCGGCCGTCCTGTTCGGGGTGGGGACGGGCGAGCTGCTGGCGACGATGGCACGGGCCGGCGCTCAGGTCGTGGGCGTCGACTGGCGCGTCCCACTCGACGAGGCGCGGCGCCGGCTCGGGCCCGACCACGCGGTCCAGGGGAACCTGGACCCCGCGGTGTGCCTCGCACCGTGGGAGGCGGTGGCCGCCGAGGCGCGTGATGTGCTCCGGCGGGCCGGGACTTCTCCCGGGCACATCTTCAACCTCGGGCACGGCGTCCTGCCCCAGACCGACCCCGGGGTACTCTCCGCGCTCGTGGAGCTGGTCCACGCAGAAGGTCGCGCGGGGGTCCCCGTCGGATGAGCCGAGCCGGACCCCGACACGACGACAGGGTGGGCGTGCTGGTCATGGCGCACGGCACCCCCGCCGACCCCTCCGGCCTCGAGGCCTTCTACACGAGGATCCGCCACGGCAGCGCGCCCTCGGCCGCACAGCTCGCCGACCTCGTCCGCCGCTACGAGGCGATCGGAGGGACCTCGCCCCTGGCAGCCCGGACCGCCGCGCAGGTCGCGGGCATCACGACGGCCCTCGAGGCCGCCGAGCCCGGCACCTTCGTGGTGCGCTTCGGCGCCAAGCACTCGGAGCCCTTCATCGAAGACGCCGCAAGAGCGCTGGCAGCCTCGGGGGTCGGCTCGGTCGTCGGCGTCGTGCTCGCGCCGCACCGCGCGTCGATGGGCTCGGACGAGTACCTGGACCGCGCTGCGGCCGCGCTGGCGGCGACGCCCGCCGCGCCGCCCCTCGTGCGCGTGCAGCAGTGGTACGACGCCCCAGGGTTCGCAGAGCTCGTCGCGAACCGGGTCCTCGCCGCCCTCGACGAGCTCGCACCCTCGGACGTGCCCGGCGGCGAGAGGAGGGCACCTGCGCGCGCGACCCGCCCGGTGCGCACCACCGTGCTCTTCACCGCGCACTCGCTCCCCGTGCGCGTGATCTCGGCGGGCGACGTCTATCCCGACCAGGTCGCGGGGTCTGCGGCTGAGGCGGCCGGCCTCGCAGGGCTCGAGCGAAGGGGCGTCTCGTGGGAGGTCGCCTGGCAGAGCGCCGGAAGGACGCCCGAGCCGTGGATCGGCCCCGACCTGCTCGAGGTCCTGCGCCGGCTCGGCGCCGAGGCACGGGACGCCGGCGCCGAAGGACGCGTCGTCGTGTGCCCGATCGGCTTCGTCGCCGACCACCTCGAGGTCCTCTACGACGTGGACGTCGAGGCGCGCGAGGTCGCAGCGGTGGAAGGGCTCGCCTTCACGCGGACCACGTCGCTCAACGACGACCCTCGCTTCTGCGCGGTAGTCGCCGGTGCGGTGCGCGCGTCGGTGCACGAGGGGCACCGGGGCCACGAGGGGCACGAGGGTCCTGGTCCGGGAGCCGACGCAGGGTCGGGGCAGCCCGGGAAGGTCGCTGGATGACCGCCGACGACCGGCCGACGGTGGCGGTCGTGGGCGGCGGGATCGCCGGGCTCGCGGCGGCGTGGGAGCTGACCGGCGGTGGCGCCGGCCCTGGTGCCCAGAGCCCGTCGGTCGTGCTGCTCGAGGCGGCCGACAGGCTCGGGGGGAAGCTCGCCACCGTGGAGTTCCTCGGCGGTCCCGTCGACGTCGGGCCCGACGGCTTCCTCGGCCGTCGCCCCGAGGCCTCGCAGCTCTGCCACGAGGTCGGCCTCGGCGACGATCTCGTGCCGATCGGAGCCTCCGGAGCCGCCGTGTGGGCCCGTGGCCGGCGCCGCCCCCTCCCCGGCGGCCTGTTCCTCGGGGTGCCCACGAGGTTGCTGCCCGTGGCACGCTCGGGGATCCTCTCCGCAGGCGGCACGCTTCGGCTCGCCGCCGATCTGGTCGCCCCCCGCCCCGACGCGCGCGGGCCGCTCGGGGACCGGGCGATCGGCCCCCTCGTCGCCCGCAAGCTGGGGCGACAGGTCGTCGACCGGCTCGTCGATCCGCTCGTCGGGGGGATCCACGCCGGTGGCGTCGCCGACGCCAGCGCGGCGGCCGTCCTCCCCGCCGTGCTCTCGGTCGCCCAGCGGCGGGCCAGCTTCATGCGCTCGCTGGGGAAAATCGGCGCCCGGGCTCCCGGACCGGGAGGGGAGCCAGCCTTCTGGGCGCTCCGCCGCGGCTTCGGCTCGCTCGTCGACCGTCTGGTCGAGCACCTCGACGGACGAGCTGTCGACCTGTGCCTGTCCCGACCGGTCGAGGCGATGGAGCGGGCCGGATCTCGATGGGTGCTCGCGACCGCCGCCGGGCCGATGAGCGCCGACGCTGTCGTCGTCGCCACCGCGGCCGGTCCGGCCGCTGCGCTCCTGGGGCCCCACGACCCGGAGGCGGCCGCGATCCTCGGGGCGCTCGACTACGCGTCGGTGGCCCTGGTCACGTTCGCGTTCCCCGAGGATGCGCTACCCGACGACCTGTTCGGCACCGGGCTTCTCGTTCCTCACGGGACGCCCCTGCCGCGCCAGGTGGCGCAGGCGGCCGGGGTGGATCCCGAAGAGCCGTTCTTGGTCACGGCGTGCACGTACCTCTGGGCGAAGTGGCCGCACGCCGCGCGGCCCGGCGTCCGGCTCCTGCGCGCGTCGGTGGGGCGTGCCGCGGACACGCGCGCCCGGAAGATGTCCGACGCCGACCTGGTCCGCCGCGTCGGGCTCGAGCTCACCACGCTCGTCGGTGCGGCAGCCGAGCCCATCGACGCGCTCGTGACCCGCTGGGACGACGCGTTCCCGCAGTACCGGGTGCACCATCTGCTGCGGGTGTCGAGCGTGGAGGCGGCCGTCCGGCGGCTCGGCGGCGTGGCGGTCGCGGGCGCCGCCTACCACGGCGTCGGCGTCCCCGCGTGCATCGGGAGCGGACGGGCGGCGGCGACCGACGTGCTGGCGCAGCTCCAGGGGGCTGACAGCACCGCCTCCGCCTGAAGCGGCGGCCGGCGGCGACGGCCGTGGCACCATGGACGGCCGTGCTGTCGCGACTCGGCCGCGTGCTCGCGCCGTCGCTCCTCGGCGGGCTGCTCCTCGCGTTCTCCCTGCCGCCGTGGGGATGGTGGCCACTCGCTTTCGTCGGCGCCGGTGTCGTCTTCTGGCGCCTCGCGGGGCTGTCCTGGCGCATGCGGCTGCTCGCCGGCTGGGCGGCCGGCCTCGGCTGCTTCGTGCCGGGACTGTGGTGGGCGGCGGCGTTCAACTGGTACGGGGCCGTCGTGCTCATGGTCGTCGAGGCGCTCTCGATGGCGCTCGCCGCGCTGTTTGTCCCGCCGGCACGTTGGCGGGTCCCCTGCTTCGTCGGCGCCTTCACGCTCGCAGAGGCGCTGCGCATGTCGTGGCCGTTCGGGGGCCTGCCGCTCGGCGGCGTCTTCCTCGGGCAGGCCTCCGGCCCGCTCCTCGACGGGGCACGCCTCGGCGGGCCGCTCCTCCTCACCGCTCTCGTGTGGCTCGGAGGCGCAGGGATCGGACAGGTCGGCCGCGCCGCAGCTGCGGGCTGGCTCGGCGCAGCACGGGGTCCAGCCTCGCGATCCACGGACGCGCACGGGTGGTCGCAGGACGCTCGAGCAGGCAGGGCAGCGACCGGGCTCGCAGCCGTCCTCCTCCTCGCCGCCGTCGGCGCAGGCGCCCGCTTCGCGCCGTCCGGCGGTCCACGGGTGCGGACGCTCACCGTCGCGCTCGTCCAAGGCGGCGGTCGACGGGGGACGAACCAGTTCGAGGTCGCGCCCTCGAACGTCCTGGCAGCGCAGGTCGCCGCGTCCCGGGCGCTCCTCTTGGCGCCGGATCCGCCGGCGCTGGTGGTCTGGCCCGAGGACGTGGTCCGGGTCGGCGCCCATCTCAAGGGCACCGCCGCCGAGGCGTACCTGTCGTCGCTCGCGCGCCGCCTCCGAACGACGCTCGTCGCCGGCGTGACCGAGACCGTCTCGACCAAGGCATTCAGGAACGAAGCCGTCGTGTGGGGGCCGGGTGGCCGGATCGCCGGCGTCTACGAGAAGGTCCACCGCGTGCCCTTCGGCGAGTACGTCCCCGACCGGGCCTTCTTCTCCCACTTCGCCAGCCTTTCCGAGGTGCCCCTCGACGCCATCCCCGGCCACGGCACCGGCGAGCTCACGACCCCGGCGGGCCGGCTCGGCATCATGCTCTCCTACGAGGTCTTCTTCGCGACACGCGGACGCTCCGCGGTGCGCGCGGGCGCCGAGCTGCTCGTCGTGCCGACGAACACCTCGTCGTACGCGTCGACCCAGGTTCCCAGCCTCGAGGTCGCGGCCGACCGGGTGCAGGCGGTCGAGGAGGGGCGCGACCTCGTCCAGGCCGCGCCGAGCGGCTACTCGGACGTGGTCGGCGCGAACGGCGTCGTGCGGGCCGAGACCACGCTCGGTCACGCTCAAGTGGTGCGAGCGACGGTCGGACTGCGGACGGGCCGCACGGTCTACGAACGCCTGGGCGACCTTCCGGTCCTCGCGCTCGGCGCGGCATGTCTCGTCGTCGGCCTCGCCTTCGCCACCCTCGACGTGCCGACGCGGCGGAGAAGACGCCCACGTCCGTGGTCCTGGCGTTCGCCGAGGCGCTCGTTGCGCTCGCGCAGGCGCCGGCAGCCCGCCACGTCCCGCGTCGTCGCGTTTCGGCCACGCCCGCCTGGGTGGACCGGCTAGCAGCTCCGGGTCTCGTCCGGGCTGGGGGGCCGCTCGGCCGAGCTTACGGCGGGGCTACGGGAGGAAGAGCAAGGTGGCGTGGTGGGCGAACGCGGTCAGCGGACCGGGCCAGAATCCGAGGACCACGGTCACCGCGAGGCACAGCCCGATAGCGACCGCGCTCAGCGGCGGCACCCGCACCGGGCTCGCCGTCACCTCGTCCGCGACGGCGACCGTCTCGACGCCGCCTCCGAGCGTGCCGAGGCCGAGTCCCGCCGGCGGCGCCGGCTGCTCGACCGACGCGCCGGCCAGCGCGAGGGTCACCGGGTCCCGGTCCAAGAGAAGCCCCGCGTTCAGCCGGTCGAGCGCCGCGACGTTGCGGGCGTCGCCTGTCCACACCGTCCGTGCGTGGACGAGCTGCGGCGCCACGTCGACCTGCCCTGGCCCGGTCCCGGGCATCGACCGGTCCGCCTCCCCGGGCGCGGACGTGCCGGCCGCTCCGCGTGCGCCCGCGCCGAGGGCGACGGCGTTCTCGGCCGGCGACTCGACGCCGGGCGCCGCGCCCGGCGCGGGGACAGGCGTGTACATGAGCACCGCCACCCGCAGGTAGAAGTACGCCGCCACCGCCGCGGAGACCATCGCGATGACGGCGAGCGGCACTTGGTGGTCGACGGCGGCGAGCACGACCTGGAGCTTCGCCCACAGCCCGGTGGTGAACGGCGCCCCCGCCTGGGCGAGGAGGAGCACCGCGAACGCGAGCGCGAGGGCGGGCTGGCGGCGTGCCAGCCCGCGATAGGAGGCGATGTCGTGGGAGGCGTCCCCCCGCCTGCCGAGGACCGTCACGACCGCGAAGCTCCCGATCACCATGAACGTGTACGCGAACAGGTAGTACAGCGACGCGCTCACCCCGCGCGCGGTGGCCGCCTCGAGCCCCAGCAGCACGAAGCCGGCGTGGTTGATCGACGAGTAGGCGAGCATGCGCTTCACGTCTCGCTGGACCACCGCCAGGCCAGCGCCGACGAGGAGCGTCACGACGGCGAGGGCGTAGATGATCGGCTGCCAGTCCGTCCGCAGGAGCCCGAACGATGAGAGGAACACCCGGAGGAAGGCTGCGAACGCCCCCGCCTTCGCGACTGCAGCCATGAAGCCGGTCACCGGGGACGGCGCTCCCTGGTACACGTCGGGCGTCCACATGTGGAACGGCACCGCCGCCACCTTGAAGGCGAACCCCACGACGAGAAGGGACATCCCCGCAAGCAGCAGCCCGTCGGCGGCGAGCACGTTCTTCGCGAGGAACCCGGCGATCTGAGCGAGATTGGACGTCCCCGTCGCGCCGTAGACGAGGGCGATCCCGTAGACGAACACCGCTGACGAGAACGACCCGAGGATGAAGTACTTGAGAGCGGCCTCACCGGACGCCGCGCGCCGGTGGTTGAAGGCGGCGAGCACGTAGAGCGCGATCGACAGGATCTCGAGGCCGAGGAAGACGACGATGAGGTCGTTGGCCGACGCCATGATCATCGCCCCCGACGCAGACACCATCGCGAGGACGTGCATCTCCGCGCCCTCGACACCTTCGCGGCGCAGGTAGCCGTCGGCGACGAGCGCGGTGAGGAACATCGCACACGAGACGAGCACGTTCACGAGCGCGCTGAATCCGTCGACGACCACCGCATGGTCGACTGCGGTGAACGCGCCGTGGCTGGTCACGTCCGACCACTGCCACAACGACACGCCGAGCGCGGCGGCCGACACCGCCGCCGTCGCGACCGTCGCGACTCGCGCGCGCAGCTGGCGCTCGACGAGCGAGCCGCACGCGAGCAGCAGGACCGCGCCGCCCAGCAGCACGATCTCGGGGATGATCGCGAGGTACCGGATGTGGGGGGTCGCGATCACCGCAAGGTCCGTCACGATGTCGCCTTCTTCGCAGTCATCGGGACGGAGTGCCGGGCCGCGAACCCGCGAAGCGCGGCCGGCGGCTGGTGGGTGTGCGTGGCGGCGTCGACGCGCGCGATCAGGGCGTTGACCGTCGGGGTGATCCGGTCGAGCACGGGCTTCGGGTAGATGCCGAGGAAGACGATCACGACGATGAGCGGCGCGATCACCATGCGCTCGGCCCAGCTGAGGTCGCGCGTCCGCGAGTTGGCAAGGTCGACCTTGCCGTGGAACACCTGCTGGTAGGCCCACAGCAGGTAGATCGCGGCGAAAACGACCCCCGCGGTCGCGACGACCGCCCACCACCTGTGGGTGAGGAACGTCCCGGACAGGACGAGGAACTCGCTCACGAAGCCGTTCAGCCCCGGCAGCCCGATCGAGGCGAGCATCGCGATCGTGAACGCCCCGGCCATCACCGGCGCAGGCGCCTGGAGGCCCCGGAGCTCGCTCACCTGCCACGTTTGGCGACGCTCGTAGATCCAGCCGATGAGCAGGAATAGCGCCGCCGTGATGAGCCCGTGGTTGAGCATCAGAAGGACCCCGCCGGTCACGCCCTCAGTGGTGAAGGCGAAGATGCCGAGCGCGACGAACCCCATCTGCGCGAGCGACGAGTACGCGACGAGCCGCTTCAGGTCGCGCTGCGCGCACGCCACGATTGCGCCGTAGAGGATGCCGATGACCGCCAAGGTGAGGAGCAGCGGGGCGAGGTCCACCGACGGCTGCGGGAAGAGCCGGAGGTCGAACTGCAAGATCCCGTACGTCCCGAGCTTGGCCAGGACCGCGGCGATGACCATGGACCCGCCGGTCGGCGCCTCGGTGTAGGCGTCGGGCGACCACGTGTGGAACGGGAAGAGCGGCGCCTTGACGGCAAAGGCCGCGGTGAAGGCCAGGAAGAGGAGGATCCCCCCGGCGCTCGAGAAGTGGGTGTGCTCGAGGGCTTGCAGGGAGAAGGTGAGGACGCCGGTCTGCTCCTTGTGCGCGAACGCGACCACCAGGATCCCCACGAGGAGGAACGCCGACCCGGCGAAGGTGTAGACGAAGAACTTCACCGCGGCATAGGCGCGGCGCGTGTACCCCCAGCCGCTGATGATGAAGTACGACGGCACGAGCGTGAGCTCGAAGAAGAAGAAGAAGAGGATCAAGTCGATCGAGACGAAGCTCCCGATGCACGCGCACTCGAGGAGGAGCATCCACGCCACGAAGCTGCGCGCGTCGGTGCGCGTCCGTGCCCCTGCGAGCACGATCGGGAAGAGCACGGCTGCCAGCAGGACGAGGAACAGCGAGATGCCGTCGACGCCGAGCTCCCAGTGGACCCCCAGGCCGCTCGCCCAGCTGTGGTCCGAGACGAACTGGAACCCGCCGGACGTCGTGGAGAAGAGGGCCGCGACCGCGATGGCGAGCCCGAGCGTGGCCAGCGACACGGCGATCCCGAACCACTCGACCACCGCCCGCGGCAGGCTCCTCGCCCACCCGGAGAGCGCGACGGCGAGCCCCCCGCCGGCGGGCAGGAGCACGAGCACCGTGAGGTAGGGGAAGGCGTGCGTCGCTGGCGTCACGACCACCACGTCCTCGACAGCATGAACACCAAGATGGCCGCCATCCCGAGCACGATCCCTACGACGTAGTTGCGCACGAACCCGGTCTGCACCCGGCGCACCCCGTCCCCGGTCGACCG
>JAKATJ010000175.1 GCA_021828005.1 Actinomycetes bacterium | reverse complement strand
ACCTCGACACCCGCCGGCGGCGTCACCCCGATCTCGGCGACCCACGCGCCGACACGACGACCGTGGAACGGCACGCGCACCCGGGAGCCCACCCGGATGTCACCCTGCCAGCGCGGGGGCACCGAGTAGTCGAACCGGCGCCGGCTCACCGCCGGCACGTCCGGGACGACGCGGACGATCAGAGACCCAGCGCGCGGCGAAGGTCGTCGACTCTCGGCGTCTGCTCCCAGGTGAACTCCTTGTCGCTTCGGCCGAAGTGCCCGTAGGCGGCGGTCCGGCGATAGATGGGGCGCCGGAGGTCGAGGTCCCGGATGATCGCCGCTGGCCGAAGGTCGAACAGCTCCCGCAGGGCGGCCACGATGCGCTCGGGGTCGACGGTCTCGGTGCCGAAGGTCTCGAGCGCGAGCGACACGGGGCGGGCGACGCCGATCGCGTACGCGACCTGCAGCTCGCAGCGGCGGGCTGCGCCGGCCGCGACCACATGCTTGGCGACCCAGCGCGCGGCGTACGCGGCGGAGCGGTCGACCTTGGAAGGGTCCTTCCCGGAGAACGCACCTCCGCCGTGGCGCGCCATGCCGCCGTAGGTGTCGACGATGATCTTTCGACCGGTCAGCCCCGTGTCCGCGTGCGGTCCGCCGAGCTCGAAGAGACCCGTCGGGTTCGCGAGGAGCCTCATCTTCTCTGAGTCGAGGTCCTTGGGGAGGAGCGGGTGCACGACGTGCTCGGAGAGGTCCGGGATGAGGAGCGTGTCGATGTCGACGCCGGGCTGGTGCTGCGTCGAGATCAGCACGGTCTCGATGGCCACCGGCCGGCCGGCGTCGTAGGTGACGCTGACCTGGGTCTTGCCGTCGGGGCGCAGGTACGGCAGCACCCCGACGCGCCGCACCTGCGACAATCGCTGCGAGAACCGGTGCGCGAGCCAGATCGGCATCGGCATGAGGTCCGGCGTCTCGTCGCACGCGTAGCCGAACATCATCCCCTGGTCCCCTGCGCCCTGGGCGTTCAGCTGGTCCTCGCCACCCGAGCCGCTGCGCAGCTCGAGCGCCGCGTCGACGCCGCGTGCGATGTCGGGGGACTGGCCGTCGAGCGCGACCAACACCCCGCACGTGTGGCCGTTGAACCCGTACGCGTCGTTGTCGTAGCCGATCTCGGTGATCACCTGCCGCACGAGCGTCGGGAGGTCGACGTACGTCTCGGTCGTCACCTCGCCGGCGACCACGACGAGCCCGGTGGTGAGCAGCGTCTCGCACGCGACCCGGCTCATGGGGTCCTTCTCCAAGAGCGCGTCGAGGACCGCGTCGGAGATCTGGTCCGCGATCTTGTCCGGGTGACCCTCGGTGACCGACTCCGACGTGAAGGTGGTTCTCATGGGCTCTCTCCAGTGTCTCGGCTCGCGGCGGGCGAGGCGGGCTCAGCGCCCGCGTGGTGCGAGGCGGGCTCGGCGCCCGCGGGCGCGCCCAGCCGTGCGACCACCGCGTCCAGGACCGCGTCGGCCACCTGTCGCTTGGTCCCGAGCGGCACCTCGGTCGTCCCGCCGTCGGCGCCGAGGATCGTGACCTCGTTCGTGTCGTGGTCGAAGCCGGCGCCCGGCGCGGACACGTCGTTCACCACCAGCACGTCCACGCGCTTTCGCTCCAGCTTGCGCCGCGCGCCGGCGACGACGTCTTCCGTCTCGGCCGCGAACCCCACCAGCACCTGTCCGGGTCGCCGCCTGGCGGCAAGACCGGCCAGGATGTCCGGGGTCGGTTCGAGGACGAGCTCAGGGATCCCGTGCACCTTCTGGATCGACGGGGCCTTCGGCCGGAAGTCGGCCACCGCGGCGGCCATCACGACGACGTCCGCGCCGGGCGCGGCCTCCTCCATGGCTGCCTCCATGTCCGCAGCCGACTCCACGCGCACGGTCTCGACGCCCGCGGGAGCCGGCAGACCGGACGCGGTCACGAGCGTCACCCGTGCGCCGCGCGCCGAGGCCGCCTCGGCGATCGCGTGGCCCTGCCTCCCCGACGAACGGTTGGTGATCACCCGCACGGGATCGATCGCCTCGCGAGTGCCGCCCGCGCTCACGACCACGCGCCGTCCCGCGAGGTCCCCACGTCGGGGAAGGCGGCGCCGAGCGTCCCTTGGGCCGGCTCCGTCCGCAGCCCCGGGGTCGAGCGCGGCGAGCACGGCGTCCACGATGGTCTCGGGCTCGGCCATGCGGCCGGCGCCCTCGTCCCCTCCCGCGAGCCTGCCGGTCTCGGGCGGGACGACGTGCACGCCCCGGCGCCGAAGCGTCGCGACGTTGTCGGCCACCGCGGGATGCTCCCACATCTCGGTGTGCATGGCGGGGCAGACCACGACCGGGGCGCCCGTCGCGAGCAGGGTCGCGGTGAGCAGGTCGTCGGCCATCCCGGCCGCGTACCGCGCGAGCAGGTCTGCCGTCGCCGGCGCCACCACCACGACATCGGCGGTCTGGCCGAGCGTGGTGTGCGCGATCCTGCCTTCGAACGGCGCCCACAGCCCCTCGGGAACGGGGTCGGACGCCAGCGCGGTGAAGGTGGCGGCCCCGACGAAGCGGCGCGCGGCATCGGTCAGCACGGGCGTCACGTGGTGTCCCGCGTCCACGAGACGCCTGCACACCTCCACCGCCTTGTAGGCGGCGACGCCGCCGGAGACGCCGAGGACGATCCGCACCGGGCGGCGACGATCCTGCGAGGCCTTCGGCAGCCGCCCGGGTCCTAGCCCGCCGGCGGTCGCTCGTCGATGACCGCGGGGTCCTCCCCGAAGGCGCCGCCCGCCACCGCCGCCTGCATCGCCTCGCTGAACGCCCGCTCCTCGCCGTCGTCCTCTTCCTCGGGCTCCCGCTCGTACTCGATCTTGTCGGCGGCGATCTCCTCGAAGGCGATCGAGAGCGGCTTGCCCGACACCGAGGTCACCTGCGGCGGAACGACCCGGCCGAGCCCCTCGCCAAGGCTGTTGTAGTAGGCGTTGATCTGCCGCGCCCGGAGCGCGCCGATCGCGACGAGGGTGAACTTCGAGTCCACCTTGTCGAGGAGCTGCTCGATCGGGGGGTCCATCAAGGTGCTACGGGCCATCGGCGTCCTTTCCGCGGATCCTGGACACTATACCGGCCAGCTCCTCCACGGCCCGCTCCAAGTCGCCGTTCACGACCACGTGCTGCGCGAGCTCCCGGCCGCGCGCCACCTCCTCGCGGCCCTTGTCGAGCCGGAGCCGGACCTGCGCCGCCGGGTCGCCGCGGGCGACCAGCCGCGCCTGCTGGACCTCCGCGGACGGCGGCAGGAGGAGCACCACCACCGCGTCCGGGCACCTCGCCA
>JAKATJ010000174.1 GCA_021828005.1 Actinomycetes bacterium | reverse complement strand
ACGGGATGTACGCGTAGTCGCCGTGGACGGAGAGGCGAACCTCTGCGGCCGCCTCGAGGTGCGGCCATACCGGGTTCGAGCGGGCGAGGTGCATGAGCAGCTGGTCGCCTTTGAGTGCGAAGTGAAGTGGAAGGACGAGCGGCGCGTGGGCGGGGTCGATGTTGTTCACCGCGAGCACCCCCCACCGCTCGTGAGAGACCAGCCACTCCTGCCACTCGGCGTCGTCGAGCGCAGCGTCCCAGGGGTGGATGAGCATGTCAGTCTCCTTCGTCAGTCGTCCGGTTCCCGCTGATCAAGCGGCGGACCACCCGAACGTCGGGGCCGAGTCGGCGGAAGTGGTCCACCAGGTCGTCGCCAGCGGCCCGAAGCTCCACGTCGGTCATCGGCTCCAGCACGTCGAGGATGAACAGTGACGTCGTGGTGTCCTCTCGAAGCTGGCCGCTCGCGCAGACCAGACGCGGGGCCCCGACGTAGCAATTCAGGTCCACTCCGCCGAGCGGCAGCAGGGGGACGGCGAGCAGCAAGGCCCGGTAGTCGGGCCGTAACCCGAACACGGCCGCGTCGACATGAGCTTTGGCGGAGAACGATTTCAGAACGGCTGAGTCAGCCATCGAGTGGCTCCGAGTGAGATACCGGTGCGACACCCGGTTGGAAGACGGCAAGGGAGAACCTCGCCGGTCGCTTCTTAGAATTGGCATACGCGTGGTCCACGTCGCCGGGGAACGCGAGCGCGTCTCCCGCGCGGAGCGTCACCGACTGGCCTTCGACCTCGACCGAGATCGTGCCCTGGTGGACCTGAAGCAACTCCTTGGTCCCCGCAGAGTGGGCTTCGCTTCCGTGCCGATCTCCAGGACCGAGCGTCCAGTCCCATAGTTCGACCACATCGGGCCGCTCCGTGCCGGCGACCAGCACGCCACAGCCTCCGGCCCCACTGCTCCACAGGCGGGTGCCCTCCCCGCTGCGGGTCACCTTCATCGGCTTGGGGCGCGCCGCCTCGATCAGAGCCGGCAGTCCGACCCCGAGGGCGTCGCTGAGCCGAAGGAGGGTTCCGACGCTCGGGTTCGCTGCTCCTTGCTCGACGTTGACCAGGAGTCGGCGGCTCACGCCGGCAGCCCCCGCCAGCTGATCGAGCGTCCAGCGCCGCGACTGGCGCTCCTGTCTCACCCGTTCGCCGATCACAGAGGCCATCGCGGCAGTGTTCTGCTCCATATGCGCACTATAGTGCATTATCTAGTGCAGGCGGCAGCGCCGGGGCGCTCTCGGCAACAACGCCGGGGCGCTCTCGGCGACAGCGCCGGCGCCAGGCTTCGTGCCCTACGACACCGTGATCAGGATCGAGACGAAGGCGACGTAGGCCCCGATGATGACCCAGCCCGCAGCCCGGCTGAGCCCTCGTCTGCGGTACGCGATCGCCAAGACGGCGGCCGTCAGCCCTACGTACCACGCCACGACGAGCGTCTCCTGGGCCGACGCGCGACCGGTCCCCAGGAACACGGCGGGGAGCAACAAGCCGGCCGCGACGTTGAGCGCATTGCTGTTGAACCCCGTGCTGAGCATCGCCGCCCCCCGCCCGCTCTTCGCCCAGTAGACCGCGGCGACCGCGTTCGGCACGCTCGTCACGGCCGCAAGGACCACCGCGCCGACGACGATCTCCGGCACGTGGAGTCGGACCCCCAACATGACCGCACTGCGCTCCATGAGCACGCTCGCCCCGACGACGGCGACGAGCGCCACAACGGCGACGAGCGTGTCGTGCGCCCGCCCGCCGCGGCGCGGGTGGACGGTCGCGCGCAGCTCGGCCTCCTCCTCGACGATCGCCCGGGAGAGCCACCTGCGCAGAGGCGAAGGATCCGGTCGAAGCCACCAACGGGACCGATCGAGCGTGGCGAGCGCCACGTAGGGCACGAGCACGACGAGGACGAGCCCAGATCCGACCAAAGGAGCGACGAGCCCTTCGACGGTGACTGCGCAGGTGAGCGCGACCCAGACGGCGATCGCTCCTTCGAGCACGATGACCCGCCGGTGCAGGGCGATGGCGCCGGCGGCGACGGTGCCGAGTCCGAGCAGCGCCGCCAGGTTGAACACGTTGGATCCGATCACGACCCCCGCGCCGACCGCTTCATGATGCTGGAAGAGCGCGCTCACCGAAGACGTGATCTCGGGTGCGTCCGCCGCGAGCGCCGAGACCAGGCCCAAGAGCGCTTCGGACGCGCCAAGGCGGCTCCCCACCCGCTCGATGCGGGAGACGACGAACCAGCTCGCCCCAAGGCTGGCTGCCGCACCGGCGAAGAAGACAGCCGCCGCGCCGGCCGCGGTCACCGTCGCGCGCCCCCCACGAGCCGGACCTGCGCGTGACGCCTCGAGCAAGACCTCGACCGTGACCTCGAGCAAGACCTCGACCGTGACCCCGAGCGAGAGGCTCGGAACGTAGAGCGCACATCGACACCTCCCACCTGGCACGACAAGAATCGAGACAAGACGACTCCGTGCCGACCAGGCTTCCCGGCGCTCCACGATTACTCTACCCGCCGCGCTTGCGGCGGTGGCCTACGCAGTGCCAGGCCCGTCGATCGCGTCGATCAGGCTCACCTGGAGGGCGTAGACGACGCGGATCTCCGCCTCTTCCTTGGCTGGAAGTGACGCCCTGTCGGCCTCAGTGCGAAGCCCGAGCTCCGCGGCGCGGCGCGACAAGGTCATTCCCAGCACCTTCAGCCACGCCTCGGCCTCTTCGCGCTCGATCACGTCCTTCCGAACGCTCGACGCAACCACGGAGAGGACCTCGTCCACCGCGAGCTGGCGCTCCAGGACGTAGGCCGGATCGTCGACGACGGCGCTCTCGTCGATGCGGCCGAACAGGCTTGCGAAACCAGGGGAGCTCGGCGACGCTCCAGCTTCCTCGAGACGTCCCGTAACGGCGATCATGAGCTCTCTGACCACTGGAGGAAGGTCGAGCGCGATGCGACCGTTCTCCATCGGTCGGAATGGCCTGCGCGCCCGGGACCTGGTCACGCGGCTCGCGCGACCGTGGACTGCAGACCGTTCGCGCCGAGCTCGAGGCAGTAACGGACCGCACGGTCTCGTTCACCGGTCCACACGACGACCTTTCCCTCGTGGTGCGCCGTCAGCATGAGCAGTTCAGCCTTGTCCGATCCGTAGTCGAAGACCTTCTTCAACACGCGCACCACAACCTCCATCAACGTGACCGGGTCGTTCCACAGGTAGACGTCGTACGGTGCGGCGGTCGAGTGCTCGAGGTCGCCCTCCCGCCGCTCGGTCACGTCGGGAACCGTCTCGGTAGCCCCTGGCGACATAGAGAGCGAGGT
>JAKATJ010000173.1 GCA_021828005.1 Actinomycetes bacterium | reverse complement strand
GGGACGCCCGAAGGAGTGCTCGCTGCCGCCGCCCTCAAGTGCATGGGAGGCGAGATCCAGGGGAGACTGTGGCCACGTGACGACGCGGAGCGTCGAGCAGCGATCGACGCCGGCTACGACCTCGACGCAGTGCTCCGCACCGACGATCTGGTCGAGGGGGACAACTGCTTCTTCGCTGCGACCGGGATCACCGACGGTGAGCTGCTCCGGGGTGTGCGGTACCACCAGCTGGGCGCGACCACCCAGTCTCTCGTGATGCGGTCCAAGTCGGGCACGATCCGCAAGATCGATGCAAGCCATCCGCTGGCGAAGCTCGCCGAGTTCAGCGCCATTCCGTTCGGCTGAGCGCACCACCCCCAGGCCGTGCCGTGCCGGTCAGGTGCCTTCGGCTCGTCTGGGCGCGCCGAGCGCCGACCCCAGCTCGGATTCGATCCGCTTCGCGCGCCCGCGCGCCGCGAGCGCGATCCGCTCGGTCCGGCTGACGTCGAGGCGTTCGGCCGGCACGACGACCGCGAGCGCCGCGATCACCCGGCCGCGCAGGTCCTTGATCCCCACGGCGACCGACGCGAGCCCCGGCATGCCCTCCTCGAGCGACGTGGCGTAGCCGAGCTCGCGGACGTCCTCGAGCTCCTTCAGAAGCAGGGCGCGGGACCCGATCGAGCGGGGCGTCCGCCGCTGCAGTCGGGCCGTCGGGTACAGGCGGAACAGCTCGTCTCGTCCGAGCCCCGCGAGGAGCGCCTTCCCCGCCGCCGAGGTGTGCGCGGGGACGGCCAGCCCGATGCGCGACCTCACCCGGACCACGTCGGGGCCCTCGACAGAGTCGATGAACCGGACCGTCGCACCCTCGGGCACCGCCAAGCTGACGGTCTCACGAGTCTCGGCCGCAAGCGCGGTCAGGTAGGGACGCGCGACCCTTCCGACGTCGATCCGCTGCAGCGAGGCGAGCGCCACGGCGACGAGCGCCGGACCGGCGCCGTAGCGGCGGGTCGTCGGGTCCTGGACCACGAACCCGGTCGCTTGCATGGTCGTGAGGAGGCGGTGGGCCGTGGAGGGCGCGACGTCGAGGAGCTTTGCGGTCTCTCGCACGGCGAGGGACGGGTGGTCCTGGAGCGCCGCGAGCAGCCGGAGCGCGTGGCCAACCGAGGTCACCAGGTACGGACGACCCCGGGCCCGCGGACTTCCGCTGCTCGGCACAGGCCCTCCCTCCCCCGGGGCGGATGCCGGCCGCATGGCTCCGCGCCGAGACCTCGAGTCGAACTTCTTTAGCACAGCGCACCTCGCCGCCCCCTGTGCTGGTCGCGGCGATAGCCTGAGCCGACCCCCGAAGACGGAGGAGAGATGGCGTTCGACGTCGCCACCGCGCTGCAGAAGCGGCACGGCGAGAATTTTGCGCTTCACAACGAGTACCTGAACCCGCAGCTCGCCAAGGTCTTGAAGACCATCGGCTTCGACAGGTTCTACACGAGAGGCGAGGGCTGCTACCTGTACGACGACCAGGGAGCGCGCTATCTGGACCTGCTCGCAGGGTTCGGCGTCTACGCCCTCGGCCGCGGCCATCCCGCGGTGAAGAGGGCACTGCACGACGCCATCGACCTCGACCTGCCCAACATGGTGCAGCTGGACTGCGCCCTGCTCCCGGGCCTGCTCGCCGAGCAGCTCGTCGCCCGCGCCCACGACGGGATCCGCAAGGTCTACTTCTGCAACTCGGGCACCGAGGCGACCGAGGCCGCGATCAAGTTCGCCCGGCGCGCGACGGGCCGCCCGCGGGTGGTCTTCTGCGACCACGCCTTTCACGGCCTCACCACGGGCTCGCTCGCGTTGAACGGCGGGAAGGAGTTCAAGGAGGGGTTCGGCCCGCTTCTCCCCGGGGCCGACCAGGTGCCCTTCGGCGACGCCGACGCTCTCGAGAGGGAATTGCGCCGTGGGGACGTCGCGGCGTTCGTCGTCGAGCCCATTCAGGGCAAGGGTGTCAACGTGGCGCCCGAGAGCTACTGGCACTCGGTCCAGGAGCTGTGCCGCAAGCACCGGACCCTCCTCGTCGCCGACGAGGTGCAGGCGGGCATGGGCCGGACGGGGAGGTTCTTCGCCCACGAGCATTACGGGCTCGAACCCGACATCGTGACGCTCTCGAAGGCCCTTTCGGGCGGCTACATGCCCGTCGGCGCCGTCCTTGCGACCGAGAAGGTGTACATGAGCGTCTACAGCTCGATCGAGCGCGCCATGGTGCACTCGACCACCTTCGGGAGGAACCAGCTCGCGATGGTGGCCGGGCTCGCGACGCTCGACGTCTTCGACGAGGAGCAGATCGTCGAGCGGGCGAGAAAGACGGGCGAAGCCTTCGAGGCCGCTCTCTCCCCGCTCGTCGACCGCTACGAGATGCTCCACGCCGTGCGGGGAAAGGGGCTGATGATCGGCCTCGTCTTCGGCAAGCCCGAGTCGCGAGTGCTGCGAATGCGCTGGAACGCGCTCGAGGCGGTCCGCACCGCCTTGTTCTCCCAGATGGTGGTCGTGCCCCTCTTCCACCGGCACCGCATCCTCACCCAGGTGGCGGCGGACAACATGAACGTGATCAAGCTCCTGCCCCCCCTCGTCGCGGGCCAAGAGGAGGTGGACTACTTCGTCGCCGCGCTCGACGACGTGCTCCGGGACGCGCACCAGGGCTCCGGGCTCCTCAGGGAGTTCGGGACGACGATGGCGAAGAGCGCGTTGCGACGAGGAAGCCCGAAGCCGGTGATGACGAGAGCGTGAGCCCGGCACCGGACGGGCGCGACGGCCGTTCTCCGGGACCGGAGACCGGCGTGTCGATCGATGACCGGGACCGCGTCGCAGTGACCGGCGCGGCGGGCTTCATCGGCTCTGCGATCACGCGCCAGCTCCTCGAGCACGGCGCCTCGGTGGTGGCGCTGGCGGAACCAGGGTGTGACCGCCGGGGCTTGCGTGGGCTCGACGTCGACGTGCGGCTGGCAGACGTGCGCGACGCCCAGTCGGTACGCCGCGCTCTGGTGGGAAGCCGGTTCGTGTTCCACACGGCGGCGCTCTACGGCTTCTGGGCGAAGGACCCGGGAAGCTTCTACCAGGTCAACGTCGAGGGCACGCGCAACGTGCTCGCCGCTGCTGCGGAAGCGGGCGTCGAGCGCGTCGTGTACACGAGCACGGTGGGCACCCTCGCTCCCGCCGACGCTGCCGGCGGGACACCGTCGACCGAGAGCAGCGTCGGCGACATCTCGCACCTCTTCGGCCACTACAAGCGGTCCAAGTACGTCGCGGAGCACGAGGTGCTGCGGGCTGCTGCCCAGGGCGCGCCGGTGACCATCGTCCTCCCGACGTTCCCCCTG
>JAKATJ010000172.1 GCA_021828005.1 Actinomycetes bacterium | reverse complement strand
GGGAGGATCGACATCGTCATGAACAACGTGGGCGTCGTGGCGGCGGGGCTGCCCGAGGAGATCCCGCTGCACGAGTGGGAGCGGACGATGAGCACGAACGTCCTCTCGATCGTGCGCAGCAACGCCACCTTCCTGCCGCATCTGCTCGAGCAGGGGAGCGGTCACGTCGTGAACACGGCGTCGGCGGCGGGGCTCTTCCAGTACGAGTACGAGCGGATGCCGTACTCGGTGAGCAAGGCTGCCGTGATCGCGCTCAGCGAGGCGCTCGCGCTGTACCTCCATCCCCGGCACGTCGGGGTCACCTGCCTGTGCCCGGGGCCGGTCGCGACCAACATCCGCCAGCAGGTGACCTTCTCCGGCGCGCCCGTCCGCATGCGCCCGCCGATCAAGGGCATGACCCCTGCGGACCCGATCGCCGTCGGGGACCTGGTGGTCGACGCCATCCGCAACGAGCGGTTCCTGGTGCTCACCCACCCCGAGCTGCACGAGCTCCTGGTCGAACGGGCGAAGGACCCCGAGGGCTTCCTCGCAGCGCGCGTCCGCTCGATCGAAGAGGGCTGAGCGAGGGAGCGCGTCGCAACGAGGTCGCCGCCTTCGCGCGGCACGCTGCGTCCACGTCCCGCGTCCTCCGCCGCCCTCCCCGCGACCGTGCACGGTTTCGGCGGGCCTTCGGGCTACCGTTGCGGCAGAGCGTGACGATCGCTCGTTCACCTGCGGGTCTGGCACTGGGGGAGGTCAGCGTGGGAGCGACGATGATAGGCGGCGCACCACCGCGAGGCGGCCGGAGCGTGCTCGGACGCGCGTTGTGGTACCGGCAGGTGGACCGGTACCCCGAAACGGCGCACCGTCTCCTCTCACTCGGGATCGTCGTCGCCGCCACGATCATCCTCTACTACCAGCTGTACGTCCCGGGTGCGGTCGCGCCGCAGATCCTCGCGCACTACCACATGTCCTTCCGCTTCTACGTGGACATCACCGTCGTGCTGAACGCGATCGGCGCGTTCACGTCCGTCCTCGCCGGCCTCGCCGACCGCTGGGGCCGCGCGAACCTCGTGGCCTACGGCCTCGGGGTGACCGGTCTCCTCACGCTGTTCGTGATGCCGCACGCGCCCAACGAGTGGACGTTCGCCGTCGCCTACTCGGCCGTGGGGTTCGTCGAGGGGATCATCCTGGTCGCGACCCCCGCGCTCGTGAGGGACTTCTCGCCGCAGCTCGGACGTGCCTCCGCGATGGGGTTCTGGACCCTCGGGCCCGTCGTCGGCAGCCTGGTCGTGGCCGAGGTCGCGAGCCACACCCTGAGCCACCTGGTCGCGTGGCAGGACCAGCTCACGATCTGCGGCATCGTCGGTGTCGTCGTGTTCCTCGTCGCGTTGCTCGGGCTGCGCGAGCTCTCCCCGAACCTGCGCGACCAGCTCATGGTCAGCATGCGCGACCGGGAACTCGTCGAAGCGAAGGCGAAGGGCATCGACGTGGAAGGCGCCCTGCGCCGACCCTGGCGTCAGGTGCTCCGCGCGGACATCGTGCTCTCGGCGATGGCGATCAGCCTGCTGCTGCTCATCTACTACACGGCCGTCGGGTTCAACCCCGTGTACTTCGAGACCATCTTCAGGTTCTCGCCATCGCAGGCGAACGGCTTGGGCGATTGGTGGTGGCTGGCGAACGCGATCGCCCTCGTCGTCGTCGGCGTCGTCTCGGACCGCCTGCGCGTCCGCAAGCCGTTCATGATCGTGGGCGGCGCGGGAGCGGTCGCGATGACGATCGTCTACCTCAGCAAGACGACCGAACCCCGCACGGGCTACTACACGCTCGCCTGGACGGTCGCGGCGCTCGCCGTCTTCCTCGGCATCGCGTTCGCGCCGTGGATGGCGAGCTTCACCGAGACCGTCGAGAAGCGGAACCCCGCGCTCACGGCCCACGGCCTGGCGATCTGGGGCTGGGTGATCCGGGCGACCGTCGCCGTCTCGGTGTTCATCCTGCCCTACGTGGTCTCGTCGACGACAACGCTGGTGCAGTACGGCGCGGCCGTGAAGGCGGCAGAGGCCTCGGTGCAGACGGCTCCGCCGGTGACGGTTCCCTACGCGGCGGCCCCCCAGCCCCTCCTCACGGTGGTCGAGACGCACGCCGCCCTCTTCGCGAAGTTGGCGAGCTACCCCTCCGCGAAGGCGATCCCGCCGAGCGTCCTCGGCTCGGCGGTGAAGGCGGTCGGTGTCCCAGCGCTGCTCGAGGCGCAGAAGTATGCCGCACCGCTCGGGGTCCTGGCCGCGCACGGCGTCGCGGTGGCCGGCGCCGCGGCGGTGACGCCGTCCGAGTGGCAGCACTGGTGGTGGGTGTGCGTCGGCGGCGAGATCCTCTTCATCCCGCTCGTGCTCTTCATGACGGGACGATGGTCGCCGCGTCTGGCGAAGCGCGACGAGGAAGAGCACGACCTCCAGGTGCAGCAGGAGCTCGCCAGGCTCGAGGCCCGCCGAAGTGCGCCAGCGGCTGCGCCGTGAAGGCATCGACGTCTCGCGGTGAGGATCGGGGCCGGTGCTGCCGACGAGCACGGTTTCACCTCGGACGCAGCTCCAGGTTGCTACGGTCACGGGCATGAGACTGCGACGTGTCGCCTCGAGTGCGGTGGCGGCAGCGTCCCTCCTCGCCGCTATTGCCGTCCCGCCGGCCGCTGGTGCCTCCGGTCGGAAGCTGCCCACGTTCTACGAGGTGCCGGCCCACGTCCCGCGCACGCCCGGGGCGCTCATGAAGGACCAGCGGGTCTCGGTCTCGGGCGTCGCGGGCACCGTCTACCGGGTGATGTACGTCTCGACCACCCTCAGAACACAGCCGGTCCCGGTCACGGGGCTCGTGATCGTGCCCAGGGGAAAGGCGCCGGCCGGGGGGTTCCCGGTCGTCGCGTGGGGCCACGGCACGAACGGCATGGCCACGCAGTGTGCGCCGTCGCTCCACGTCACGTCCACAAGCGTGGGGGTTCCCGAGGTGAACGCCCTCCTCGCGCAGGGCTGGGTCGTCACGGCCAGCGACTACCAGGGGGAGGGCACGCCCGGACCTCTCCCGTACCTGGTGGGTGACATCGCGGCGCGCAACACGATCGACCTCGTCCGGGCGGCGGACCACATGGCCGCAGCCCACGCCAGCCGTCACTACGTCGTGTGGGGCCACTCCGAGGGCGGGCAGACGGCGATGTTCAGCCTGCACATCGCGGCCTCCTACGCCCCGACACTCGACCTCGTCGGGGTCGTCGCCGGCGCACCGCCTTCCCAGTTCGCGCTGATCTACACATTCTTGAAGACGAGCCCCTACCGCTTCTACCTGTTGATGGCGGCGGTCGGGTTCGAGAAGGCCTACGGG
>JAKATJ010000171.1 GCA_021828005.1 Actinomycetes bacterium | reverse complement strand
AACCCGCGGCGGGCTCGCCGGCGGGAACGCCCTCGATAGGCTCGACCCGAGTGACGCATTCGGCGATGGACGACGGCTACCACCCTCCGGTCGAGGAGTACCTCCAGACGGTCCACTACCTGAAGGAGGAGGGGACTCTGCCCATCCAGGCGCGTATCGCCGAGCGCCTCGGACGCTCCGCGCCGTCGGTCTCCGAGATGCTCGACCGGCTCGTCGAGGACGGCTACGTGCGAAGGGCGGGCCGCGTGGTGGAGCTTACGGAAAAGGGTTCCCGGCTCGCGGAGAAGGTCGTTCGGAAGCACCGGCTCGCCGAGCGCCTCCTCGCCGATGTGATCGGACTCGAGTGGTCGAAGCTCCACCGAGAGGCCGGTCGGTGGGAGCACGTGATCTCCGACGACGTGGAAGCCCGGCTCGTGCAGTTGCTGGGCGACCCCGCGACGTGCCCTCATGGCAACCCGATTCCCGGCGCCCGCGCTCGTCTCCCCGATGCCCAGCGTGCTCTCGCCGACGTGGAAGCGGGTGACCGCGTCCGTCTCGAGCGCATCACCGAGGACGTCGAGATGGACACGGACGCACTCGTCTACCTCGACGACCACCGGTTCGTGCCTGGCACGACCGCGACCGTGGTGTCCCGCGCGCCGGACGGCACCCTGATGCTCGATACGGGAGGTGCGAGGGTGGCGATCGGCGCCGACCTCTCCCGCCGCCTCTACGTGACGACGCACCAGCAGAACGTGTGACACCGGCGGACCGTACGGCTCCTCGGCCCGGCGGCGCCGGCACGTCTGCTGGTGCTCGGTATGTCGTCGACGTCGTGGCGACCATGGACGAGGATTGCCACGTGTACCGGCCTGGCGTCCTCGACGCCGTCGGCGGGCGGATCGAGTGGGTGAGAGCGGCGACGGGCGCTCCGGACAACGATCTGCCGGAGCGACGGGTCGGTGGGCTCCTCATGCCCGGGCTCGTCAACGCCGCGCACGGGCACTCTTCGGTGACGCTCCTCCGCTCGCCGATTTCGTGCGGCTGGAGTTCGACGATTCCGCGTTCGTCCCGGCCCGACGCGATGGAGAGATCGCCGAGGCCTGAGCCCAGCTGCTGCAACGGTGGAGCAGTGCCGCCCAGCCGCTGGGTGTGCAACTCCTAGGATCCACGGGCATGTCTGGGTTCGTCGACGAGGCGCAGCTTCACGCGAGAGCGGGCGACGGCGGTGCTGGAGCAGTCTCGTTCCGCCGAGAGGCTCACGTGTCTCGTGGCGGTCCCGACGGCGGCGACGGCGGGCACGGCGGCGACATCTGGCTCGTGGCGGACCTGAACCAGGCATCGTTGCTCGGTTTCAAGGACCACCCGTTCCGCCGGGCGGCCGACGGCGCCCATGGCTCGGGCAAGCGCCGTCACGGCCGTCGCGGCGCCGACCTGGCCGTCCCTGTCCCGGTGGGTACCGTCGTGGTGGACCCGGACGGGGCCGTCCTGAGTGATCTGTCCGCGCCGGGAGACCGTTGGCTCGCAGCCGAGGGTGGACAGGGGGGGCGCGGGAACGCGCGGTTCTTGTCGAACACCCGACGGGCGCCCGCGTTCGCCGAGCAGGGAGAGCTTGGAGAGGAGCGCTGGCTCAGGCTCGAGCTGAAGCTCGTCGCGGATGTCGCGGTTGTCGGGTTCCCGAACGCCGGCAAGTCGACGTTCGTCTCCTCCATCTCCTCCGCGCGCCCGAAGATTGCCGACTATCCGTTCACGACGCTGCAGCCGCACCTCGGGATCGTGCGTGTCGGAAGACCGGGTGACGAGACGGAGCTCGTCGTGGCGGACGTGCCCGGACTCGTGGAGGGTGCGGCGGAGGGCCGGGGACTCGGCCACCGCTTTCTCCGTCACACCGAGCGTGCTCGTGTGCTCGTGGTGCTCGTGGACCTGGCCTCCGCGACGGGGACTTCGGCCGTCGAGCAGCTCGAGATCGTCCTCGGCGAGCTCGGGCGCTACGACCGGCACCTGCTCGAGCGACCGCGTCTCGTGGTGGGATCGAAGGTCGACGTCGCCGGCGCGCACGCGGGCCTGGACGCCGAGCTCGATCTCGAGATCTCCGCGGTCACCGGCCGAGGCGTCGAAGAGCTGGTGCGACGCATGGCGGCACTCGTCGCGGTTGCTCGTGCCGCGAAGCCGGACGAGGCGGGGTCCGAGCTCGCGGGCGCGGCGGCGCCTACAGGGGACGACGCGCACCCCTTGGGTGCAACGCCGGCGGGTACGGGCGCGTTGGTGGTCCACCGCCCGGTTCCCGAGGGACTGCTCGTCGAGAGAACCGCGCAGCACGCCTGGCACGTCGCGGGGCGCGACGCCAGACGAGCGGTGAACTTCTCCGACCTCACCGACGACGCCGCGCTCGCAGAGGCTGTGCGGCGCTTACGGCGGCTGGGGGTCGACAGGGCGCTCGTTCGTGCCGGCGCGCACGACGGCGACGAGGTGACGGTCGGCCTGCTGTCCTTCACCTGGTTCAGGGACCAGGCGGTCGAGCTCACCGAAGAGCGTGGCGGTGCTCGTGGTGCCAGACGGCGTCGAGGACGCGACGGGAGGTGACCATCGACCGCTCCGGGCGGCGATGCGGCGCGCGGAGCGGATGCGGCGGCGGTCAGCCCGGAAACCGTTGTCCTGCCCTCCTGTACCCTCGGCTGGCATGACCGCACCCACGCGGACCGTCGTCGTGAAGGTCGGGTCGTCGACGGTCACGACCAGGAGCGGGGAGGTTGACGGGGCCACCGTCGGGCAGCTGGCGCGTGAGATCGCTGCGCTCGCGCGGGCAGGGCACCGAGTCGTGGTGGTCACCTCGGGCGCCATCGTGTGCGGGTGGGCGGCCTTGGGGCGGCCCGGGCCGCGCCCGTCCGACCCCGCAATCCTCCAGGCGCTCTCGGCAGTGGGTCAGCAACGGCTCATGCGCGCCTGGCAGGACGGGCTCGGCGCAGAGGGCCTCCTCGCGGGCCAGGTGCTCCTCGCCCCTCTCGACTTCGGCCACCGCCGCCAGTACCTGCATGCCCGCACGACCTTGCAGCACCTCTGGGAGCTTGGCGTGCTGCCCGTGGTGAACGAGAACGACGCGGTCGCCGACGAGGAGATCCGTTTCGGCGACAACGACCGCCTCGCCGCTCTGGTCGCCAACCTCGCCGGAGCGGACCTGCTCGTCCTGCTCACCGACACCCCGGGTCTTCTGAGCGCTGACCCGCGGCACGGCGACGCCGGCTCTCTCATCGAAGAGGTGAAGGAGATCGACCAGCGCCTGATGGAAGTCGCAGGTGGTCCGGGCTCGGTCGGGAGCGGCGGGATGGCGTCGAAGCTCGCGGCGGCGCGGATGGCCAGCCGGTCGGGGGTCATGACCGTGATCGCCGACGGACGGCGGCCTGGCGTGCTCGCGGGCGCGCTCGAGGGCT
>JAKATJ010000039.1 GCA_021828005.1 Actinomycetes bacterium | reverse complement strand
TCGTCTCCGTGGTCCGCCTCGACGAGAAGACGCCGGTCGTCGATCCGAGCGGCCAGCTCGATCACGAGCGCGAGGACTACACGGCGTGGCGTTGGATCCCGATCGCGGAGATCAAGGCGATGGGCGAGCAGGGGGTCCGCTTCTATCCCGGCCGCCTTCCCGAGCTCCTTCCCAGGGTGCTCGCCGGCGAGCCAATCGACGAGCCCTTCGAGCTCTGGTCGTGATCGCGGGCGAGCGGGCGGGCCATGGCAGCGGACCGCCCCGGATCAGCCGGGGTCGGCGCGGCGGGCCACGAGGACGGGGATCTCGCGCGTCGTGTTCTGCTGGTACTCGGCGTAGGTCGGGAAGGCGCGCACCGCGCGCTCCCACCACTGCGCCTTCTCCTCGCCGGTCACCTCCCTCACCACGGCGTCGAAAGGCTCCGGCCCGTCTTGGATCATGATCGCCGTGGGGTCTGCCCTGAGGTTCTCGTACCACTGGGGATTGTCGGGCGCGCCGCCCTTGGACGCGACGAGCGCGTACTCGCCGTCGTGCTCCACGCGCATGAGCGCCCACTTGCGGATCTTCCCCGTCTTGGCACCCCGCGCCGTCACGATGATGATCGGGAGACCGGTGTCGAGCAGCGTGTTCGCCCGCGTCCCTCCCGAGCGCTCGTACTCGGCGACCTGGTCACGGACCCATTCCGCAGGCGACGGCTCGTACTCCCCGTCGAGGGGCATGGCGACCTCCTTGGGCTGCACTCTGTGGCCGGTCGACGTGGCCGGTCGACGTGGCCGGTCGAGGTGACCTTACCGTTCGGATCGGCTCGGCGCGTGCCGTCGTCGGTCGCCCGGGTCTCCGAGCCGAACACCCCGTTGACCGCCGTTGGTCAGCCAATCCAGTGCAGCGCGAGCAGCGCCACGTCGTCGGTCACGACCTCGCCGGCGAGCGATCCGGCCACGGCGTCGAGAAGCTCCTCTGAGCCACCCTGCCCCGCCGACACCAGGGCGCGCAGGCGCTCCATTCCCGTGTCGAGGAGCTCCCCGCGTCGCTCTACGAGCCCGTCGGTGTACGCGAGGAGCGATGCCCTGCTCGGAAGCTCCACCGTGAGTGGCTCGTACCGGGCGGCCTGCGTGACGCCGATGGGCGGCCCCGGAGGCACCTCGACGAAGTGGGATTCCGCACCGGACACGACGAGCGGCGGCAAGTGACCCGCGTTCACCACGGTCAACCGGCTGGCGGGCACGTCGACGTTGCCGAGTAGCACGGTGGCGAAGTGGCTGTCGCGGCCCACATCCAGGAGCAAGGTGAGCTTGTGGAGGATCGTCACGACATCGTCCCCCTGGGCCACGTAGGCACGGATCGCGAAATGCAGCGAGGCCATGACGCTGGCTGCCTGAACGCCGTGTCCCGATACGTCGCCGATGGCGAAGACGAACGACCGCTCGTCGCGCAGGATGACGTCGTACCAGTCTCCGCCTACGTCGACCGAGGAGTCCCCGGGTATGTAGCGAGCTGAGAGCTCGACTCCCGGCACCGCCGGGAGACGCTGGGGCAGAAGGGCGTTCTGGAGGGTCTGCGAGATGGTTCGCTGCTCTGCGTAGAGGCGGAGGTTCTCACGGGCGAAGTGCTCGGCCGTGCGTCGGCGACGTATCAGCCATTCGGAGATGAGCACTGCGCCGACGACGAAGACGGCACCGAGGGCACCGACGATCCACGGCAACGCGGG
Organism: Actinomycetes bacterium; assembly: GCA_021828005.1. Taxonomy (GTDB): domain Bacteria; phylum Actinomycetota; class Acidimicrobiia; order Acidimicrobiales; family RAAP-2; genus JAJYVT01. Next base: position 15,218 of record JAKATJ010000039.1, on the reverse strand, counting down.
GAGCAAACCGCCTCCCAGCGGTCGTTGCGCCGAAGCGACCAGGTCGAGAACGGTCGTCCCGAACGGGACGCGCACGCTGGTGGTGGGCGCCTGCACCGGAGGGGGTGTCGTTGCTTCGAAGAGGTGGCTCGCGTCCTGCCGGCGTCCGAGGTAGAGGGCGAACTCGAGGTCGTGGAAAGTGGAGGCAGCGGGGATGACCGCGCGGCGATGAGGAGGGATTGCCAACTCCGCGAAGACCGCGTAACGCGGCGCCGCGCCGATGCCCTCCACTGCGAAGCCCATCCGGGGAGGTGACAGGGACAAGAGGTCGATCACGGTCAGCTTGTCGGGTGCGGAGATCCTTCCGAAGACCGGCTCCAGCGCGAGCGCGTCCGTGCTGAGCGCAGATCGGCTCCCCAGCGAAAGGAGCGGCACGGGGCGACCCGAGGTGAGCCGCCACAGCGAGAGCGAGACGAACCGGTGACCGGGGCGCGGCCCGACCTCCGACGCGACGTAGCGCTCGACGTCGGCGACGTTCCCGTGGGTCGTGTCGGCGATCGCCGTCGCGGTGGTGAGCGGGGCGAGGAGCGTGGGTGCCAGCCCGCCGAGCACCACGCCGGCTGCGTCCGCCTGGATCCGCAGGAGGCGGGACTGCGTGTGCAAGTTGACGACTCCCGTCAGCCAGACGAGCGAGGCGACAACGACTGCGCCGACGACGCCGACGACCCCGCCGATCAGATGGACAGGCGGCCGCCGAGTGGTTCGAGCGCTCGGCCCGGACTGCCGGGCGCCCTCTCCGAGGGTGGCCTTCACAGGGGGGGCGTGGCGGGCGCGCCGGCAGCAGGCGTTGCAGTGCGGTCCGTGATGACGAGACACTACCGAGGGAGGGGCACCGTGTGAACCACGGGCCGGTGGTCATCTCGATCTGCGCGCCGCGCACCGTCCGATAGCGTCGACCTGTCATGGCTCGCACAGGCCTCGTGCCCCTCGAGATCGCGTACTACTCGATGGAGATCGCCCTCGACGATCGGCTTCCTACGTTCAGTGGCGGGCTCGGGGTGCTCGCGGGCGACCATGTGCGTGCCGCGGCCGACCGCGGCCTTCCTCTCGGCGCCGTGACGCTGTTGTACAACCATGGGTTCTTCGACCAGTCGACCAGCGGCGGCGAGCAGCGTGACGCTCCGGTCCGATGGCAGCCGTCTGCACGGCTCGAGGAGCTGCCGGTGCGCGTCGTCGTGGTCATTGCCGGCCGCCGCGTCGAGGTGCGGGTGTGGCGGGCGATCGTCGAGGGCGTCGACGGCCACAAGGTGCCCGTGCACTTCCTCGGCACCGACGTGGAGGGGAACGCTCCGGACGACCGCCGGATCACCGATCGTCTCTACACGAGCGACCCGTTCGAGCGGCTTCGCCAGGAGGCTGTGCTGGGGCTCGGCGGGCCGCTCGTGCTCGACACCCTTGGTCATCAGGCAATCTCGGTCCATCACCTGAACGAGGGTCACGGTTCTCTCGTGCCCGTGGCGCTGCTCGCTCGACGTGTGGCGGGGCTCGACCCCGCCGGTGCCCTCCCGGGGGGGCTCGTTCGAGCCGGGGAGGCTGATCTCGAGGCGGTCCGACGCAGGTGCGTGTTCACGACCCACACCCCCGTCCCAGCCGGCCACGACCGCTTTCCGCCAGAGGTGGCAGAAGCGGTGCTGGGCATGCCCGTCCTCGACGCGCTGCGCACCTTCGGGTGCCTGGAGGAGGACGGGACGCTGAACATGACCGTCCTCGGGATGCGGTGCGCGGGGTTCGTGAACGGCGTCTCGCTCCGGCATCGCGACGTGACCCGACGGATGTTCCCGTCGCAGCACGTCGAGGCGGTGACCAACGGAGTGCACGGCGCGACCTGGGCAGCGGCTGCGACCGCATCGCTCTTCGATCGCCGTCTGCCGGGTTGGCGAAGGGACGGCACGCAGCTCCGCTACGCGATGGACATCCCGCTCGACGAGCTACGGGCCGCACACGACCAGAACAAGAGGTCACTGTGCGCCGACGTGCGCCGGCGCGCGGGCGTGAACTTCCGCCCTGACGTGCTCACGATCGGTATCGCGCGGCGCTTCGCTGCGTACAAGCGCAACGACCTCGTGCTCTCCGATCTCGATCGACTCTCGTCCATCGCGAAGAGCGCTCCGCTCCAGATCGTCTTCGCCGGAAAAGCGCACCCGGGAGACGGGGAGGCGAAGGCGATGATACGGCGCGTGCTGTCGGTGATCGACGCGCGCCCGAGCGGCGTGGCCATCGCGTTTGTGGACAACTACGGCATGGACCTCGGCCGCCTGCTCTGCGCGGGGAGCGACGTCTGGCTCAACACGCCCGTTCCGCCGAACGAGGCCTCCGGCACGAGCGGGATGAAGGCGGCGCTCAACGGGGTGCCGAGCTTGAGCACGCTCGACGGCTGGTGGATCGAAGGCTGGATCGACGGCGTCACCGGGTGGGCGATCGGGACACCGAGCTCCGCCGCCGAGGGCGCCGCCGCCGGGAGCTACGCCGTCGGGAGCACCGCCGCCGAGGGCGCCGCCGTCGGGAGCTACGCCGTCGGGAGCTCCGCCGCCGAGGGCGCCGCCGCCGGGAGCTACGCCGTCGGGAGCACCGCCGCCGAGGGCGCCGACGAGCGCTCCGTCGCCGCCGACGCGGACCGCCTCTACCGCGTGCTCGAGGAGGTCGTCGCACCCGCGTACTACGAGGACCGCGACATGCTGACCGCCATGGGGCGTCGCGCCATCGCACTGAACGCATCCTTCTTTTCTGCGCACCGGATGGTCGACGAGTACGACCGGCGTGCGTATCGTCGGGCTCTCGGGGGTTGAGCCTCCTCGTCCGGCCGCCCGACGGCTCGCACCTCCTCGTCCGGCTCTTGCGGCGCATTGGGGCGCGCACCCGGGTCGTGCGCCCGGGGCGCCAGGTGGGACAATCCGCCGGTGGTGACCGCCGAGCAGGAAAAGCGCGTCGCGGCAGAGGCTGCGGCCGAGCTTGTCGAAGACGGCATGACCGTCGGCCTCGGGACCGGTTCGACGGTCGCCCTCTTCGTGCCGGCGCTCGCCGCCCGGCGTCTCGACCTGCGTTGTGTGGCGACCTCGCCCCGCACGGAGGCAGCAGCCCGCGAAATGGGGTTGCGGATCGAGCGGTTCAGCACCGTCGCACACCTGGACATCGCGATCGACGGTGCCGACCAGGTGGCGCCGGACGGCTGGCTTGTGAAGGGCGGAGGCGGTGCCCACACCCGAGAGAAGCTCGTTGCCGCGGCTGCCTCCCGCTTCGTCGTGATCGTTGACTCCACGAAGCTCGTGCCCGCGCTGGGACCGCCGGTCCCCCTGGAGGTGCTGTCCTTCGGGCTCTCCTCGACGCTGCGAAGGCTGGCGGCGCTCGGCCCCGTGCGGCGGCGAGACGGGCCCAGGAGCCCCGACGGGGGGGCGATCTGCGACTACCTGGGGCCGGTCGGCGACCCGCGCTCGCTCGCTCGGAAGATGCGGGGGGTGCTGGGGGTGGTCGAGCATGGGCTCTTCCCCCCCGAGCTGGTCACCGAGATCGTGGTGGGCCGCGGCGCCTCGGTGGAGTGCCTGGATCTCCGGGACCTCGGGGGTGGCAGCAGAGGAGGGAAGAGGCAGAGCTCGCTCAGCACCCGGCGGGCGCCGCCGCCCGGTCGGCCATGACGAGGGAGGCTCCGGCCTCGACGCGACCAGCCGGGATCGAGGGGTCGGCCGCGAGGAGCCGCTCGAGCGGTGCGCGCTTGTCCTCGCCAGCGACCAGCCACAGGAGCTGCCGTGCCCGCTCGATGCCCGGGTAGGTGAGCGTCATCCGGCGCCTGCCCTGGTAGATGGAGGAGGTCACCGCCACCGGACGGTCCCGGACGTCGAGCACCGGATCGCCCGGCACGAGGGAGGCCGTATGGCCGTCGGGGCCGATCCCCAGGTGCACGAGATGGAACCGGTGGGGCAAGGCGGCACCGTAGCCGGCGGCCGCAACGTCGAGATCCGGGTCCTCGACGGGCATCGGGTGCAACCGCACGCGCTCGACCTCGTCGCCCAGGGCCTCTCGTAGATGCGCGAGGTTCCGGTCAGGGTCGCCGTCGGGCGCGACGCGCTCGTCCACCTGCCAGATGACGCTGCGCTCCCAGGGCATGTCCAGCGTGGTGAGCACGCGGAACATCTGCCAGGGCGAGCTCCCCCCGCTCACGGCGAAGTGGAAGGTGTCGCCGCCCGCGACCGCCGCGCGCGCATGACCCGCGACGTAGCGCGCGGCCACGTCCGAGAGCGATTCGGGGTCGTCGAGGACGGTGAGGTCGTGGTGCACCGGGTCTCTACGACCCGGCAGGCTTCTCGGCGTGGCCGCCGAACTCGCTGCGCATCGCCGAGAGGAGCTTCGCGGTGAGCTCCCCGAGGTCGCGTGACTCGAAGCGCTCGAAAAGCGACGCGGTGATCACCGGCGCGGGCACCCCCTCGTCCACCGCAGCGAGCACCGTCCACCGTCCCTCTCCCGAGTCCGACACGCGGCCTGCGAACTGCCGGAGCTGCGCTGTGCGCGCGAGCGCGTCAGCCACCAGGTCGACGAGCCACGACCCGACGACCGAGCCGCGCCGCCAGAGCTCCGCCACCTCGCCGATGTCGATGGAGTACCGGTAGGCCTCGGGGTCGCGAAGAGGCGTCGTCTCGGCATCGCTTTCCTGCGGCTTCGTGCCCACGTCGGCGTGCCCGATGATGCTCAGCCCCTCGGCGATCGCGGCCATCATCCCGTACTCGATGCCGTTGTGGACCATCTTCACGAAGTGCCCAGCGCCGCTCGGGCCGCAGTGCAGGTATCCGTCGGGCGCGGTACCCGCGCGGGTCCTCCCGGGGGTCTGCGACGCGCTGTCGCGACCAGGTGCGATGGTCTTGAAGATGGGGTCGAGCCTCTGCACCGGCTCGGCTTCCCCGCCGATCATGAGGCAGTAGCCCCGCTCGAGCCCCCACACGCCACCGCTCGTGCCGCAGTCGACGTAGTGGAGCTCGCGCGCCTCGAACACCTTCGCTCGGGCGATGTCGTCGCGGTAGTACGAATTTCCCCCGTCGATGACAGTGTCGCCCACCTCCAAGGAGCCGACGAGCTCGTCGAGCGTCTGGCCTACGATCGACGCCGGCAGCATCAGCCACACGGCGCGCGGGGAGTCGAGCTTGGCGGCGAGGTCCGCGAGCGACGTGGCACCCGTCGCGCCCTCGGACTCGAGCGCGTGCACGGAGCCGGGGTCGACGTCGTAGACGACGGCGCGGTGGCCGTCGCGCAAGATCCGGCGGACGAGGTTCGCGCCCATCCTGCCGAGACCGACCATACCGAGCTGCATCGGGGTGTCCGTGGCCATGCCCCACCCTAGGCTCCGCGCGTCCAGCGGTTCGGCGCGGGGCGACGCGCCCGGCGTCAGCCCTGCCGCTTGAACGCGCGGTAGCGACGGATCAGCGCGTTGGTCGACGAGTCGTGGGCGAGCGCCGGCTCCGAGCTGCTCTCGAGCTCGGGGACGATCGCCTTCGCCAGCTGCTTGCCGAGCTCCACACCCCATTGGTCGAAGGAGTCGACGTCCCACAGCGCCCCTTGGACGAAGACGTCGTGCTCGTAGAGGGCGACGAGGACGCCCAGGGTGCGCGGCGTGAGCGACTCCGCGAGCAGCACGTTGGTGGGGCGGTTCCCCGGCATCACCCTGTGCGGGACGACTCTCGCCTCGGTGCCTTCGGCGAGGACCTCCGCCTCGGTCCGGCCGAATGCCAGCGCCTGCGCCTGCGCGAACACGTTGGACATGAGGAGATCGTGGTGCTCGCGCAGCGGGTTCAGGTTCTTGCCGAACCCGATGAGGTCGACGGGCACCAGCCGGGTCCCCTGATGCAGGAGCTGGTAGAAGCTGTGCTGCCCGTTGGTCCCCGGCTCGCCCCAGTACACGGGACCGGTGTCGTAGTCGATCGGCGCGCCACCGAGCGTCACCCGCTTTCCGTTCGATTCCATCGTGAGCTGCTGGAGGTACGCGGGGAAGCGCTTCAGGTACTGGCTGTAGGGCATCACCCCCACCGATTGCGCGCCGAAGAGCTCGCTGTACCAGAAGGACAACAGACCCATGATGACCGGCATGTTGCGCTCCAGCGGCGCCGAACGGAAGTGCTGGTCCATCTCGTGGAAACCGGCGAGCATGTCTCGGAAATTGTCAGGGCCGATCGCGAGCATGGTGGACAGGCCGATGGCCGAGTCCATCGAGTACCGGCCCCCGACCCAGTCCCAGAACCCGAACATGTTCTGCGTGTCGATGCCGAACGCAGCCACCCGGTCGGCGTTCGTCGAGACGGCCACGAAGTGTTCGGCGACCGCGCCCTCGCCCAGCGACCCCACGATCCACTCGCGCGCGGAGGTGGCGTTCTCGATCGTTTCGAGCGTCGCGAAGGTCTTCGACGTCACGACGAAGAGCGTCTCTTCGGGAAGGAGGTCGCGCGTCGCCTCGACGATGTCGGACGAGTCGATGTTCGAGACGAAGCGGAAGGACATGTTCCGCTGCGAGTACCAACGCAGCGCTTCGTACGCCATGACCGGGCCCAGGTCCGATCCACCGATCCCGATGTTGACGACGTTGCGGATCCGACGCCCGGTATGGCCGGTCCACTCTCCGGAGCGCACCCGATTGCAGAAGGCCTCCATCCTGTCCAGGACGTTGTGCACCTCGGCCACGACGTCGGTTCCGTCGACGACCAGCGACGTGCCCTTCGGCATGCGCAGGGCCACGTGCAGCGCAGCACGGTCTTCTGAGACGTTCACGTGCGCGCCTGCGTACATCTCGTCACGGCGAGCTTCCAGCCCCGACTCGCGGGCGAGCTGGACGAGCAGGCGGAGAGTCTCGTCGGTGATCCGGTTCTTCGAGTAGTCGAGGTAGAGCCCGGCGGCCTCGAGGCTCAGGCGATCGGCACGGCCGGGATCGTCGGCGAAGAGCTCGCGCAGGTGGGTGCCTGCGATCTCTGCCTGATGGTGCTCCAGGGCACGGAAGGCGGGTCGCTCGCGCAGCGCCGGACGTGGGGGCGTGGTCTCGGCCATCGAGCGCCGACGCTACTGGTGGGCGGGGAGTCGGACCACTTGGCGTCGGTGACGAACCCAGTGGTCGGCGGTGTCACGAGGCGTCCCGCCCCTCTCGCCCGCCGTCTTCCCCGGGCCGAATGGAAGTTGTCGCGTCGCGCCCATCCGGCCCGCGGGCTTTCCCGGCCCCGGCCTCGGTCCCGGCCCCGGCCCCGGTCACGGTCTTGCGCAGCCGCTCGAGGCTGGCCGCCAGGAGCCTCGAGACGTGCATCTGGCTGATCCCCACCCGTGCGGCGATCTCGGACTGGGTGAGCCCGTTGGCGAACCGGAGCTGGAGGATCAGCCGCTCGCGAGGTGCGAGCGTCGCGATCGCCGGCGCGAGCAGCTCACGGTCTTCGACCGTTCCCAACGAGGTGTCGTCTTCTCCTATGCGGGAAGCGAGCACCTCCTCGTTGCGATCGGTCGCGTCGATCGACGCCGTCCGGTAGCCCTGCCCTGCCTCGAGCGCTTCGAGCACCGCTTCCTCGGTCGTCCCCGTCGCCGACGCGAGCTCGCTCACCATCGGCGAGCGCCCGAGCTCCTGCGACAGCGTCTCGGTGACCTTGCCGATCTCGAGGTAGAGCTCCTGCACGCGTCTCGGCGCACGTACCGCCCAACCTTTGTCGCGGAAGTGGCGTTTCAGCTCGCCGATCACCGTGCGCGTCGCGAACGTCGTGAACTCGACGCCCCGCTCGGGCTCGAAGCGATCGACCGACTTCACGATGGCGAGCGAAGCGACCTGGACCAGGTCCTCGTAAGGTTCGCCGCGGTTTGCGTAACGCCTTGCGAGGTGGTGGGCGAGCCCGAGGTGCGCGGTCACGAGCCGGTCCCGCAGCGCTGGCTCCCGGTTGGTGGCCAGCTCGAAGAACAGCGCCCTCGTGTCGTCGTCTGGCGAGCGAGCCTCGTCGGTGGTCACGCCCTCGTCACGACGCGCCGGCGTCACGCCGGAGTGGCGCAGCGTCAGAACGTCGCTTGGAGAGCCAGGCGCTCGGACGGTGGTCACGAAGCTCGTGCCCGTGGTCGTCGACCAGCGCGTCGAGGATCCGCAGCGACAAATCGTCAGATGCGCCCAGCCGAGAGCCGGATGGAGCTCGGTCGGCTTCGTACCGGCAGGTGACGGTGATGGCGTCGCCCTCGCATTCGTAGTTCAGGTGGAGACGCCCGTCGTCGTCAGAGCCCACAACAGAGAGGCACAGCTCCTCGACCGCGAGGCGCAGATCCTCGATGTCCTCGACGCCGAAGCCGACGCGGCTCGCCAGGGTTGCCGCAGCGAGGCGTGCCAGCACCACGAGGTCTGCTCGGACGGGGATCGACAGGTCGACTGAGGTGGTGCCCGCTGAGCTCTCCATCCTTCTCACTTGACGCTCCTCGCCGCTTCCCCGACGCTGTCGAAGATCGGGAAGACGCCGGTCAGACCGGTGATCTCGAACACCTTCAGGATGCGTGGCTCGCCGATCACGAGGGGGAGGTCGCCTCCGGACTCGCGACAGCGCTTGAGCGCGCCCACCAGCACGCCGAGCGCGGTGGAGTCGAGGAACGTCACTCCGAGCAGGTCCACCACCACGGTGGGCGTGCCGGACGAGGAGAGTGACTGGAGCCGGTCGCGCAGCGGCGGCGCCGTCGCCACGTCGATCTCTCCGGACACCGTAACCACCGGGATCCCGTCGATCTCCGTGGTCTCGATCGAGAAGCTCTGGTCCATACGGTCACGGTTCCTTTCCTCCGGCGGCCTCGAGCCGGTCACGCCGGGGCGACACCTCTCGGACCTGTCTGCGGCAGTGGTGGGATCACGGCGATTGTGCAACCTCGATTGCCCGCCTTCGAGGCATACCCCGACCGTCCGAGCCCTACACGCTCATGCGCGGAGGTTACGCCGGGACGGGACCTGGCGGACCTCGGACCGGGCCACCCAGCTCATCTTCGATCGTCACGCCGACCGCCGCCGCTGCCTGTCGCTCCTCGACCAGCGTCGGCACGGATCGTTGCCTCAAGCGTCGCCGTCGAGGAGGACCGAGACCGACGGAGGCGCGCCGTCCACGAGGACGAGCCCTCCGGGGTCGATCACGCCGGCGTCGAGGAGGTCGCGCCGGGCTGCCCGGAGATGGTCGAGCCGCTCCGCACGGTCGACGACCGTCACCCCCGCCACCCGGGCCCGCATCGAGCGCCTGTGCACGGTCTTCTCCTTGCGGACCGCGGCGAGCACCTCGGAGGTCGCGTCGAGCACCGGTGCCTCGCCCCACCGCACGTCAGTGCCGAGCTCGCCACCGCCGACCAGCGTGGCGAGCTCGGCACCGGCTTTCGGCCAGCTGGCGTGGTGGATCGAGCCGTCCTGCCACCAGCTCCAGACCTCCTCTGCGACGTAGGGCAGGAACGGTGCGAACAGGCGCAGTTGGACGGAGAGGGCGAGGGAGAGCGTCGCCCGCGCCGACCCTGCGCCGGGATCGCCGGGATCGCCGTCGGAACGGAGCTTCACGAGCTCGATGTAGTCGTCGCAGAAGGACCAGAAGAAGGCCTCCGTCGCCTCGAGCGCCTTCGTGTGCTCGTAGCCGTCGAGCGCAACGGTCGCCTCTTCGACGACGCCGCCGAGCCGCCGCAGGAGGTCCCGGTCGATCGGCTCGATCGTCTCTCCGGCCGGCCAGGCGGGCTTCCCCTCGACCTGCGCACCTGACGCCTCCGCCCGGCCCAGGACGAATTTCGACGCGTTCAGGATCTTGATCGCGAGGCGGCGCCCTACCTTCATCTGGCCCTCGTCGAGGGCGGTGTCCGTGCCGAGCCTTCCGCTGGCTGCCCAGTAGCGGACTGCGTCCGCGCCGTGGCGTTCGAGGTACGGCAGCGGCGTGGTCGCGTTGCCCTTGGACTTCGACATCTTCTTCCGGTCGGGGTCCACCACGAAGCCCGAGATTGCCGCGTCCGACCATGGCAGCCTGCCGACCTCGAGCTCGGAGCGGACGACGGTGGAGAAGAGCCACGTCCGGATGATGTCGTGGGCCTGCGGGCGCAGGTTCATGGGGAAGACCCGTTCGAACAGGTCGGGGTCCTCCTCCCAGCCGGCGACGATGAACGGCGTGAGCGAGGACGTCGCCCACGTGTCCATGACGTCGGGGTCGCCGACGAAGCCGCCCGGTTGCCCGCGTTGGTGGGGCTCGTAGCCGTCGGGCGCCTCCGTCGAGGGGTCGACGGGAAGCCGGCTCTCTGCGGGGACGAGACGCTGGTCGTAGCGGACGGCGCCCTCGTCGTCGACCGAGTACCAGACCGGGAACGGCACGCCGAAGAAGCGTTGGCGGCTGATGTTCCAGTCGCTGTTCAGCCCCTCGACCCAAGCGCGGTAGCGGTGCGCCATGAACGCCGGGTGCCATCTGAGCTCGTCTCCGCGCCCGGCCAGCCGCTCCCGGAGCGCCAACGTCCGGACGAACCACTGACGCGACGAGACGATCTCGAGCGGGTGCTCGCCTTTCTCGTAGAACTTGACCGGGTGCACGATCGGGCGCGGGTCGCCGACGAGATCGCCCGAGCGGGCGAGCAGCTCGACGATGCGCTCCTGCGCCTGGAGAGCCGTCCGTCCCGCCAGCTCACCGTACGCACCGAGCGCAGCGTCGAGGTCGTCCGACTCCCACCCCGGGGCTCCCCAGGCGACGGGCTCGAAACGGCCGTCGCGTCCGACGACCGTGCGCGTCGGGAGCCCGAGCTCGCGCCACCACACCACGTCGGTCGTGTCGCCGAAGGTGCAGATCATCGCGATCCCCGTTCCTTTCTCGGGGTCGGCGAGCGGGTGGGCCGCGATCGGCACGCGTACCCCGAAGAGCGGGGTGCGCGCGCTGTGCCCGAAGAGCGGCCGGTACCTGGCGTCGTCGGGATGCGCGACGAGCGCGACGCAGGCGGGGAGGAGCTCGGGGCGCGTCGTCTCGACCTCGACGTAGGCAAGGTCGGGAGGCGACTGGTCCGCTGTGCTCAGCCCGAAGCGGATCCGGTGGTAGGCGCCCGGACGCTCTCGGTCCTCGAGCTCCGCCTGGGAGACGGCCGTGCGGAAGTCGACGTCCCAAAGGGTGGGGGCGTCGTGCTGGTACACCTCGTCCCTTGCGAGCATCCTGAGGAAGGCCCTCTGCGACATCCTGCGCGCGCGATCCCCGATCGTGGTGTAGGTCCGAGTCCAGTCCACCGAGAGCCCGAGCGCCCGCCAGAGGTGCTCGAAGACGCGCTCGTCCTCCGCCGTGAGCCTGTGGCAAAGCTCCACGAAGTTCGGGCGGGAGACCGAGACCAGCTCACCGCCCGGCCGAGGCGGTGGCTCGAACCCGGGGTCGTAGGGGAGGTCCGGGTCGCAACGGACCCCGAAGTAATTCTGCACGCGCCGCTCGGTGGGGAGCCCGTTGTCGTCCCACCCCATCGGGTAGAGCACGTCCTTGCCGCGCATGCGCTGGAAGCGCGCGGTCACGTCGGTCTGGGTGTAGGACATCGCGTGCCCGATGTGCAGCGAACCCGACACCGTGGGAGGCGGGGTGTCGATGGCGAAGACGCGGTCGGCGGGGGCGCCAGGGTCGAAGCGGTAGGTCCCCGCGGCCTCCCACGCCTCTCCCCACTTGACCTCGAGCCCGTCGACGCTCGGCTTGTCGGGAACGCGTGCCGGGCGCGTCGCGGCCGCCGCCGGCCGGGTCGTTCCGCCTTCTCTCGGTGCCGACATGACTGCGTTACCGTACCTTCATGTTGCGCCTCCACGACACGGCCACCGGCACGGTCCGCCCGCTCGAGCTGCGGGACCCGGGCCGGGTGTCGATGTACGTCTGCGGCCCCACCGTCTACGAGGTGCCCCATCTCGGTCACGGGCGCTTCACCTTGGTCTTCGACGTCCTCCGTCGCTACCTCACGTTCAGCGGGCTCGAGGTCGTGCACGTCTCGAACGTGACCGACATCGACGACCACATCATCGAGCGCGCCGCGCGCCAGGGTCGCACGGAGCCGGAGGTCGCAGCGGAGTACGAGGCGGCGTGGTGGGCGGCGATGGACGCCCTCGAGGTCCTGCGACCGACGGCCGTCCCGCACGCGACGAGCTACATCCCCGGCATGGTGGAGCTGGTCGGGCAGCTGGTCGCTCGGGACATCGCCTACGAGACCGACGACGGCGTCTACCTGCAGGTCGACAAGGTCGACGGTTACGGGCTGCTGGCGCACCAGCCGCTCGAGTCGTTGCGCGTGGGGGCCAGGGTCGAGGCGTCCGAGCAGAAGCGCTCACCTCTCGACTTCGCCTTGTGGAAGAAGGCCAAGCCCGGCGAGCCCACGTGGCCCTCCCCTTGGGGAGAGGGGCGTCCCGGCTGGCACACCGAGTGTGTCGTGATGTCCCTCGACCTTCTCGGCGATGGCTTCGACCTCCACGGGGGCGGCCAAGACCTGATCTTCCCCCATCACGAGAACGAGCGCGCCCAGGCGGTCGCGGCAGGCAGGACGTTCGCACGCCACTGGCTCCACAACGGCTGGGTCACGGTGGGTGGTGAGAAGATGTCGAAGTCCCTCCAGAACTTCACGACCATTGGCGACCTCCTCGCGCATGGCGATCCACGCGCGTACAGGCTGCTCGTGCTGCGATCGCACTACCGGCGGCCCATCGAGGTGACCCCGGAGACCATCGCCACAGCCGGGCGGGGGCTCGCGCGGCTCGACGCGCTGGCCCGGCGGCTGGCGCTACCAGACCCGATGTCCGGCGTCGTGGTCCGTGACGAGGCGGTTGCCGCCGCGCGGGACGGAGCCGACGATGACGCGGTGGCCCGCTTCTGCGAGCACATGGACGACGATCTCGACACCCCGGCGGCGACGGCAGACGTCTTCGATCTGGTGAACCGCGCGCACGCGGCTGCCGACGACGGCGACGCCGAGGCCGCGCGGCGTCTCGGCGGCAGCGTCGCGTTGCTGTGCGGCGCAATGGGGCTCCGGCTCCGCAGCGGGGTCGACGATCTCGACGAGCCCACGCGGCAGCTCGTCGACCGACGGGACGCGGCACGACGCGTGGGGGACTTCGCACGTGCGGACGCGTTGCGCGGCGAGCTCCTCGCAGCCGGATGGACGGTGGAAGACGGCCCTGACGGGACGGTGGTCCGTCGGTGAGGCGGCGCACGACGGCGCACGGCAGGCGGTGCACGGCAGGCGGTGCATGGCGCACGGCGGAGCACGGCGGCGCACGGCGGCGCACGGCAGGCGGTGCATGGCGCACGGCGGGGCACGGCGGCGCACGGCAGGCGGTGCATGGCGCACCCCGATCGCCGGACGACCACGCGCCGACACGAGCCGGAGGGCCGGCGCACTTGGCAGTAGCCCGAAGACGCAACTTGGACTAGCGTCCCTGTGGCAACGGGTTGCCGATGCGTCGGCATCGAGGCCTTTGGGCCAACCAGGCCGACAGGCCCGGCCCGTGCAGGCAATGAGCAAGCAGGATGAAAGGGGATCGCCACCGTGGCATCGGGGACGGTCAAGTGGTTCAATGCGGAGAAGGGCTACGGGTTCATCTCGCAGCCTGATGGGGGCGCCGATGTGTTCGTCCACCACACCGCAATCGTCATGAACGGCTACCGGGTGCTCGAAGAGGGGCAGCAGGTGGAGTTCAGCGTGGAGGAGGGACCGAAGGGCCTCATGGCGAAGGACGTCCGTCCTGCCGGCTGAGCCACGTTTCCGCCAGCCCCGGGCGCATCTGGGCACTCGATACTCCCACCGAAGCGCCCTACCTTGGCGCGCGCCGCACAATAGTTACCTTCGAGTAACCTGAGTGGTGACGCTCCGCTGCGACCGGACGGTGTGGCGGAGGGTGCCGAAGGGGTGAGCGCAGATGGCCGAGTTCTCTCTCGAGCTCAACGAGGACCAGCTCCAGGTCCAAAAGTGGGTGCACGACTTCGCCGAGAACGTAATGCGTCCGGCTGCCCACGAGTGGGACGAACGCGAGGAGACCCCCTGGCCGATCATCGAGGAGGCGGCCAGGATCGGCCTGTACTCCTTCGACTTCGTCGCCAATGCCTTTCTCGACCCGACGGGCCTCACGATGGTCCTCGTGAACGAAGAGATGAGCTGGGGCGACGCCGGGATCGCGCTCGCCATCTTCGGCTCGTCGCTCGCCGTCGCCGCCATCGTCGCCAACGGCACGCCCGAGCAGCAGGCCGAGTGGATCCCGAAGTGCTTCGGGACCGCCGACGACGTCAAGCTCGCGGCGTTCGGGGTCTCGGAGCCTGACGCCGGCTCCGACGTCTCCTCCCTCAAGACCCGCGCTGTCTACGACGAGGCGAAGGATGAGTGGGTGCTGAACGGCACCAAGACCTGGATCACGAACGGCGGCATTGCGAACACGCACGTGATCGTCGCGTCGGTCGCGCCGGAGCTCGGCGCCCGCGGGCACGCGAGCTTCGTGGTCCCCGAGGGCACGCCCGGCATCAGCCAAGGTCAGAAGTTCAAGAAGATGGGCATCCGCGCCTCGCACACCGCAGAGGTGGTCCTCGACGACTGCCGCGTCCCCGGCCGGTGCCTGCTCGGCGGCAAGGAGAAGCTGGACGAGCGGCTCGCCCGAGCCCGAGAGGGACGGCCGACCTCCACGCAGGCCGCAATGGCGACCTTCGAGGCGTCACGCCCGTCGGTGGGCGCGCAGGCCGTCGGCATCGCCCGCGCCGCGTACGAGTACGCGCTCGACTATGCGAAGGAGCGCAGGCAGTTCAACCGGGCGATCATCGAGCATCAGGCGATCGCCTTCAAGCTCGCGGACATGAAGCTCCGCACCGACGCGGCGCGGCTCTTGTGCTGGCGGGCAGCGTGGATGGCCGCGCGTCACCAGAAGTTCGCGGCGGGCGAGGGGTCCCAGTCGAAGCTCTTCGCCGGTGAGACCGCCGTGTGGGTGACCGAGCAGGCGATCCAGATCCTCGGCGGCTACGGCTACGTCCGCGAGTACCCGGTCGAGCGCTGGCACCGCGACGCGAAGATCTACACCATCTTCGAAGGTACCAGCGAGATCCAGCGCCTCGTCATCGCCCGTGCGATCTCGGGGATCCACATCGACTGATCCACCAGGTAATACGGATCAGAAGCAAGTCTGAGTCGCCTGACCTTGGAGCTTCTGTCCGATCCGACGGCGCTCAAGGAGATCGACCGAGCACGACAAGACCTGACCATCGAGAGCGATCTGTCTC
>JAKATJ010000038.1 GCA_021828005.1 Actinomycetes bacterium | reverse complement strand
GGCGCGACGAGCGCGACGCCGGACGCAACGAGCTCACGCGGGCCGCGCTCGCTGTCGAGCCGCGCCTGGCGTCGTGGCGCGACCTGCTCGGCGACACGACGGGAAGGACCCCCGTCCTCACGGGGAGCGGCTCGACCTGGTTCGTCGAGGGCTCGGCAGAAGAGCTCGGGGTCGCAGGGCGTGACGTCCTGGTCGCCGGGCGCGAGGTCGGGCGCCTGATCCATGTCCGGACGGTGGCGGCCACATGGACCGGCCCGGGCACGGGGGGGACCCCTTCGCAGTAGTACCGAGCTGGCGCTCAGAAGTCCGCTGCGCTCACCCGCCCGCGGTCACTTCCCCGCCCGCCGCTGCCAGCGCGTCGCCTTCAACATCTTCTTGTGTTTTTTCTTCCGCATCCGCTTGCGGCGCTTCTTGATGAGACTTCCCATGGCTCGGGGCAGGTTACAGGGCTGGCGAGCCACCTGCCACGTCGCCGCGTCCGGGGACTCGACGGCGCTGCGCCTGTGCCCCGCGGAGGATGCCCGAGCCACGCAGGTCGCGTCGGGCGTGAAGAAGCGTCGACGCTCGTCGAGACCCCCGCTACGTGGCGCGACGCGCCCGCCGTGTCGTGCGCACCGGGATCGGCACGACGGCCGGCCGCGGGGCGGGACCGAGCGCGCCCGCCACACCACGGATGATCTCGGAGGCCTGGTCAGCGGCCCGGCGCCAAGCGCCCGGACGCTTGCGGCCGCGGCGCCCGCCGTCGCCGTGCGCGTCGCCGTGCGCATTTCGCTCCGACGGACGTGCCCGCCGCCTCACCATGGCGACCGCCTCACCGGCTCGTCGAACGCGCTTGGCTGCTCTTTCCGGCACAATCTCCGGCCATGCTTCATTCGTCGTCGTCCCGATCGGGCTGTCCCGCCGCGGGAGGCGGCACCACCGGCAGCTCGAAGCGGAAGATGGCGCCACCACCGGGTGGCGTTCCGGCCCACACCGACCCCCCCTCTGCCTGCGCGACCTGGGCCACGATCGCGAGGCCCAGCCCCGAGCCCGGCAGTGCCCTGGCGGCCGGCGCGCGGTAGAAGCGGTCGAAGACGTGGGGGAGGTCCTCTTCGGCGATGCCGGGGCCGTGGTCCCGAACGGTGACGATGCCTCCCATGCACGTCACCTCGACGACGCCGTGCTCGGGGCTCCACTTGAGCGCGTTGTCCAACAGGTTGCCGATGGCCCGCTCGACCCTGTCACGCTGCGCGCGGACCCACGTGGGGCTGGACGAGAGCTTGAACGTCACTTGGCGGGCGCGGCCGTGGGTCGTCGCCACCGCGAGGGCGTCCTCTAGCAGGCTGTCGAGCCGGAAGACCCGGGGAGGGGTGGGCCGCTGCTCGCCCCTCGCAAGCTCTGACAGGTCGCCGACCAGCGTGGTCAGCTCGTTCATCTGGGTGAGCAGGTCGTCCACGAGCACCTCTCGCTCCTGGGGAGAGAGCTGATCGAGGCGGCGCACGACCTCGAGGTTCGTCCGGAGGCTGGTGAGCGGGGTCCGGAGCTCGTGCCCCGCGTCGAGCACGAGCTGTCGTTGGGCGTCCTGGGAGCGTTGGAGCGCGCTCAGCAGGTGGTTGAACGCGCGCCGGAGCCGGCCGAGCTCGTCCGGGCCCCCCGCGTCGAGGCGTTGGCTCACGTCACTGGTCGTCGCGACCTGCTCCACCGCCGCCGTCAGCTCGTCGAGGGGCACCAGCGCTGCGCGGCTCACGATCCACGCCAGCAAGAACGCGAGCGCGACGCCCATGATGGCGACGACGAAGAGGATGAAGCCGAGGTGCGCGAGCTGGCCGTCGACGCTCGCCAGAGGGAGGACCACCTGCAATGCCGCGCGCGCTGTGCCCGCGTAGACGCCCCCTGTGATGATCCTGACCGTTCCGACGCTCACCACCAGCTCGCGGTAGTCCGCGCCGGTGATTGTCACGTCGGCGTAGTACGAGGTGCCCGCAGCGCTCGCCGCCACCGATCTCACCGTGGAGGACACGGGAATGCCGCCGCCGGTGATCACCACCCCCGACGACGTCACGTACTGGTAGCCGCGGTAACTGAGACCCGCCCCGCCACGCTGGAGCCCTCCTGTCCGAGCCTGGATGGCCTGTGCGTCGGCGCGCAACGTGCCGTCCACCGAGCTGAGCAAGGAGTTCCGCGCAGCGATGTAGCTCGCCGAAGCCGCGGCGAGAATGGCGGCGATCACCGCGATCGTCGCGACGAGCACGAGCCTGTTTCGGAACGTCACGGCTCGCGTAGCACGTATCCCACGCCGCGGACGGTGTGCAGGAGCCTGGGCTCGTTCCCCGCTTCGGTCTTGCGGCGGAGGTAGCCGACGTAGACGGCCAGGGAGTTGGTTCCCGAGTCGAACGTGTAGCCCCAGACCCGGTCCAAGATGATTTCGCGGGTGAGCACCTGCCGGGGATGTCGCAGAAAGAGCTCCAACAGGTCGAACTCGATGCGCGTGAGGGTGAAGCCTCGTTCGGCGCGCCTCGCCTCGCGCGTGCCGAGGTCGAGGGACAGATCGGCGAAGCGCAACGACCCGACTCCGTCGGCCGGCCGGCGCCGAAGCAGTGCGCGAAGGCGCGCCTCGAGCTCCGCCAAGGCGAACGGCTTCACGACGTAATCGTCCGCGCCGGCGTCCAGGCCCAGGACGCGGTCGTGCACGGCGTCACGGGCGGTGAGCATCAGTATCGGCGTGTCGTCACCCGCCTCGCGCATGCGCCGGGCGACGTCGAGGCCGTCGATACCGGGAAGGCCCAGGTCGAGCACCATCGCGTCCGGCGTCTCGAGCGCCAGCGACGCGAGGGCCGCCTCGCCGTCCGCGACGGTCGTGACCTCGTAGCCGTCGAGCCGGAGCGCGCGGTCGAGCGCGGTCCGCACACCGGGGTCGTCGTCGACCACGAGGATCCGCACCTTCGCCGTCTCCTTTCCCGTGACGACGGCTCGGACTCGGCGCCATGGGCCGCAATCTGCGTGCTCTTGCGACATTACCGTTGCAGCGGGTCTGCCGAACTCCTTCGTCGTGCGATCTTCGGAACTTCTTAGTCCGAAGTCTGCGCGCGCTCGACCTGGTTGAATGGACCCCGTCTCCGGGGTAGTTCAATTGGCAGAACGTCGGCCTTTGGAGCCGGATGTTGGAGGTTCGAGCCCTCCCCCCGGAACGCATCGCGTGCGATCGCAGCCTCGGACGCGTGGTCCCGCTCGTGCCGCTGTCCCGCTCGTGCCGCGGTCCCGCTCGTGCCGCTGTCCCGCTCGTGCCGCTGTCCCGCTCCGGCGCCGACCACCACCACCCGGTCGAGGGTGCCGGATCTCGAGCGGGCACCCCGCCGGTCGAGTGCCACCGCCTCCACCAGGGGCTCCCCGCGCTTTTCTCGCCCGGGCGACGGTGCGTGTTCGCGGGCGCCCATCGGGGCAAGATTGAACGACATGAGCTTCGGCCCGCTTTCCGCCATCGTCCTCGCAGCAGGAGAAGGCTCCCGCATGCGGTCGCAGCGACCGAAGCCGCTCCACCGGCTCTGCGGACGGCCGATGGTTCTCCACGTGCTCGACGCGCTGGCGGAGCTCGACATCGACCGCGTCGTGGTCGTCGTCGGCCATGGCGCGGAGTGGGTCGGTCGTACGCTCGTCGACCATGCCCCGAAGAACTTCTCCCTCGAGCTCGTCACCCAGCACGAGCAGCTCGGAACCGGCGACGCCGCCGCCGTCGGTCTGACCGGGCTGCTCGACGACGCGACACCCGCCGACGACCAGGGGGGGGACGTGGTCGTCCTGCCGGGCGACACGCCGCTCGTCCGTCCCCCGACGCTCGCCGCGCTGGTCCGTCATCACCGCGAACGGCACGCAGGCGCAACCCTGCTCACGGCCGATGTCGACGAGGCCGGCGGCTACGGCCGCATCGTGCGCGGGAAGGACGGCACGGTCGTTCGCGTCGTCGAGGACCGGGACGCGAGCAGCGAGGAGAAGACGATCACCGAGATCAACACGTCGATCTACTGCTTCCGGCGGAGCCTCCTCGCCCCCTCGCTCCGGCGGCTCAGGCCGGCCAACGAGCAGGGCGAGTACTACTTGTCGGACGTCATCGAGGTGCTGTCCGACGCCGGCTACGGCGTGGAGGCGCTCGTCGTCGCGGATCCGATGGAGGCTGCAGGCGTCAACGACCGTGGACAGCTCGCTGCTGCAGAGGCCGAGTTGCGCGACCGCATCAACGAGCGCTGGATGCGCCGCGGCGTCACGATGTGGGATCCCGAGCGCACCTATGTCGACGCCGACGTCCAGCTCTCGACCGACGTGTCGTTGCTGCCGGGCGTGATTCTTCGTGGCGAGTGCACGGTCGGCGAAGCCGCCGAGATCGGTCCCGAGTCCACGCTGGTCGACACGCAGGTCGGCGAGCGGGCCGAGGTCCGCAACAGCGTCTGCGTCGGCGCCGTGATCGGACCCGGTGCCCGGGTCGGGCCGTTCGCGACGCTCGGGCCGGGAGCCGAGGTCGCGCCTGGGGACACGGTCCCGCCGTTCACGAGCCTCGGAGGGGACGCGGGTCGGCTTCACGCCGACCCGACCGGCACGTTCGGTTCCGACGAGCCGACCTGGTAGGCAGGCCCGATCCACCGTTCATGGCAATGTCGTGGAAGGCTCGGCCGCGCCCTCCGATGCGAAGAGGTAGCGTCACCGGCGTGGAGTTCATTCCGCGGCGCCGGCTCGTCCTCGTCTCGGGCCGCTCGCACCCGGCCCTCGCGCAGCAGATCGCGGCCCACCTCGGCGTCGAGTTGAGCGAGGCGAACCTCAGGGAGTTCGCGAACGGGGAGATCCACTGCCGCTACGACGCGTCGGTGCGCGGTTGCGACGTCTTCATCGTGCAGACGCACTGCGGGCCGGTCAACGACTCCCTCATGGAGCAGCTGATCATGATCGATGCGGCCAAGCGGGCGTCGGCGAAGCGGATCACCGCCGTCTGCCCCTATTACGGCTACTCCCGGCAGGATCGGAAGTCGACGGGAAGGGAACCCATCACGTCCAAGCTCGTGGCGGACATGCTGTCCACCGCCGGGGCGGACCGCGTGGTGAGCGTCGACCTCCACTCGGGCCAGATCCAGGGATTCTTCGACGTTCCGTTCGACCACTTGACGGCGACGCCGGTCCTCGAGGCCTACCTGCGCGAACGGGTCTCCGACTGTTCGGGGGACATCGTCGTCGTGGCGCCCGACGCGGGCCGCGTGAAGGTCGCCGAACGCTACAGCCAGCATCTCGGGACGGACCTCGCCCTCGTGCACAAGACGCGCCCGAGGGGCACGGCCAACCAGGTCGAGGCGCGCCACGTCGTCGGCGACGTCGCCGGCCGTCGTTGTGTGATCATCGACGACATGATCGACACCGCAGGCACGGTCGCGGCCGCCGCCGAGCTGCTCGCGGACGCCGGCGCGTCCGACATCTGGGCGATGGCTACCCACGGCGTCCTCTCCGACCCCGCGGCAGACCGCCTGAAGTCTGCGCCCGTCTCGAGGGTGGTGGTGACCGACACGCTTCCGATCCCCGAGGACCGCGTGTTCGAGAAGCTCGAGGTGCTGTCGGTGGCCAAGGTGATCGCCGACGCCATCGACGCGGTCTTCGAGGACACCTCGGTCTCGGAGATCTTCGGCGGTGAGAACCTGGCCTGAACCGGCGAGGTGGAGCGCGCGCCGGGCCCGAGCGCGCGCCGGGCCCGAGCGCGCGCCGGGCCCCGGTGGAGGAACCCTCCGCCCGCACGCTACGCTTGACGGCCGTTCGCCCAGCGTGCACCTCTCCCTCGAAAGGTCGGGCACGCGCCGGCGGCGAGTCCGGTGGCGATGCCGCCGTATCGTTCCAGGTTCCCCCGAAGGAGACCCCATGCCCGAGATCGTCCTGGAAGCCGAGACCGGAAGGTCGCTCGGCTCGCCCGCCTCCCGGCGACTCCGCGCCGAAGGGAAGATCCCGGGCATCGTGTACGGCCACGGCGCCGAGCCCGTCCCCGTGGCGGTCGCAGGCCGTGACCTGCGCATCGCGCTCTCGGGCCAGGCGAGAGCCAACGCTCTCCTCTCGCTCCGTGCGGGGGGCAAGACGTACCTCGCGATCGCGCGCGAGCTCCAGCGCCACCCGGTGAGCGGGACGGTCACGCACATCGACTTCCAGATCGTCCGTCGCGACGAGATCGTCGCCGCGGACGTCCCAATCACGCTCGTCGGGGAGGCGGTCGAGGTGCACCACGGCGACGGGCTGGTCGATCAGCAGCTGTTCACGCTTCCGGTGCGCGCGAGGCCTGCGGACATCCCGACGCACGTGGAAGTCGACATCTCTGCGCTCACGATCGGGTCCGTGATCCGCGTCGGCGACCTCGTGCTCCAAGACGGGGTGACCGTCGACCTCGACGCCGACGCCCCGTTGGTGACCGGCGTTCCGCCGAGGGTCCAGGCGGTGGAAGGTGCGGAGGGGGCCCCTGCCGAACCCGGAGCCGCTGGGGGGCCGGCCGCCGAGGGCGGGTCAGCCGCCTCCGCAGCGCAACAAGAGGGCTAGGCGCTGGCGCCGCTCTTCGGCGGGCGCGGCCCCGGCCGTGGCCGCGCTGCGGAACAAGGGCCCCGGCGCGGCACGCCGGCGGACGTGCTCGTGGTCGGCCTGTCGAACCCAGGCCCCGACTACGACGGCACGAGGCACAACGTGGGTGCGGACGCCGTGCGCGCGCTCTCGCGCCGACGCGGCTCCGGCCGCCTGCGGCCGGAGAAGGGCCAGCGGGCCGTCGTCGAGGAGATCAGGATCGGGAGCGCGCGGGTCGCGCTGGCCGTGCCCAACACCTACATGAACGAGTCCGGCGCCGCCGTTCGCCCCCTCATGCGCCGGTTCGGCATCGACGACCCGTCCCGCGTCGTCGTCCTCCATGACGAGCTGGACCTCCCGCCGGGACGGATCAGGGTCAAGCTCGGGGGCGGGCTCGCGGGCCACAAGGGGCTCCAGTCGATCCGCGACCACCTCCACACCGTCGAGTTCGTGCGTGTGCGGATCGGGATCGGGAAGCCGCCGGGGCGCCAGCGCGGAGCGGACTTCGTGCTGCGGAGGCCGGGCAAGGCCGAGCGCGAGCTGCTCGACGGCGCGATCGAGGCCGCCGCCGACGCGGTCGAGATCGTCGTGAGCGACGGGGTGGACGCTGCGATGAACCGGTGCAACGGCGAGGGCTGAGGCCGCTCCCTTGGCTCGTCCGCGTCCTTCGACACCGAAGACGGCTCCCCGTTCGGCCTCTGCGCCTGCTGCAGCCGGGCCCACCGAGCCCGTCGAGCCGGCGGAGCCCTCCGAGGCGCCGAGCGCACCGCTTGCGCCGCTGGCCGGCGCGCTGCGCCACGAGCAGTCGTTCACTCGGATCGTCGGAGCGACCGACGCGACCCTCGCGGTCGCCGGCCCCGCGCAGGCGTTCGCGGTCGCCGGTCTCGCGCGGCTTGCCGACCGCCGCCCGTTGCTCGTCGTCACCGCGACGGAGGCCGACGCCGACCGGTTCGTCGCCGATCTGGCATGCTTCGTCGCTGCCGAGCCCGAGGCCGGAGGCGGAGACGACTCGCGCGGCTCGGGGCTCGAGGTCGCGGGCGCGCTGTGCGACCCGGTGGTCCGGCTACCCGCGTGGGAGACGCTTCCCTTCGAGAGGGTGAGCCCGGACGTCGCGACGATGGGCCAGCGCCTCGCGGTGATGTGGTCGCTCGCCGGGAAGGCAGGGGACGATGGCTCGCTGCCACGCCGTCCGACCTTCGTCGTCGCGTCGGTGCGCGCGCTTCTGCAGCGGCTGGCACCCTGGCGGGAGATCGGCGGGCCGCTCGTCGTACGCCGGGGGGCTCGTCTCGACGTCCGAGAGACGGTGTCGTGGCTCGCCGCCGCGGGTTACCGCCGGGAGCCTCAGGTCGAGCACCGCGGGGAGCTCGCGGTGCGCGGCGGCATTCTCGACGTCTTCCCGTCCACGTCCGACGCGCCGGTGCGCGTCGACCTCTTCGGCGACGAGGTCGACCGCCTGACCTCCTTCGACGTGTCCGACCAACGGGCGACGCGTGCGCTCGACGCTGCCGTGGTCTATGGCTGCCGCGAGCTCGTGCTCACCGACGAGGTGCGAGCCCGGTCGGCCCTGCTCGCCGAATCCGAGCCGTGGGGTAGGCGGCACTGGGAACGCCTCGCAGACGGCGACCCGTTCGACGGGATGGAGTCGTGGCTGCCGTGGCTCCAGCCGGACGAGGAGCTGCTCACGGACCTCTTGGACGAGCACGCCCAGGTGGTGGTGATCGAGCCTCGCCGCGTCCGGGACCGTGCGCTCGAGGTCGTCACCGAAGAAGCCGCGCTCGCCGACACGTTGGCGGCGACCTGGGGCGCGCGGCCGCGCGCCGAGGTGGCCGGGTCGAGCGGTGCGGATGCCCCGGGCTCGGTCTTCCCTCGTCTCCACCTTCCGTTCTCCCGCCTGCTCGACCGGACGAAGGCGGCGTCGCTCGCGATCGTCCCCGTCGCCGGCACGCCGGACACGGCGACCGTCACGGTGCGGGGCTTCGAGCACGTCGCGGGTGACGCGGCCCGGCTGGCCCGCCAGGTGCGCACCCTCGTCGAGGAGGGCTTCTCCGTCACGTTGTGCTCGACCACCGTGCTCGGCACGTCCCGGCTCGCAGGGGTGCTGGCCCAAGAGGGCGTCGTCGCCCCAGCCGCCGAGCGCGCCGTGCTCACGGCGGGCGCGCGCGTGGTGACGGCCTCGCTCTCCGCCGGGTTCTCGCTCCCGAGCGCGCGCGTCGCCGTCCTCTCCGAGACCGACGTAACCGGCCGGCGTGCGGCCCACCGCCGCGCCCGCCCGAGGGTCCGACCGACCGACGGGTTCTTCGACGACCTCGGTCCGGGTGGCTACGTCGTCCACCGCCAGCACGGGGTCGCCCGCTACGCGGGCATGACGACGCGCGCCGTCGCGGGCACGACCCGCGACTATCTCGTGCTCGAGTTCCGGGGGAGCGACCGGCTCTATCTCCCGGTCGACCAGATCGAGGCGATCACCCCCTACAGCGGCGGCGAGTCGCCCACCCTGTCCAAGATGGGTGGCGCCGACTGGCAGCGTGCCCGTTCGAGGGCGCGGGCTGCCGCGGGCGAGGTCGCTCAGGAGCTCGTCGAGCTGTACCGGCGACGCCTGGAGGTCCTGGGTCACGGCTTCGCACCCGATTCGCCGTGGCAGCGAGAGCTCGAGTCGTCCTTCCCCTACACCGAGACCACGGACCAGCTCCGTGCGATCGCGGAGGTGAAGGCCGACATGGAGCTGCCGAGGCCGATGGACCGGCTCGTCTGCGGCGACGTCGGCTTCGGGAAGACCGAGGTCGCGGTGCGCGCTGTCTTCAAGGCGGTGCAGGACGGCAAGCAGGCTGCGGTCCTCGTGCCGACCACGCTGCTCGCGAGCCAGCACCACCAGACGTTCTCGGACCGCTTCGCCGCCTTCCCGGTGAGGGTCGAGTTGTTGAGCCGCTTCCTCTCGCCCTCCCAGGCCAAGAAGGTGGTCGACGGGCTGGCGGACGGCTCGGTCGACGTCGTGGTCGGCACCCACCGGCTGCTCGCCCAGGACGTCCGGTTCAAGAGCCTGGGGCTCCTCGTCGTCGACGAGGAGCAGCGCTTCGGGGTCACGCACAAAGAGGCGGTCAAACGGATCGCTGACGGCGTCGACGTGCTCACCCTCACCGCGAGCCCGATCCCGAGGACGCTCGAGATGGCGCTCACCGGGATCCGCGACCTGTCCCTCGTGAACACGCCACCCGCGGACCGCCGGCCGATCCTCACCTACGTGGGCGAGTACGACGAGGCTGCGGTCTCCGAGGCGATCCGGCGCGAGCTCCTGCGCGAAGGCCAGGTCTTCTTCGTGCACAACCGCGTGATGGACATCGACGCGGTCGCCGGCAGGCTTCGCGCGCTCGTGCCCGAGGCCCGCGTCGCCGTCGCGCACGGGCAGATGGACGAGGGAAGCCTCGAGCAGGTGGTGCTGGACTTCTGGGAGCGGAAGTTCGACGTGCTCGTGTGCACGACGATCATCGAGTCCGGGATCGACATGCCCTCGGTGAACACCCTTGTCGTCGACGGCGCCGACTCGCTCGGCCTCGGCCAGCTCCACCAGATCCGCGGCCGGGTCGGTCGCAGCTACCAGCGCGCGTACGCCTACCTCTTCCACCCCGCTGACCGGGTGCTGACCGAGCAGGCGTACGAGAGACTGCGCACGGTCGGCGAGCACACCGAGCTCGGCGCGGGCTTCAAGATCGCGATGCGGGATCTCGAGATCCGCGGCGCGGGCAACCTCCTCGGGTCGACACAGTCCGGGCACATCGCAGCCGTGGGGTACGACCTCTACGTCCAGATGGTCGCCGAGGCGGTGGCCGAGGCGCGCGGCGAGCCCCGCCCGGCTCCGCCGGCGGTCTCGCTCGACGTGCCCGGGGACGCGAGCCTCCCGAGCGATTACGTTCCCCTCGAGGACGCGCGCCTCGAGGCCTATCGACGGCTCGCGGCGGCGACCTCGTCCGCCGACGTGGACGACATCGCCGAGGAGTGGGCCGACCGCTACGGCCCGCCCCCTCTTGCGGCCACCGGGCTCCTCTCGCTCGCACGCCTGCGTGTCGAGTGCCTGCGCACCGGGATCCAGGAGGTGACGGTGGTCCCGGCTCGCGTCGGTGGGGCGCGCCAGCCCGTGGCCAGGATCGCTCCCGTCACGCTCCCCGCCAGCGCGCAGGTCCGGCTCCGCCGCCTCGTCCCGGGCGCCGACTACCGCGAGCAGCTGCACCAGCTCGTGGTGCCGCTCACCGGCGAGGGGCACCCCGCCGAGGTGCTCCGGTCGTTGGTGGTCGCCCTCCTCCCGCCGCCCGAGGACCCGGCAGTCACCGATAGCATGCGCGGCGCATGAAGCGGCTCGTCCTCCTGCTCGCGGCCGTCGCGGCCGCCGTCGCCCTCGCGGGCGCCTACCTCCCCTCGAGCGCCGCCACCGTGGGGCAGACGTCGATCAGCCGCCAGGCCCTCGACTCGGATCTCTCTGCGATCGCCGGCAGCGCCGACTACGTGTGCTTCCTCTCCGAGGAGCGCCGGCTCTCGACCAACTCGAAGCTTCCGGTGCTCGGTGCGGGCACCGCGAGCGCCAAGGGCGGCGTCTACGACGCGGCGTTCGTCGACAACTGGCTCGCGTCGATGGTCACCGACACGGTCATCTCTGCGTTGATCGCCCGCGACGGCCTGCGCGTCACCCCCTCGGACCTCACGATCGCCCGGGGTGTGCTCTCCCGTCGCATCACCGACGTCCTGGACACCTACGCGCGCGACTCGGGCCTGCCCTCGCCCAGCTGCAGCGGCAGCGGCCAGGCCGTGCTCTCCTCCCTTCCCCCTTGGTTCCGATCCCAGCAGGTGCGTGCCGAAGCCGCCCAGGCCCTGCTCGATGCGCGCGCCGCCGGGTCGGGGCTCTCGACTGGGGCCATCGCCTCCTACTTCGCGCGGCACCGCGTGTTGTTCGACAAGGACTGCGTGGACGTCGTGGTGGTCCAGACCCCTTCCGCCGCAGCCCAGGTCGAGGCCGCGCTCGCCAGGGGCGTGAGCTTCGCCCACGAGGCACAGGTGGCCTCGCTCACACGGACGTCGGCGGCCAACGGGGGCGTCGCCGGCTGCGGGTACCTGCAAGGGACGTTCCTCGGCACAGCGGTCGGCAAGCTCGCCGTCGGCGCGGTGACGCCCGTTGTTCCCGGCGCCGGCGTCTACTGGGTGGTGAAGCTCGCGAGCAGGACGGCGGTCTCGCTCCGCACCGCCCGGCTCACAGTCGTGACAGCCATCCTGCGCGCCGGCCAAGGCCGCGCCGACGCTGGGCTGGTCGCGGCGCTGCGGACGACCAACGTCGGTGTGGACCCGCGCTACGGCGGCGCGTCGGCGCACAGTCTCGCACTCGTCCTGCCGGCGCCCTCGCCGCCTCCCAGCGCCGAGATCTCGCCGTCGGCCAACCGCCCCACCCTGACAGCGGCCAGTTCGTGAGCGCCGCGAGGTAGGTGGGTCTCCAGTGGCTCGGCCGCACGTCACCGTCGTCGGCCTGGGCCCGGCCGGCGAGGACCTGATCCCGTCCAAGACCCGCGAGCTGTTGTGCTCCGCGACGATGGCGTTCCTGCGCACCTCGCGCCATCCGGCGGCCTCGGCCTTGTTGGGGCCGGGCTCGTCCGTCCCTCCCACCTCGGGTCGACCCGCGAGGTCCACTCCCACCTCGGGAGCCGCCGCCGCCGTCGCTGCGTTCGACCACCACTACGACGAGGCAGAGACCTTCGACGAGGTCTACGAGCGAATCGTGGCGGACCTGGTGGTCGCAGCGCAGGTGGCGTCCGCCGACGGCGGCCAGGTCGTCTACGCCGTCCCGGGATCGCCGCTGGTCGGCGAGCGCACCGTCGAGCTCTTGCGCTCGGACCCGAGGATCGACGTCACCGTCGTTCCCGCCATGTCGTTCCTCGACCTCGCTTGGGCGCGCCTCGGCGTGGACCCCCTGGCTGCGGGTGTCCGGCTGGTCGACGGCACCCGGTTCGCCGTCGAGGCCGCTGGAGAGCGCGGCCCGCTGCTCGTCGCCCAGTGCTGGTCCCAGACGGTGCTCTCCGAGGTGAAGCTCGCGATCGGCGACGTAGAGACGTCGGAGGACGTGGCGGTGACCGTCCTCCATCACCTCGGCCTCGACGACGAGGTGGTCGTCGTCGTCTCCTGGCAGGAGCTCGATCGCGCCATCGTGCCCGACCACCTGACCACCTTGTGGGTGCCCGAGCTGGCCGCGCGGGTGGCCGGAGAGCTTGCCGCGCTGGACGAGCTGGTGCGGCGCCTCCGGCACGATTGCCCGTGGGACCGCCAGCAGACCCACACGTCGCTCGAGCGGCACCTCTTGGAGGAGGCCTACGAGGTTCTGGAGGCGATCGATGCCCTCGAGCGGGCGCGCTACGACGCCGGCGAGGGGTGGGGCGGCGACGCCGGGCAGCGTGCGGCGCTCCACCTCGAAGAGGAGCTCGGCGATCTCTTGTTCCAGGTCTTCATCCACTCGCGCCTGGCCGCCGAAGAGGGGAGCTTCACCGTCGCAGACGTGGCGAGGACCCTCCACGACAAGCTCGTCTCGCGCCACCCGCACGTCTTCGGCGACGTCGCGGCCCGCGACGCGGCGACCGTGGTGGCGAACTGGGAGGAGATCAAGAAGAAGGAGAAGGGGCGCGCGAGCGTGATCGACGGCATCCCCGCTGCGTTGCCGTCGTTGGCGCTCGCTGCGAAGCTGCAGCGCAAGTGCGACGCAGTGCCAGGTGCGTCGTTGGCGGAGGCGGGCGCGCTCCGGGCCGACGCAGGGGCGCTGCTGGACGCGCTGGCCGAGGTCGGTGCCGAAACGGGGTCCGCCACGTCGACGCGCCGGACTGAGGAGCCGGAGAACCCGCCCGCCGGCGTCGCGGGCGCACTGTTGTGGGCGGTCTCGGACCTCGTGAGACGTGCAGGCGTCGAGCCCGAAGACGCGCTCCGTGCGGAGGCGGGAAGGTTCTCTGCCCGTCTTCGCGAGGCGGAGTGCCGCGCCGAGCAACTCGGCAACAGGAGCCGGGTAGGGCGGCGGCGAGTGAGCGAAGACCGGACTCCATCTCCAGGCTGATCGCGCTCGAGCGCGCCGCAGCGATGTCGGACGCGGAGCCGGCGCAGAAGACCCGATGCTGCTGAGGCGAGGCGGTAGCGTGGAGTGCCGCCGAACGGCTGTGACTGCGCCAGGGAGCTGATCGATGAGCACGATCGAACACGTCGTCGGTCGCCAGGTTCTCGATTCGCGCGGGAACCCGACGGTCGAGGCCGAGGTCTTCCTCGACAGCGGCGCCCGCGGACGCGCCATCGCGCCGTCTGGGGCCTCCACCGGTGCCCACGAGGCCGTCGAGCTACGGGACGGCGACGGCCCGTACGGGGGGAAGGGCGTCCGGCGCGCCGTGGCGAACGTACAGGAGGAGATCGCGGGCGCGCTCGCCGGGATGGACGCGCTCGACCAGCGGGGGGTCGACATGGCAATGGTCGATCTCGACGCCACCCCCGACAAGAGCCGGCTCGGCGCCAACGCCATCGTCGCGACCTCGCTCGCGGTCGCAAAGGCGGCTGCGTTCGAGCTCGAGCTCCCCCTCTACCGCGCCATCGGAGGTGTGAACGCCCACACGCTTCCACTCCCGATGCTGAACGTCGTCAACGGCGGCGTGCACGCGCGCAACTCGATCGACTTCCAGGAGTACATGCTCGTGCCCGTCGGTGCTGCATCGTTCGGTGAGGCTCTTCGCTGGAGCGTGGAGACGTACCACGCGCTGCGCGGGCAGCTCTCAAGGCGCGGCCTCTCGGTGGCGGTCGGTGACGAGGGAGGCTTCGCCCCGGACCTGCCGACCAACGAGGAGCCGCTCAAGGTGCTCCTCGAGGCGATCGAGGCGGCGGGCCGCACCCCCGGCGAGGAGATCGCGATCGCGCTCGACCCTGCGGCGAGCGAGCTGTGGAAGGACGGGGCGTACGAGCTCGTCGGGGAGGGTCGCCGGCTCGCTCCGGACCAGTTGGTCGAGTACTGGGCGGACGTGGTCGACCGCTATCCGGTCGTCTCGCTCGAGGACGGCATGGCAGAAGACGACTGGGAGGGCTGGGCTGCACTGACGGCTGCGATCGGCGACCGAGTCCAGCTCGTCGGGGACGACCTGTTCGTGACCGACGTCGCGCGCATCGAGCGCGGCATCCAGGCAGGCGTGGCCAACGCAGTGCTGATCAAGTTGAACCAGGTCGGCACGTTGACCGAGACCCTCGACGCGATCGAGCTGGCTGCACGCGCGCGCTACCGTCCGGTGATCTCCCACCGCTCCGGCGAGACCGAGGACACCACCATCGCAGACCTGGCGGTGGCGACGAACGCCGGGCAGATCAAGACGGGTGCTCCCTGCCGGACCGACCGCGTGGCGAAGTACAACCAGCTCTTGCGCATCGAAGAGGACCTCGGGTCGTCCGCGTCCTTCCCGGGCTGGGATGCCCTCAGCAGAGTGCGGCGTGCGTAGACCCGGCAAGCCGACGCGCCGCCGGGCTCCCGAGCCGCCCCGAAGAGCTGCACGCGCGCCCTCACGCGCCACGGTGCCCCGGTCCGCTCCGGGCGCGCCGGCCGGGCGACCGGCGGCGTCGCGTGCGGAGCGCCGGAGCGCCGCGCGGGTGCGCCGAAACCGTCTCTCCCTCGCCCTCGCGGTGCTCGTCTCGGCGGTGATCGTCGGGGCGTGGTTCCCGGTGTCCGCCCTCCTCCATCAGCGCGAGCAGCTCGCCGCCGCCTCCGCGCAGCTGAGCCGGCTCGACGGCGAGAACGCGGCGCTCGGGCGCCACGAGAGGCAGCTGCGCACACTGTCGGCCCTCGGCCGGATCGCCCAGGACCAGCTCGGCCTCGTGCCGCCCGGGGACCAGGCGTACCAGGTGCTCCCGCCCAGCGGCACGACCAGCTCCGACGGGACGCTCGCACCGACAGCCCCGGCAGGGAGCGGTCGTGGCTCCTCTCGGGCCCAGAGCCGCGCGGGCGGGTCGTCCGGCGCTTCCCGGTCGCCGGGATCGACCCACGTCGTGACCACGACGGGGGGCTTCGTCACGCGGATTCTCCGGACCCTCGAGTTCTGGCGATGAGCGAGCCGCCCGGGCCGCGCCCCGGCGCGGGCGCGCAAGACCGTTCGTCGCGCGGCGCGCGGGGTGCCGCGGTGCCCGGGGTGGAGGCGCAGCACCGCGACGACCTCGCGATGGTGACCGCGCTCCTCGGCCATGCGCCCCGCGGCGACCTCGTGGTCGTGAGGCGCCGCGACCGGGTCCCGTCGGTCATCGAGAACGCGCCGTTGCTCCATGACGGGACGCCGATGCCCACCCGGTTCTGGCTCGTGGACCCCGATCTGCGCTCGGCCGTCTCGAGGCTCGAATCGGAGGGAGGGGTGCGCGCGGCCGAGGCGGCGGTCGACCCGGCGGAGCTCGCGCGGGCGCACGAGCGCTACGCAAGGGAACGGGACGCGCTCATCCCCGCGGGCCGCGGTGGACCCCGGCCGACCGGGGGCGTGGGGGGCGCGCGAGCCGGGGTGAAGTGCCTGCACGCCCACCTCGCTTGGTGGCTGGCTGGGGGAGACGACCCGGTCGGTGCCTGGGTGGCAGAGCGGCTGGGCACGAGCCGCGAGCTGCCAGATCGGCCCGAGGAGGTCCGGTCGCGTCGAGCCGGAGCAGCGACCGGCTCCTTCGGAGCGCACGATCCAGAGAGCCGGCGCGGGCCGTCGCACGCCCGAGGGGGCTCGCACGCGGCCGACAGGCTGCTCGAGCGCAAGGACTACCGCACGCTTTCCGTGATCGTCCCGGTGTACAACGAGCGGGCGACCGTCGCCGAGATCATCCGCCGGGTGCGCGCCGCGGACGTGCCGCTCGTCGTGGACGTCGTGGTCGTCGACGACGGGTCGACCGATGGCACCGACCAAGTGCTCGCCGCCGTCGCCGACTCCACCGTGCGTGTGGTCAGGCACGAGCGCAACCGCGGAAAGGGCGCGGCAGTGCGCACGGCGCTCGAGCGTGCGACCGGAGACCTCGTAATCGTCCAGGACGCGGACCTCGAGTACGACCCCGACGACTGGCCGCAGCTGCTCGATCCGATCTTGAAGTACAAGGCGCACGTCGTCTACGGCAGCCGGTTCACCGGCGGCCGCAAGAACATGCTCCTCCTCCATTGGATCGGGAACCGCTTCCTCTCGCTCGTGACCAACCTCCTCTATGCGACGACGCTCTCGGACATGGAGACGTGCTACAAGGCCTTCGACCGGCGCGTGATCGACGGCATGACGATCGAGTCCGACCGATTCGAGTTCGAACCCGAGATCACCGCCAAGGTCCTGCGCCGCGGCTACCGCATCTACGAAGTGCCGATCAGCTACGCAGGCCGGGAGCCCGAAGAGGGGAAGAAGATCACGTGGCGAGATGGTTTCAGCGCGTTGCGCGCGCTCGTCAAGTTCCGCTTCACCCGGTTGTGAGCGTCTCGGGCGAGCCGTCGGCGTGCGCCCGGGCGTCCCGGTTTTGAGCGCCCCGGGTGCGCCTGCGACCGGCGTCGGGCCCGTCGCGGCGGTCGACTGCGGCACGAACTCGACGCGCCTCCTCGTCCTCAGCGACGGCCGCCAGCTGGTGCGGCTGATGCGGATCACGCGACTGGGCCAGGGGGTGGACTCGGCCGGCGTCCTCGATGCCGCCGCGATCGCCCGCACCGTCGCCGTCCTCC
>JAKATJ010000037.1:12289-17381 GCA_021828005.1 Actinomycetes bacterium | reverse complement strand
GGAGGCGGCAGAGCGTGACGAGCGTCGTCACGTCGTCCTCGTCGAACCCCATCCGGCGACCCACCCTCGCCACGAGCCGCACGCCCTCGTCGGTGTGGTCGCCCGGCATCCCCTTGCCGATGTCGTGAAGCAGGCAGCCGACGAGCAGCAGGTCCGGCCTGGACACCCGCCCGGCGAGCGCTGCGGCGTTGGCAGCCGCCTCGATGAGGTGCCGGTCGACCGTGAAGCGGTGGTACGCGTTGCGCTGCGGGCGGTTGCGGACCAGCTCCCATTCGGGGATCAGGCGCACGAAGACCCCGACGTGGTCCAGGGCTTCCAGGGCATCGACGGCGCGGTGACCCTGCGCCAAAAGCCGCACGAGCGCCTGGCGAGCCTCGATCGGCCACGGATCGGAGGGCGGCGTCACTTCCGAGAGGCGCCGGAGCGCTTCGGGCGCGATCGGTGCGGACCGCTCTGCCGCGACGGCCGCCACACGCAGGGGGAGCGAAGAGTCCGACCGCACGTCGGCGCCGGCTGCGACCGTCACCTCGCCGTGGACCACGAGGATCCCCGACTCGTGGACCGACCCCGCGGCCCGTCTCGTGGTCCGTCTCATGGCCCGTCCGAGGGCCGGTCCTGTGGCCGGTCCCGCGGCCGGTCCCGCGGCCGGTCCGTCGACTGCCGGCTGCGAGCGGCGGCGACGCGCCCGCGCGCCGATTCCGCCGGGCTCGGAGGGCTCCCAGCGGTGGCGCCGGCGCCAGGTGCTGGTACACGTCCAGGCGATCGTCCGGCCGGCAGCTGCGACCGCAGCCATGAGGGCGTCCGCGTCGGGGTACCCGAGAGCGCCGGCGACTTGATCCTGCTCCTGGAGGACGAGGCGGTCGAGCGCTCTCCCCGCGGCGCGATGGAGCTCCACGCGGGCGGCCAGAAGCGTGCCGGTCGCAACGTCGACCGCCTGCAGGTCCGCGGAACGTGCCAGGTCGGGCGCACCTGTCGCCATGGCGCGCAGGGCGTGGGCGTCGCGCAGCCCGCCTTGCGCCTCTTTCACGTCGGGCTCGAGGAGGAACGCGACCTCGCCGTGGCGCGCCCAGCGCTCCGCCATCTGCTCGGACAGCGCGGGCAACCACGACGCGGCGAGCCGCCTGCGCCACTGAGCCCTTGCGGCGGCGATCAGCGGGCTTGCCACCCCTTCGTCACCCCAGACAAGCCGTGCGTCCAGGAGCCCGAGAGCCACCCGGAAGTCGGCTGCAGCCGCCGAGAGCACGTCCTTCGGGCGGCGGACGCTGTGGTCGAGATGGACCCCCTCGTCCCACACCGGGTACCAGATCGCATCGGCCAAGGCTGCGACGTCGCTACGCCCGTGATGGACCAGCACCAGGTCCAAGTCGCTGTGCGGGCAGAGCTCGCCCCGTCCGTACCCGCCGACCGCAAGCAAGGCGACCCGACGCCGGTCGCCGGTGGCCTGCTCGCAGAGACCCGCGAGCCATCGGTCCGCTTCCGCAGCGTAGGCGTGGCAGAACGGGCGCCCGCGGAGGTCCGAGCGCGCGAGCAGCGCCTGGCGTCGCTCCCGGAGCGACCCCGCCTGCCCCTGGGCCGGCCTGACCGTCATCGGCCGTGCTCCGTCTTCGTCAGAGGGCGTCGCTGCCGCGCTCGCCGGTCCGCACACGCACCACCGTCTCGAGCGGCGTCACCCAGACCTTGCCGTCTCCGATCTTCCCGGTCGCCGCCGCACCCACGATGGCGTCGACGACGTCGGCCACCTGGTCGTCGTCGACCGCCACCTCGATGCGGATCTTGGGGACGAAGTCCACCTCGTACTCGGCGCCACGGTAGACCTCGGTGTGCCCGCGCTGACGTCCGAAGCCCTGCGCTTCGGTCAGGGTCATCCCCCGCACGCCGAGGCCCTTCAACGCCTCCTTCACGTCGTCGAGCTTGAACGGTTTGAGCACCGCTACGACAAGCTTCATGTTCACATTCTCCCTTTGCCGTCCACCGTGTGCGGATCGTCAGCTCGTGCCTGTGGTCCCGAGAGGCGGCCCGCGGTCCACGGGTGGTCGCACCCCGATCGCACCGACCGGCGTCAGCGTCGAGTCGCGCTCGTGGCCATCCACGCCGAAGCCGCCCGTCCGCTGCGCAAGCGTCTCTTCGGGGAATGCCTCCTCGTCGTGGATCGCCAGGTCGCCGACCTCGAGCACGCTGTCTTTGTACCTCGCCCCCCGCAGCACGAGGCCGATGAACTTCATGATCAGGAAGGTCACAACTGCAGACCAGAAGATGACGAAGATCGCAGCCCGAAGCTGCTCCCACTCCTGGTGCCAGGAGCCCGTGTACATCAGCCCGCTCACCGAGAAGGGGGCGCAGGACCCGTGCGCCGAGAGGTACGAGGCATTCGAGGTGTTCACGACTTGGCCGTTCTTCCCGAGCGTGCCACAGCCGTACTCGACGATGGCCGGATCTCCGAAGATCCCGACCATGAGCCCTCCGAACAATCCGGCGATGCCGTGCGTGTAGACCACGCCGAGCGCGTCGTCGACACGGGAGAACGGCCGCACCCTCGACAGGTAGTTCCACGCCACCCAGACGATGCCGGTCGCGATCAACCCCACGAGGATCGCGCCCCAGCCGTCGACCCAGCCCGCGCTCGGGGTGATGGCGACCAGCCCGCAGATCATCCCGTTGACCCCACCGAGGAAGGTCGGCTTCCTGGCCTTGGAGAACCAGCCGTCCAACCCCATCCAGGCGAGCACGCCCGCGGCCGTTGCGAGGTTCGTGTTGATCACCGCGGTCGCCATGTCGGCCCCCGCGTAGTACGGGTCGCCGCCGTTGAACCCGTTCCAGCCGAGCCAGAGGATCCCAGCCCCGACCGCAGCCATGACGAGGTTGTTGGGAATGGCGTTCTTCCTGTCCCTCGCGAGGCGGGGCCCCAGGACCCAGGCCGCCACGAATCCGGAGACTCCCGCTGACATATGGATCACGTAGCCGCCGGAGAAGTCCAGCGCACCCTCCTGCGCGAAGTAGCCGCCACCCCACAGGAGGAACGCATCGATCGCGTAGACGAAGGTGGTCCACAGCGGGACGAGCAGGCACCACGCGCTGAACTTGATCCTGCCGAGCACGCTGCCGAGGAAGAGCAGGGGCGTGATGGCTGCGAACACGAACTGGAAGAACGCCAGGGTTGCGGTCGGGAAATGGAACGGGATCGCGGTGTTGGCGGCCGAGACCGCTTGGCCCTGCTCGCCGATGGCTGTCGTGATCTGGCCAGGCTTGCCCACCAGGTTCTCGAAGAAGTGCTTGACCCAGCCGACCCCGCTCAGCTGGGTCTGAATGCCGTTGTGGACGCCGCCACCGAGCGAGGTGGCTCCGAACCCCATCTTGAAGGCCCACAGGACCCACGCGATCAGCACCAGCGAGAAGCCCGCGAACATCATCGCCAGGACGTTGACCGACCACTTCTTCGGGACGATCGACGCGTACAGCACGGCCAAGGCGGGCAGGCTCATGAGCCCGACCAGCGTGGCTGCGGTGATCTGCCAGGTGTTGTCCGCCGGGTTCAGCCAGCTCGGATAGGGAACTGACGCGACCGCCGCCTGCAACACCGTTCGCTCTCCTCTCGCGCTTGTCTCGCACTCGCTCGAGCTCGCTCGCTCGGCGCTAGAGCCTGATGCCAGCGTGTTACCCCTTCGTCACGTGAGTGTTAGCTCCGTGTGAATTGCCCCCACGACAGCTGGCGCATCGGCCGGCCATGCGGCACGCTCCTGACATCGACCGGCTTCCGGCGGGATCGCATCGATGAGCGACATCGCGACGAACGGGCGCGTGTCCACGCTCCGGGGTTCTTCGGTGCGCGAGATCGACGACCGGCGCGTCCGCGTCGTGCTCACGATCACGTGCACGGGCGCACTGGCAGTCCTCGCGGCGTCGCTCTTCGTCGCCGGCGCTCGTAAGAACGCACAGATCACGGGCCTGCACCGCCATGGCGTTCCGGTCGTCGTGACCGTCACGAGCTGCATGGGTCTTCTCGGCGGCAGCGGGAGCAACGCGGCGGGGTACACGTGCCGCGGCAGCTTCGCCCTCCACGGCCACCGCTACCTCGACACCATCCCAGGGTCACGCGAGCGGCCTCCGGGCACGACGCTGCACGCCGTAACCTTGGGATCGGACCCCGGCCTGCTCACGACGACGAGCCAGCTCGCGAGCGACCGCGCGTCCGCCGGGGTGTTCCTTCTGCCCACGGTGCTGGTGCTCGTGCTCGTGGTGGCGGTCGTGCTCGCGCTGAGGCACTCCCGACGGAGGTCGCCGCCGGCGTCCCGGCACTGACCTCCCGTCTCGGCACAAGGACAGGGACCGGTCCGGCCGGATCCCCCGACCGCCTGCAGCCCAGCCGTCCGGGGACCTGTTCCCCGGGTCTTCCCTCCGCGCTGGCTCCGGCCGCGCCAGCTGGTGCCGGCTACGGCAGCCTTCCCTCGGCGGCACTCCCCCGCTCGCCCGCGCCCAACCGGCCGCCACCGCGGTGCGTGGTGTTGGGTGGCGTGTAGCGCTTGCTCCGAGCGGGCGTCACCGCGCGCGGCAGGCCCACCCCCGCACCTCGATCTCGACCGCCTCAAGGAGACGGTCCTGTGCCCGTCGCCTCACGCAGGTCCCTCTGGGCACGGTACGCCCGCACGATCAGCCACGCACCGAAGAGCACGTACGGCACGCCGAAGCCCCAATAACGAAGGTTGAACACCGCC
Organism: Actinomycetes bacterium; assembly: GCA_021828005.1. Classification (GTDB taxonomy): domain Bacteria; phylum Actinomycetota; class Acidimicrobiia; order Acidimicrobiales; family RAAP-2; genus JAJYVT01. Next base: position 12,672 of record JAKATJ010000037.1, on the reverse strand, counting down.
AGCCCGTACAGCGCCATGGCGCATCCGAGGAACAGACGCTTGCGACGCCATGCGGTGGCCAGCATGGCGAGCGCCAATACCAAGAGCACGCCCAGGAGGTCGGCGTAGAGGGACAGAGGGACGTGCTTCGAGTTGGCGAGCCCGTCCTTCAGGTAGGCGGGCGCGTCGTTGGCCGAGAGCGCGCCGTACAGGAGTAGGGCGATCGCCGCGGCGAGCGGCGCTGCCAGCAGCCCGACGAGCCGCTCCTTGTCGTCGGCGGAGCGGGCAGACCGCTCCAGATCTTCGACGGACCGCGGCCCGTCACCCGCACGATCCCGTTGGGCCGGTCCCGGCGGTTTGAGCACCAGGCTGCTCAGCTTGTCGAGGAAGCGGCTCGATCCGTC
>JAKATJ010000037.1:0-12189 GCA_021828005.1 Actinomycetes bacterium | reverse complement strand
CTGGCTCCGGGGCGCCCGTTCCCACTGCACCGTGGCGAGCTCCTCGTGGAGCTGAGCGCCGGCCTGGAGTTCGCACGCGAGCACTCGCAGGGGGTGCTGGTCACGCGCCGCGCGGGCGGCCGACCCCAGCTCTCGAACATCCTGTACCACGTGAGCGGCAGCCACTCGAGCGGCAGCCAGCTCAGCGGGGAGCTCGACCCTGTGGTGCGGATCTCCGTCACCGACACCCGGGCGAAGACGAAGAACCTTCGTCGGGATCCGTTCGCCTCCCTCTACGTTCCCGGTGAGTCGTTCTGGTCCTACGTGGTGCTCGATGCCACTGCGGAGCTCTCGCCCGTCGCAGCGGCGGTTGACGACGCGACGGTCGAAGAGCTCGTCCAGCTCTACCGAGCGATCCGCGGCGAGGACCACCCGGACTGGTCCGAGTACCGGGAGACGATGGTGACCGAACGTCGACTTGTCGCCCGCCTGCACCCGACGCACGCCTACGGCGTCACGCAACGCTGAGCGTGATCGGCCGGCTGGGCTGCGGCGGCCCGGTCTGCGGCGGCTCAGCCCTCGGCCGGCGAGCCGGTGCCGTCCCGGGTGGCGGCGGCCCGGTCGGATCCGGCGGCTCGGCCCTCGGCCGGCTGGGCGGCGGCGCCCCGTCCCGCTCCGGCTGGTTCGGGCAGGTGCATGGACTCCTCGACGAGCTGCGCGATGTCGAGGACCCGGACCGACTCTTCCTTGCCGTTGGCCCGAACTGCGTCGTCCAGCATGATCATGCAGTAGGGACAGGCGGTGGACACAACGTCCGCGCCGGTGCCAAGCGCCTCGAGGGTCCGATCCACGTTCACGCGGGTTCCGATGCTCTCCTCCATCCACATCCGCGCCCCCCCTGCGCCACAACAGAAGCCCCGTTCCCTGCAGCGGCGCATCTCGACGTTGCGGGCACCAGGGATCGCGTCGATGACGGTCCGCGGCTCGTCGAAGATCCTGTTGTGCCGCCCGAGGTAGCAGGGGTCGTGGTACGTGACGGTACCCGTGTAGCCGGTGCCGGGGACGATCTTCCCGTCACGCACTAGGTGGTCCAGCAGCTCCGCGTAGTGCACGACTTCGAAATTGCCACCGAGGGCGGGGTACTCGTTCTTCAGGGTGTTGAAGCAGTGCGGGCACGTCGCGACGATCTTCTTCACGCCCGCCGCGGCGAGGGTCGCGATGTTGGCTTTCGCCTGTTCCTGGTAGAGGTACTCGTTGCCAATGCGGCGCGCCGGGTCTCCGGTGCAGCTCTCCTTCGGCCCGAGGATCCCGAAGCGGACCCCGGCCCGGTGCAGCAGCCGCGCCGTCGCCTGCACCTGACGGCGAGCCCGCTCGTCGAGCGCTCCTGCACAACCGACCCAGTAGAGGTACTCGATGTCGACAGGGGTCGTGCCGGCGATCACCGGCACCTCGAACTCCAGTGACTGGGTCCACTCGGTCCGTTTCGAGCTGCCGAGCCCCCAGGGATCGCCCTGGCTCTCGACGTTGCGCAGCATGAGGCCGGCCTCGTGGGGGAAGCTCGACTCCATCAAGACCTGGTAGCGGCGCATGTCGACGATCGCGTCGACGTGCTCGATGTCGACGGGGCACTGTTCCACGCAGGAACCGCACGTGGTGCAGGCCCAGAGCACGTCGGGCTCGATGACGCCCGGCACCAGCGCCTCGGCCTCGGCGTTGGCAACCTCGCCGTCCCCGCCGGCCTGGGCTCGACCGTCCTGGGCTCGACCGTCCGGCGAGCCGTCCCGCCCCTCTGCACCGTTCCGGGCCGCCTTCTGTGCGAGCAGGCGCGAAGACTGGGAGAACATGTTGTCGCGGAGGGCCATGACGACGAGCTTGGGGGACAGCGGCTTGCCCGTGTTCCACGCCGGGCACACGGACTGGCACCTTCCGCACTCCGTGCACGTCACGAAATCGAGCATCTGCTTCCACGTGAAGTTCTCGATGAAGCCGGCACCGAAGACGGTGTCCTCCGTCACGTTCTCCATGTCCATGTCGGGGGTCTTGTCGAGCCCGCCGAGGGCGCGCGGGCGGCGCGAGAACGCGACGTTGAAAGGCGCGACGAAGATGTGCAGGTGCTTCGAGTACGAGACGAACACGAGGAACCCGCTGATGATCGAGACGTTTAAGAGGAGGAACGTCGTCACCAGCGTCCCGTCCACCCCGTGCCCCAGTCCAGCGAGACCCGCACCGATCGCGTGCGAGGCGAACGCCCAATCTCCGTAGGGGAACTGACTCGGCTTCGTGTCGACCTGCGCACCCCTGTAAAGAAGGAGGCTCGCGATCACGCCGAAGATGAAGAGGAGCGTCAGCCAGGCGGCATCGGTGTGCGAGCCGTAGAACCTCGAAGCCCGCTCCTTTCTCGACGGGGCGTTCTTGAGGCGGATCACCGTGAACACGCCGAGTGCGACGAGGACCGCAGTGGCGAAGAAGTCTTCGATGAAGCCGAGCACGGGCGACGTCCCGATGCCAGGGAAATGGAACCCCGGCTGGAAGAGGTCGCCGTAAGCCTCCACGATCGTGAAGAGCAGGATCATGAACCCCCACATCGTGAAGAAATGAGCCAGCCCGGGCACCGTCCACTTCAGCAGCTTCCGCTGCCCGGCGACCTCGATCACCTCCGCCTCGGCCGTGCGGCCAAAGTCGCGGCGCAGCCGCTCAGGGGCAGCCTGCCCAGCACGCACGAGCCGGGAGATCCAGTGGAAGCGGCGGCCGGCGACCGCGACACAGACCACCGTCACCACCATGCCTACGACGATCCTGACTGGCACGAGTCCTCCTATGGCAGCTCGAGCGGTTCGTCAGCGGGCTCACGCGAAGAAACGCGGTGCCGGCAGGTCTCCGACACGGCACCTGCACCCGCAGTACCCGGCCGGCGACCGAGGCGCACGCTCGGGCGCAGGCCATCGCGACAACCATCGACCCAGACGCGGACCCGGCCGTTGCGCCGCCACTCTGGCGCAGTCGGAAGGATCCATGGCGTGCAAGACGATAGTGTGGCGTCGGCTCGCGGGCGTAGTTCAGCGGCAGAACATCAGCTTCCCAAGCTGAGAACGCGGGTTCGATTCCCGTCGCCCGCTCCACTCCAGTCCAAGCATTCTCCCTGGGCGGGGTTCCGCTCCAGCGCATTAGGGTCCTGAGCAGGGACATTGAGCTGTCGGCAGGCAACGTTCCTGTCTACGCGAACCGCTGGGGGATCGAGGCGCCGAGCATCTCGAATGCCTTGCGCTGGGTCGGCGCCGGTTCGGCCAGTCGCTCGAAGGTGACCTCGGTGCCCGGCACGGTGCAGGTGTTGCGCGTGAGCGTGGCAAGGTGACCGAGGAGTCCTTGGAACGGCCGCAGCGGCGTTCCGTCGGGCTGCGCCCGCCGAGCCGTCTTCGTGGTTGCCGCTCGCGATCGACGTGCCGGCGCGACCGGATCTCTCCCACCGGCAAGGGGGGCGTGCCGTCTCCACCGCCGAGGAGAACAGCTTTGCAGTCGAGCTTGCCGGTCCGGACCGAGGCCGGCCGCCGACGCTCTAAACTCCGGGCCGCACGAGACCGACTCTGGCGGAGCGGGGGGGCGGGCACACGCGATACCAGCACGACGGATGCATGCCATCCACCGCGACGAGGAAGGGAGATCGACCTGAACAGTGTATTTGACCTCGACGACGGCACGCTCACCGAGGAGCAGGCGGCGATGCGCGAGACCTGCCGCCGGTACGTGGACAGGGTGCTCATACCCTTCATCGTCGCCGATCGCGAACGTGAGTGGACGTTCGACCCCGCAATGCGGCTCGCCCCCGAAGTCCTCGAGGAGGCGGACCGTGCCGGGCTCCGGAGCCTCGGCGTGCCCGATGTGTACGGAGGCGTTGCGCTCGAGCCCGGCCGTGAGGCGCAGACGTTCGCGCTGATCGCAGCCGAGCTTGCCCGGGGCGATGTCGGGATCGCGGACAAGCTGGTGCAGAACTGGAAGATCTCGGTGCTGCTTCGTGAGCTCGCATCGCCCGAGCTGCAGCAACGCTGGTTCACGCGTTACATGGCCGATCCGCAGTTTCTCATGGCACACTGCCTCACCGAGCCGCGAGGCGCATCTGACCGCTGGCTCCCTTACAACGCGCCCGAAGCCAACATGGACACGAGGGCCGTGCTGGTGGGCGACCACTGGATCATCGACGGGCGCAAGCAGTTCATCAGCAACGGCTACGACGCGAGTCTCTACGTCGTCTACGCCAACACCGACGACTCGGTTGGAATGCTCCAAGGCACGAGCAGCTTTCTCGTCCCCCGCGACACCCCCGGCCTCGAGGTGACGCGGTGCAACGAGACCGTCGGTGGCCGCTACATGAACAACGGCGAGATCGCTTTCGACAAGTGCCGAGTTCCTGCGGACCACCTGCTCGCACACAACGACGCTCTCGGCAAGGCGGGGATCTACTTCCGTCCTGGCAAGATCCTCCAGGCAGCGAAGAACCTCGGGATCGGGATAGCTGCGTTCGACGACACGGTGGAGTTCGTCCACAACCGGGTCCAGGGAGGGCGGGTCCTTATTCAGCACCAAGCAGTCGCCGTGCGCGTTGCCGAGATGGCAACGAAGCTCGAGGCGGTGGCTGCGCTGTTACGGCAGGCGGCCAGAGCGGTCGACCTCCGGCGTCCCAACGCGGACGCCCTCGCGGACATGGCGAAGGTATTCGCGTCCCATGAGATCCTCGCTGTCTGCGTCCAGGCCATGGAGCTGCACGGCGGTTACGGCGTGATGCTGGAAGTAGGGATCGAGAAGTATCTCCGCGACGCGTCTGTGTACCTGCACATGGACGCCACCACCGACATCTCGCACTTCCGGATCGTGAAGGCGCTCTTCCCTTCGACCGCGGGGAACTACGCAGGGACGACCTGAGGGAGGCCATCGTCGGGTGCGACCGTCGCAACCTCTCGGACACGATCCCGGCAAGGAGACCGGCGGCGGCGGCGGCTGGGTGCTCCCGAACACTTGGACCGTCACGCCGTTCATGCCAAGGGACGGCCGGGTGTGCAACAACGGCGCCCCTCCCCAGATGCTCTCTTGGGGACGTCGTCGCAGAACGACGTGGCCGGTCAAGGCCTTCACTTCTTCGGGGTCGAGGTGACGGTGGCCATCGTTGCCGTCGTCGTCCGCTTCGCCATGACCTGCCCGACCGCCGAGGTGATCGACCACACGATCGGACTGCAAGTGACGCTGGAAGAAGAGCTCGCGTGCTTGGATCTACCTCAGCATGACGAAAGCGCCTACTGGGTGTGCGGGACGGGACGCGTGGGGAGTTGAGCACATTGGTCCGTTGCCGTTTCAGACTCGAGGTGGACTCGGGACAACTTCTCCTCCGAGACGCCACCAAGGAGGCTCAATGGTTCGGACCTTTGCGGTCGAGCTCCGCTCACACCTGGACGCTCGTGCAGGGCCGATGTGCCAGACGACCAGTGCTGCGATCCCCTGGAAGAGCACGTTCGCCCGGACTCCCACGCTAGGGGCTGGGGCGGGAGTCCAGGCTCGGTGTCCGAGCCCGTGACACACCGACGCAAGCTGCCGTCGAGCATTTCGCTGGAGGGTCGGCGCGCGCTCGTCACCGGAGCTGGCAGCCCCAACGGAATCGGGTTCGCCTGCGCGCGGTTGCTCGCCGAGCTCGGCGCCTCCGTGGTAGTCGCAGCGACCTCGGACCGCGCCCACGCCCGGCGAGACGAGCTTCGGAGCGCGGGTTTCGCAGCCGACTCGGTGATCGGCGACCTGATCGTGGCCGAGGACGCCGACCGCGTGGTCCGGGAGGCTTCTGCCTCGGCTCCGATCGACGTGGTGGTCAACAACGCAGGCATGGTCTCGGTGTCAGAGCCGTTCACGTCCGGCGACGCCGTGGATCTGCCGGTCGAGATGTGGCGAAGGGAGCTCGACCGCGAAGTCACGACGGCTTTTCTCGTTAGCAAGGCGGCGCTGCCTCGGATGCTGGAACGCGGATGGGGCCGCGTCGTGAACATGACGTCGGTGACCGGCCCGGTGGCAGCGATCGCCAACGACGTCGCGTACGCCGCGGGTAAGGCCGCCGTGGTGGGTCTGACGAGGGCCGTGGCGCTCGACGTTGCCGGCCGCGGGGTGACGGTCAACGCGGTGGCCCCGGGCTGGATCGCCACCGGATCCGCACTCCCTTACGAGCTCGAGCTGGGCGTCGGCACCCCGGTCGGGCGGTCCGGTACGCCGCAGGAAGTCGCATCGGTCGTCGCGTGGCTCTGCTCGCCCGGGGCCAGCTACGTGACCGGCCAGGTGATCGTGGTGGACGGCGGCAACATGATCGCCGAGGAGCGCGTTCACCGGTCCCGTCGCGAACCCTCCGCCTGACCAGCGAAGCCGAGGAGAAGACAATGGCCGCCCGAATCGATCTACTGGCGACGGGGTACGCGGACACAAGGGTGGCGAGCACGATCGTGCTCGTCCGAGACGCCGACGCGACCATCGTCGTCGACCCGGGTATGGTCGCCGACCGCCGGATGCTCTTCCGCCGACTTGACGAGCTCCGCACGCCTGCGGACACGGTGACGGACGTCGTGTTGAGCCATCATCATCCCGACCATACGCTGAACGCCGCGCTCTTCGAGAACGCACGGTTCCACGACCACTGGGCGGTGTACAAGGGAGACGTGTGGGAGGAGCGAGCAGGCGACGGACGGGCCTTGTCGCGATCGGTTCGGCTGCTCGCGACGCCTGGCCACACCCACGAGGACATCACCACCTTGGTGGAGAGCGAAGAAGGCCTCGTCGCATGCACGCACCTTTGGTGGTCGGCTGGAGGGCCCGAGGTCGATCCTTTCGCCGCTGACCAGTCGCTCCTAGAGCGCTCGCGCGCGAAGCTCCTCGACCTCCATCCCGCTTTGATCATCCCCGGGCACGGCGCTTCCTTCGTTCCTCGGTGATCCTCGGGCACGTTGCTCACGTGTTGACGATGAGCCGTGGCAATGACGCGAGACGCCATAGCCTGTCGGCGATGGCGGACGTGACCCGAATCCTGGAGCTGACTGGTCTCACGCGGCGCTTCGGCGGCGTCACGGCCCTCGACGACCTCTCCTTCACGGTAGCCAGCGGGAGGGTGACCGGCTTTCTCGGGCCGAACGGAGCGGGCAAGACCACCGCGATGCGCGCCATCTTCGGTCTCACCGAGCTCGACCACGGTCACGTCCGCTGGAACGGTGGAGCAGTCGGCCCGCGCCAGCGCCGGAGGTTCGGCTACATGCCCGAGGAAAGGGGTCTCTATCCCGGGATGATCGTCGGCGAACAACTTCAGTACCTGGGAAGACTGCATGGGATGGCACCTGGGGACGCCGCCGACGCGGCTTCCCGCTGGCTGGAGCGCTTGGACCTGGCGGACCGCGCGTCGAGCAAGGTCAGCTCGCTCTCTCACGGCAACCAGCAGCGCGTACAGCTCGCTGCCGCGCTCATGCACGAGCCGGAGCTGCTCGTGCTCGACGAGCCGATGGCTGGGCTCGATCCCACAGGCATCGAAGCGTTCGGCGCGGTTCTCAGCGAACAGGCTCACGCGGGCCGGTGTGTGCTCTTCTCGAGCCATCAGCTCGACCTCGTCGAAGAGCTCTGCGAGGCCGTCGTGATCATCGATCACGGGCGGGTGGTCGCTTCGGGCGGGGTCGAGGAGCTCGAGGTTGGCGGCTCTCCACGTCTTTCGGTCCGCGTGGAAGGGGACCGCGACGGGAGGTGGGCACGAGACCTTCCCGGCATCCAGGTCTCAGAGGTGAAGGGGGGCCAGGTGAGGCTCGTGCTCCCTCCCGATGCGGACAGCGACGCAGTGCTCGATGCCGCTCGCCGGGCGGGACGCGTGCTCGAGTTCACCTTCGAGCGTCGCAGGCTCTCCGAAGTGTTCCGCGAGGCAGTGCGGTAGTGAAGGAATTCCTCTACGCGATCGTCGCTGCCGCGGTCCTCTTGCTCGTCCTGCGTCGGCGTCGCTCGGGCAGGCAGCCGCCTGGACGGATGCTGGTGCGCCGCTTGGCGAGCCCGCTGGGCGGCCTCCACCTTGCAGGGGACACCGGCCTCGTCGCCCTGCGCGAGGTCCGCGAGCGGCTACGCGGAAGGATGTTCAAGGTCATCACCCTGATCCTCCTCGGGGTCGTCGCTGCGGCCATCATCATCCCGACGCTCCATTCCTCGAAGCGGCCCGTGGTCAAGATCGGAGTCGCCGGGGTCCTCACCGCCACGCAGGACCGAGCCGTGACCGCGGCTCTCGCCCAAAACGACCTGCGTGGGCAGTTCATCCTTCAGCCTGACTTGGCCAGTGCCCGGACTGCGCTCCGCATGGGACAGGTGACGATGGTCATCGACCACGGACGCGCGCTCATGGTCGAAACACCCGTGTCGAGCCCATCCACAACGACGGCGTCCGCCGCCATTGCGATCGCCGCGGCTCTCGGTTCCGAGAGCGCCTTTCGTGCCGCAGGGCTCACCGCCACTCAAGCCAGCACCGTCGCGCACGCGGAGCCTCTACCCATCCTCAGCCAGGCGCCGCGCCAGAAAGGGGCGTCTCGCGGCACCGCGGTCATCGGGCTCATCTTCATATTCATCTTGCTCACGCAATACCTCACGTGGACCCTGGTCGGCGTCATGGAGGAAAAGGCCAGCAGGGTCGTCGAAGTCCTGCTCGCCACGGTCCGCCCCGTGCAGCTCCTCGCGGGAAAGGTGCTCGGGATAGGTCTTGTCGCTCTGCTCCAGGCCGGGCTGGTGGTGGCCTTCGCGCTCATCCTGGCGGATGCCGTCGGCTCAGACATCCTCCACGGTACGGCTCCGATCGTCGTCGTGGCGTCTCTCGTCTGGCTCGTGCTCGCGTACGCGTTCTACTCGTGGGTCTTCGCCGCTGCGGGATCCATGGCGGAACGGCAGGACCAAGCCCAGAGTCTCAGCCTTCCACTCAGCGTACCCATCATCGTCGGTTACGTCCTCGCCCTCGTGAACGCGGGACCAGGCGCTACGTCGCTCCTCGTCAAGATCTTCGCGTACCTTCCACCGACCGCTCCGTTCGCCATGCCGCTCCTCGTCGCGAAGGGCGAGGTGGCATGGTGGGGTTTCTGCATCGCAGCTCTCGTCAGCGTGGTGAGCACCGCCGTCGTCGCGCGCTTCGCCGGGACGGTCTACCAAAGGGCCGTACTCCAGACCGGTCGCCGCTTACGCGTCCGCGAGGTCCTCTCGCGCCAATAGCGGTCGGCACCACACTGTCGTAACGCCAACCGGTACCGGCACGACCAGCTGCAGGGCTAGCTCGGTCGGTCGAACCAGCACGGTACGAAGCCGAGCAGGGGCACGACACCATCCGGCTCGCGACGAACGAGCGGACCTCCAGAGCTCGCCTGACCTGAACTGCCTCGCTACAGATCGCCCGTCATTGTCGTAACGACCGATTGGCTGACCGCTTGCGGACCACCCAAGATAGTCAGCGACGTGACCCGGTTACCCTCGTCGCCGTCGATCCCGCTGCGTCCCGCTTCGGAAAGGAACGCAGAGAGGTACGGTCCGACCGTCGTCGGGTTCTCACAGAGGAGGAGCGGCTCGGGCTGGTGCGTGTGTGCCCGACCACCGCCCGCGGCCACGATTGCTCCAGCCAGCCCGTCGGTGAAGTAGTCCCCTCGTGCGACAGCCACGACGCCGTTACCGGTCCATCCCGCGCCCAGATGACCGGACTTCGACGCCATCTCGAAATCCGCCAGCTGAACGGCGGTGTCCGTTGCATCCTGTCCCCCGATCCGCAACACCGACACGCCGAGTGACTCGAGGGACGACACGACCCTGTCGGTTATTGCGAGCGGGCCGCCCATGACCAGGACCTGCTCGATCGCGAGGTTGGTGATCGCCGAGGCAACCTGCGGCGACAACGCGGTGGGGGTGGTGAGCAAGATCGGGAGCCTGTCGGAAAAGGAGAGCACGCTCGCGGATTCGGCGTCCTGGAAGGTGCTTCCGGTGGCAAGGACAGCCGTCGAGAGTGTCGATGACGTCCTAGGCGCAGGTGACGCGTTCCCTGCCGTGTCGTTGTACCTGCCGGTGCCACCTGTCCGATCGGTGCCCGCGTAAGCCCCCGCGACGTCCAGCGATCCCACGTTGCTCGCAGCCGGATACTCGGCGACCCACTGCGCGGTGCCGTACTCGGTAGCGCCGGCGATACGGACCACCTCGATGTGCACGGGTCCGTTCGATGTCAACAGCGTGGCGCCGCCGCAATTGTACGCAAGAGTGGACTCCAGCTGGTTCGCCACCGCGGGGCTCACCGCGAGCGGCCCACCGACGATGTAGACCTCGGTGATGCCCTCGAGCCGGATCGCGTTGATGGCTACGGCCGACAAGAACGCGGTGGGAGTGAGAAGCTCGCCGGTGTCGAGCGAGCTGGCCAGATAGGCACTCGTGAGCGCATCGGCGAAATGACTGTCTGTCGCGAGCACAACTGGGCGCGCGCCGGGTCTCCCCGGACAGGCTGTACCCTGTGCATCGAACTGATTTTCCAGCTCCGCAGCCGCCGTGGCGTCGGATGTCGCCCCATAGATACGGCTCACGGATGTGCTGACGACCGTAAACGCAGTCGCCGACCCGATGACAGCCGAGTCGGCTCTGCACGACGCGCTGGATCCGTACGTGGCGGTGACCGCGTCTGGGCCGGTCCTTGTACCGGCGTCGACCGCGAGCCCCGAGACCGTGTACTCACCTGCGCTCGTCGATGCCCGTGTCACCCGGAACGCGGCAGTCGGCGCGGCTGTGGCAAGTTCCCCCTCGTAGAGGACCGACGTGCTCGCAAGCCCGTTGCCTGCCGAGACAGTCACTGACGCCGCCGCAGTCGTGTTGAAGGTCGCGTTCGAGAGCGTCAGGCAGACGTACCCAACCGGAACGTGCTCCCCTGGCGATTCGACGATGCGCACCGGGCTGATCTGGGCGTCATAGGCATCCGGCGGGACCGAGTCAGGGGGTGTGTCTGCCTTCAGGGTCAGTGGCGTCGATGTTTTCGTCTTCGTCGGTGTCTTTGTCGGTGTCTCTGCCGGTGTACTCGTCGGTGTCTTCGTCTTTGTCTTTGTCGGTGTACTCGTCGGTGTCTTGGAGCCAGTCGGTGTCACCTCGATGATCGCGTTCGACGCGCTTCCCGTGGACACGGCCGACGGGGTCGCAGAGAACGACGCGGCCACGATCACACCCCCGGTGCCAGTTGCCGTCGCTGTCGATCCGACGGAGTAATGCACGCCAGTGATCGCGACCTGCACCGTCGTTCGCGTGGACGTGTCGAAATAGACAGTGTTCTCGAAGGTCATCTTCAGCACATCGGGCTGCGACACCGAGCAACTACCCGCGCTCGCAAGAGATAGCGCGAGGGACGGAGCCGCACTCACTCCGCCCCCGGTCTGCACCGTCGCTACTGGCGTGCCGACGAAGTAGAGATAGCCGTTCCCCGCACAGTTCACACCTGAAGGCGGAGAAACTGCGACCGTCAGCACCGAGCCAGCAGCCCAACCGGTTCCTGATGTGATGTCGCCCGACATGCTCAGTGCCCATGTCCCAGCGGATCCAAAGCTTTCCCCGGTGTGCAATTGCGGTTGGCTGATCGAAGTGAGCGTGATTGTGGGCGCCGACGGAGGTGTCTGCACGACCGGTCCATCACTGACAGTCAGGGGCGTGAAGGTCACGCCTGTCAGCCGTGGCTTGACGACTACACTCCCTGCAGCATTTGACGGCGAGACTTTGATCTGCGTCACCGTGATCGTAGCTGGCGTGTTCGCATCCTTCTTCCCGAGAACCATATCCAGAATGGATCCGGAGGCACCCATTGTCGACACGGTCACTGTCCGCGGAGAGACATCGTAGGTGTCCCAATCAATGTGGCCGGTACCTACTGACGGCGTGATGTTGAGCGCTAGCGTCGCTCCTGATGTGAGTGACCCTGCGGCACTCAGCGTGATCGTGAGCGATCCCGCTGTCACGCCCGTGCCCGTCGACGGAACCGGGAGCGGGTCTGTCGCCGAGATCGTCGCCGTCGGTGCGGTTGCCGCACCGGCCGGAGCCAGCCCGTCGACGAAGTTGCCGGGCATGACGACGACTGCCGCCGCGGACAGCGCGACGAGAATTGCGGCGCGACGGAGCGCGAGAAGACGTACCATCAATCCCCCTTGTGTTGCGACGCTTCCCCTATGAGGCGTCCCCCTT
>JAKATJ010000036.1 GCA_021828005.1 Actinomycetes bacterium | reverse complement strand
GTCGTGATCAGGCTCCGCAGGGACTCGGTCACGTAGAAGGTCCAGGCCCCGGAGCATTTCTCGTAGCACTCCAACCTGGGTGTCAGGCCTACGTGCGTGAAGCGCACTTCGGTTGCCGCGTCCATCGGGAGGATCTCGAAGGTGATGTCGGTTCCGACCCACTCGTCTGGCTCCGAGGTGAAGCTCAGTCTCGCGTCGTCGACGTGCCAGACGACACGCCGGCCCGGCACGAGCTCGGAGACGGTCTGCTTGCTCACGTGCACGTCTTCGTACCGATAGCTGAAGGTGGCGCCCGGGACGTCCGTCTCTCCTTCGAGGCTCCCTGACCACCAGGCCCGGACGTTGTTGATCGCCGCGAAGACGGCGTCGGGAGCTTGGTCGACGGTGAAGCTGACGGTGAAGTCGCTCTCGCCCATGGCGGCGCACCTCCTGGTTGGACGTTGCATGATGCAAGCTAGCTTAGGCGATTAGGTTGTATGATGCAAGTTCAGTCTGGAATGAGGTGACATGCTGGGGAACACGTACGACAGCCAGGTGTGCTCGATCGCCCGCGCTCTCGAGGCCGTCGGGGAGCGATGGAGCCTCTTGATCGTCCGCGATGCGCTCTTTGCGCACGCGACCCGCTTCAACGACTTTCAGCACAACCTCGGCGTGGCAACGAACGTCTTGAAGAGTCGGCTCGACTCGCTCGTCGCCGGCGGCATCATGGAGCGCCGCCGCCGATCGGAGCAGCCCGCGCAGCACGAGTACTTGTTGACCGAGAAGGGGCGCGACCTCGCACCAGCGCTGATCGCGCTGACGGCCTGGGGGGACCGCTGGTCGAGCCCGGACGGACCGCCCATCCTCTACACGCATGCCGCGTGCGCGGGCTCGGTTCGACTCGAGCTCACCTGCTCGAACTGTGGAGCCATCGACGCTTCCGAGGTCGTCGTCCATCCCGGTCCCGGGATGCCTGCGGAGTATCTCGCCAAACGCCGCCCCCGAGCGACCTCTGGTCACCGATGAGGTGGGCGCGGTCCGGGGTCCCGAGCGATCCGGGCACCCGGACCGCGCCCGCCGCCACAGGCCGCCGGGCAGGTCGAAGTTGTGGAAGGCGGGTGGGAGCCGCGGCATCTCGCGGTTCGCAACAAGGTCGGATGGATCCACGGCAGGTCGACCTGAAAGACCGGTGCCGCTCCGGTTTCCGGCGGGGTGCCACGGAACGGAACGGTCCCTGGGGCCGTGGGCAAGGCGGGCGAGACGGACGACGTCAGACGGATGCGAGAGCGGCTTCTGCCGCCGACCGATCGTCGTAGGGCTCGATCTCGACGATCTGGCCATCGCGGACGCGGTAGAGGTGGAGAACCTCGTCTCGTCTGAGCGGATCGGCGGGATCCGGCCAGCGGATACGAAGGCGGCACAAGACGCCCGCCGGTCCGATCTTCGTCTCCACGACGTCGCCACCGACTCCTTCGGCGAGCAGGCGCTCGAAGGTAACGACCACGTCACGCCGACTGCGGCACTTGGTGGGCGTGTCGTCGTCCCCCCACCGGGCATCGTCCGCGAGCAACGCGCCGAACGACACGATGTCACGCGCCTCGAAGGCAGCCGTGATCTGCGCCGCCATCCGGCCCACGTCGCGGGTCGCGAGCGCGCTGCAGCAGCACCCCTGGTCGTCGCACGTGGAGACACGAACGCCGCGCTCCACCAGACACCCGCAGTCCGCGCAGACCCCCGTCACGCCTCGGATCGTAATGCCGTCCCGGCGAGCGGACGACCGTCAGCCAGCCGAGTGGTCGGACAGGACCTCGCCGGCGGTGACTCCGAGCGCCGCATACGATCCGCCCATGTGGAAGTACCACCGCGGGTACACGGGAAGGGACTTCCATGTCACCGGCGGCCACGAGCGCGAGGCGAAAGCGGCGCAGCGAGCAAGAGAGCCAAGTCGCGCAGGGGTCCTGGTTCTTCGGATCCTGGGGCTGAGACGCGTCCCCAAGGCAGCGGTTCCCATCCGGAAAGCGTCACCGAGCCACGAGCGTCGCCACAAGCCGTAGGATCCGCACGCGTCGCGTCGCGCAGGACGAGTGCCGGCAGCCCGCGTGAGCCAGAGCAGCGCGCGTCGCGGATCTGCTCCTGAAACCGTCAGGCGCGATCGTCGACCTCGTCGACCTCGTCGACCTCGTCGACCTCGTCGACGTAGTGCCAGTCGACCAAGCCGTAGCGCTCCACGACGATTGCCTCCTTCATCGACGTCGAGAGGTCACGGGCGTGGGATATGGCCGTCTCGTCGTCGGTGAACTCGCCCGTTCCGACCTCGTCGCCACCAGGACGAGTGAAGCGGTAACGCCAAGTCTTGGCGGAAGAAGACAGGGGATCGGACATGCATCGACATTACGGCAGGGTTGCTCCCAGCTGGAGGCGCTCGGAGTCGGGTCAGCCGACGGGGACGTCGATGAGGAAGAGCTGGGTCTCCTCGTCTCCGTTGATCCCCCTGTGTCCGGAGCCGGGCGGGAGCCAGAAGCCAGAACCTTGCGGAACATCGAGCCGCCCGCCGCCGTCGAGCTCGTAGGAGATGTGCCCACTGAGGACGAAGCCCCTGTGGCCCTCTGTGCACCATACGTCGCGCCGGGCACCCGGTGCGTACCGCACGACGGCCCATCTGGCGCCGCCGAGCGTGCCCACGCGGCTGTCGATGTCGCGGGCCTCCTCTGCCCAGGCCAGCGATTCGAACTCGATGACGCCTGGCGCGGCTCTGTTGGCTGGGTTCGTTGCCGTCACTCGGGCATCCCTCGCTCGACGGTGATCGCGGCGTTCGGCTCGGACGAGCTCGTCCGGCGACGGATCTCGCCGACGCGGTCGCGAATCGTGGCGGAAGGCATCGCTCAGCGTCTGGACGCAGCGCGCTTGGCGAAGATCCCGAGCAGCTCGTAGACGAGGTTGGCGGCCGCGAGCGCGGTGAGCTCGGCATGGTCGTAGGCGGGAGCGACCTCCACCACGTCGGCACCGACCAGGTCCAGCGTCTGCAGTCCTCTCAGGATCAACTGCAGCTCGCGGGTGGTCAGGCCCCCGGGCTCGGGCGTCCCCGTGGCAGGGGCGTGCGAAGGGTCGAGCACGTCGATGTCGATGCTCACGTACACGCGCCTGTCCCCCACGCGCTCGCCGATCCGGGCCAGCGCCTCGTCCACGCCCTTCGTCGCCACGTCTACGGTCGTGATCGTCGCGAAGCCGAGCTCCGCATCATCGACGAGGTCCTCGGGCGTGTACATCGGGCAGCGGATCCCGACGTGCGCCGAGGCGTCGAGCGCCAAGAGGCCCTCTTCCACCGCGCGTCGGAACGGCGTCCCATGCGTGTACGGCGAGTCGAAGTACGTGTCCCAGGTGTCGAGATGCGCGTCGAAGTGCACGAGGGCAAGCGGGCCGTGGCGGGCCGCGGTCGCGCGCAGGAGCGGCAGCGCGATCGTGTGGTCGCCGCCGATGGCGACGAGGTGGTCGGCGCGCTCGAGCACCTGCCGGGCGCACGCGTCGATGGCGTCGATGGCCTCGGCGATGGAGAAAGGGTTGGCGGCGACGTCCCCGGCGTCCGCCACCTGGTGCACGTCCCAGGGCTGGACCTCGAGGAAGGGGTGGTGAGGGCGAAGGAGCTTGGACCCGGCTCGGATGGCGGACGGTCCGAACCGCGCCCCTGGGCGGTACGAGACGCCGGAGTCGAACGGTACGCCGAGGATCGCGACTGCCGCCCGCTCCACGTCGTCGAGGCGTGGGAGGCGCGCGAAGGTGTCCGGCCCCGCGAAGCGCGGGATCCGACGAGCGTCTGGCGGTCCGGTGGGCGGCTTGCTCACGTCACATCCTCCCGAAGTGCGGGATGCAACGTACTACACCACCCCGCCGGGCTACGCAGACGTGCCGGCACATGCTGGGGGCATCACGCGATCGGCTGTGGGCTGCGTCCCGAGCTCCGCAGCCGCCCAGCGCCGAGCGACCTGCATTTGGCCGGGGTCAGCTCGAGCCTGTAGTCCTCTTTCACGACCTCCAGATGGGTCCACGACTCGACCCCGTCGACGCCGGGCAGGGCCCGGATCCGGTCCGTCTCGGTGACGACGGCACCGGGTGACGCGACGAGGAGCGTGGCGATCGCGTCCCACCGGCCGACGGTGAGCGACAAATAGCTCAGCGCTGGGAGAGCGCCGAGCGCACTGACCGCCGCGTCGGTGCGGCTCAGCCGCAAGCCGAGGCCGCACATCTGCGTCAGGCCGGCCTGGCCCGGGGTGGTGATGGCGGTGACGCGGACGACGCTCGAGGCGAGGAGCGCCTGGACCCGAGAACGGACGGCCGACGGCGAGCAGCTGACGGCTCGGCCGAGCCGGGCGTAGGAGACACGTCCGTCCGCCTGAAGGACGTCCAGGATTGCCCGGTCGAGATCGTCGATCCGCGGCATCACGGAGGGCGGCATGGGGCTGGCGCGGTCCTTGATGCGCCGGGTGTAGGTCGCGGCTTCGACATGGTGGACCCCTTCCACCGCCTTCACCCGGCGAATGAGGTCGTGCAGCGCAGGCATGTCCGGAGCACGGACCTCCGCGATCAGCGAAGCCCTGCCGGCGACGATCGACACCAGCGGCGTGGTGGGCAGCTCAGCGACGGTGTGCGCGACGTTGCGAGCAGATCCGGAGACGAAGACGGAGAGGTGGGCGAACGCGTGCAGCCCCTGGACCGCAGGGTCCACCACGCCGACGACGTGCAGCGCGCCCCGCGCGAGGAGCCTCTCGTAGCGGGACCGCGCGGCGGCCCGCGACAAGCCGAGTGCGGCGGCGACCGCCTCCATGCGCGCCCGGCCGTCCACCTGGAGCTCGCCCACCAAGCGCATGTCGAGGTCGTCGAGATCGACGGTCACACCGAAGAAGCCCGTTCGTCGGGAACGCCGCGCGAAGCTCTGGACAAGAAGCCGCGTCTCGTCCAGTTTCCCGCTGATTTGATCACATCGCGTACCTTATCCGCGCGAAACAGCGGCGCCTTGGACTCCCAACAGCCGATGTGGTCGATTGACAGGATCCGTGGGTCACCAGCAAGATGCCGCAGTTACGCGTTCGGGGGGGGCCGCATGGCAGATCGAGGTGGGCTCGGGGCGAATGATGGCCCGGCTCGGCGCGCGCCGGCCGGGCTCCCGCCGCCGGAGGATCGGAAGCTCCCGACGGGATCGAAGAGGCTCCGCGCAGGGATGGCGGCACCGGTCACTCCGGGACCGCAGGGCTCGGAACGAGGGTTGCCGGGGTGACCGGGACACCGGACGCTGGGGACGGCGCGGCGGACCTGATCGGGGACCGCCGGGCGGACGCGGCCAAGACGCTCGCGGACCGCTGGGTGGACGAACACCGCCAGGTCCTGTCGGACTGGCACCAGGTCATCTGGGACCTTGCCGAGCCGGCGTGGCGCGAGTACCAGTCGGCAGCCTGGTACGTCGAGCGGCTGCGGGCCGAGGGCTTCGACGTGGAGGAGGGGTCGGCCGGCATGCCGACCGCATTCTTCGCTCGTTGGTCCAACGGCCCGGGGCCGACGGTCTTGACCTACGCCGAGTACGATGCGGTCCCCGGCAACTGCCAGGCGGCCGCCACCCGTCCCGGGCCGCGCCCCGGGCTCAGCCGCTTCGCCCCTGGCCATACCGACCCTCACTCGGCCCTCGGGATCTCGGCGCTGGCGGCGGCGATCGCAGCGAAGCGGTCGATGGAGGAGACCGGGTTGCGAGGGACCCTCGTGCTGACCGGCGAGCCGGCGGAGAAGGTGCAGGGCTCAAAGGTGGTCCACGGGCTGCACGGTTACTACGACGGCGTCGACGCCATCGTGAGCTTCCACCCCTTCTACATGATCCCGCTGTGCAACACGGTGGTCTGGGACACCCATTGCGCTGCGTACTACTCGCGCATCTACAGCTTCGTCTGCGACCACCCCGAGACGTGGGGGGCCGTCGAACAGACGCCGATCGCCGCGTCGCATGCTGCCGCACGAGCGCCGGGAGCCAACGCCGCCCTGGGGCTCATGTGGGCCGCGACCAGCGCGACGCGCGACGCGATGCTTCCTTTTGTCGGCGGGTGGTCGCTATCCGACGCGATCCTGACGGCCGGCCAGGCCACCGCCGACAACCTCCCTGCGTCGCTCGCCCAGATCCAGTACTCCTGGCGCACCCCTGACGTGGCCGCGGCGGACAGGGTGCTCGACGTGCTCGACGCCAATGCCAACGCTGCGGCCGGCGCCACCCACTGCACGCTTGCCACCAGGTGGGTCGCTCGCAACCGGCCAGGCCTCGCCAACCACGTGCTCGCGAGGGTTGGGTGGCGGAACCTCACGCGTGTCGGGCCCCCCCATTGGGGGCCCGACGCGGCAGCCGTCGGCAACGAGCTGCGTGCCGCCCTCGGCGCGAGCCCGGTCGAGCGTCCGTGGCTGCCGGAGACCGAGACGCTCATCGAGCCCGAAGAGGCGGAGAGACGGCTGAGGGCGCTGATGCCGGAGTGGCAGACCAACTGGACCTCTGACGACTACACGGAGATGACCTGGTACGCGCCCACCGTACGGCTCTACGTCGCCCGGCCCGCTCTGGGCACCGCGGGGCTTCCGGGTGGCGTGCCGAACTGGGCGATGAACGCCCTCGGGGGCATCCCAGCGACGATCGACCCGGTGATCTTCTGCGCCGCCAAGGTCATCGTCGGCACGCTCATCGATCTCCTGGCGAGCCCGAACATCCTCTCGGATGCACGGTCCGAATTTCAGGAGCGCCGCGCGCGCACCCCGCTGCCAGCTCTCTTGCCGGGCGACTTCACGGCGCCGGTCGACTACCGCTGGCCCGAGTACGTCACGACCCCGCGGGGAAGGGAGTGGTGGATTCCCGCCAATTCCGAGTTCTGACGCGGACGCGGCGCGCCAGATCGATCGAAGAACGACCAGACACCCAGCACCATGGCGAAAAGCAAGCGAGGCCAGACAGAGATGCTCACAGAGAGAAGAGGAGGGACGGGCGATATGGTGTGCGACGCACAGTCAAGCCACGTCGACGGAGGCCAGATGGAGACGAGCCATGCACGAAGGCGGATCGCGGAGAATCTTCGCAGCAGCTCGCCGCGTCCGAAGCGGCGGAGGCGCCTAGCCGGCGCGTCCGGTCGGCTCTCCGTCCTGCTCGCGATCGCCTTGGCCACCTCGGCCGGCACCGCGGTCCTTGCGGGGAACGCGGGCGCCAGTCCCGCGGCGAAGAAGGAACCTCCGCTGTTCAAGCTCCTCCCGGCCAAGATCCGCTCGAGCGGAAAGCTCGTCCAGTACGTAACAGACATCTTCCCGCCGATGGCATTTGCGACGCATACAGGCAGCGGAGCGACCGGCGTCGACCTCCTGATGTCAGAGGCCGTGGCGAAGGTCATGGGGGTGAAGCTCGTGACCCATATCGTCACGACATTCTCCGAGCTCTTCCCGGCGATCACAACGGGAAGAGCGGAGATGGAGTTCACCGCGACCTTCGACTCCCCCACACGGTACAAGTTGGACTACTTCGTCGACTATTTCCGCACGGGGACGCAGCTCTACATCCCCAAGAGCGAGGCGAAGACCTACAAGAAGGTCTCCCAGCTCTGCGGTCACACGATCGCCGGTGAGACGGGCACCCTCTACCAACCGAACCTGACGGCGGCGTTCAAGAAGATCTGCAAAGGTCGTTCCGGCCTCAGCTTCGTGAACGTTCCGGGTATCCCCGAGCAGAACACCGAGATGAAGGAGGGCCGCGCGCAGGCTGCGGTGGCCGGCCCGGAGAGCGTCGACTATCTGCAGATCACCAATCCCGGTCAGTACGAGCGGATCGGCCCGACCTTCTACCCAACGTTCTACGGCGTCACCTTGCCCAACAGCGCGTTCGGGAGGCAGCTCGGTCACGTGGTTGCGCTCGCGCTCGATCAGCTCATCAAGAACGGCACGTACCTGAAGATCCTGAAGAAGTACGACGTCCAGAGCCAGGCAGTCAAGACGGCCACGATCAACAAGGGCACGCCGCAACCGTGAGAGAGCGGCGGAGGCGTTGAGGAGCCACGACGGAACCGGCGCGCAGAAGGGTAGGTCGGGGAGCACTTCGCTGATCGCGGGCGGCGCCCCCCCATACGAGCCGGCCTCTGCGGGGGGGCGCGCGTCCACATATGAGATCGTCCGGCGGAAGCATCCGTGGCGGTTCGCTGCCGCGATCGTCGTGCTTCTGCTCCTGGCGCTGCTTTTGTACGGAGCCGCCAACGCGCACCAGCTCCACTGGAGCGTCACGGGACATTACCTGTTCAACAGAGCGGTCCTCGTCGGCGTCCTGCGAACGCTGGAGATCACGGCGGCCGCCATGATGCTGGGCCTCGCGCTCGGAGTGATCTTCGGGATCATGCGCTCCTCGCACAACCCAGTCCTACGTGGCGTGGCGTGGCTCTACGTATGGGCCTTCCGTGGAACGCCCATCATCCTGCAGCTCTTCCTCTGGTTCAATCTTGCGCTCATCTTTCCTCGCATCGACATTCCCGGCATCGCCCACGGGACAACCGTCAACATCATCACTCCCTTCCTCGCTGCGCTTCTCGGGTTCGGTATCAACGAGGGTGCGTACATGAGCGAGATCATCCGCGGCGGACTCCTGTCGGTGCCCCCTGGCCAGACCGAGGCGGCGCTCTCGCTCGGTGCGTCGCACGCGTGGACCACGAGAAGGATCGTCCTTCCGCAGGCGTTCCGCGTCATACTTCCGGCGATCGGGAACGACACGCTTCAGATGCTGAAGTTGACGTCCCTTGCTGCGTTCATCTCCTTCAACGAGCTGTTCGGGACGACGGAGTCGATCTACTACGCGAATTCCGAGGTCATCGAGCTGCTGCTCGTGGCTGGCGCCTGGTACCTCGTCGCGTCGTCGGTGTTGAGCGTCGTCCAGTACTACGTCGAGCGTAAGTTCGGCCGGGGGTTCCAGAGGGGGAGGCAGCAGGCGCTCGTGGAGCGCGTGGTCCTCCGCGCGATGGCGAGGTTGCGGACACGTGCCGTCTGACCGAGCGTCGAAGGAGGAAAGCCGCACCGTCGTCGAATGCCACTCGGTCGTGAAGTCCTTCGGAAGCGTGCACGTCCTGCGTTCCGTCGACCTCGAGGTGAGAGAGTCCGAGGTGCTGTGCATCCTCGGGCCGTCAGGTGCTGGAAAGAGCACCCTGCTGCGCTGCATCAACCACTTGGAAGGCATCGACGGAGGATGGATCAAGGTCACAGACCAGATCATCGGCTACGAGCTCAGAGGGAACAAGCTGCACGAGCTGTCGGAGCGCGCGGTCCGTCGTCAGCGCGGCCTGTGCGGGATGGTCTTCCAGCACTTCAACTTGTTCCCTCATTTCACCGCTCTGCAGAACGTCATGCTGGGCCCGGTGGAGATCCTGAAGCAGCCACGGGGCGAAGTGGAAGCCCGTTCCCGCCTGCTGCTCGACAGGGTGGGACTGGCGAGCAAGGTGTCGGTCTATCCGTCGCAGCTCTCGGGGGGACAGCAGCAGCGGGTGGCGATCGCGCGAGCGCTGGCGATGAACCCGAGAGTCCTGCTCTTCGACGAGCCGACGTCCGCGCTGGACCCGGAAGTGGTGGGCGAGGTTTTGAGGGTGATGTTGGAGCTGGCGGAAGAGGGCCGCACCATGATCGTCGTGACCCATGAGGTGGGGTTCGCGAGAGAGGCAGCAGACCGGGTCGCCTTCATGTTCGACGGCAGGATCACGGAGATCGGCCCGGCGCGCGCAGTGCTCGAGAAGCCGAGCGAGGCACGGACGGCCGAGTTCCTTTCCCATGTGCTCGTCTGACCTCGCCTGTTCCGGGGCGATCGTCGTGGTCGACGACATCGTCGACGTCGAGGTCGTCGCTGGGGAGCTGCCCGAGGTCTGGGCTGCGACCGTCCGCTCGGAACGGATCGTGCCGGCAGGTCCGGGAACCATCGCGCTCCTTGCCGGGCCCGGTGCCGAGGTGACGGACGTGGTGCTCGACAGCCTGCCCGATCTCCGTGTCGTGGTCGTGACGTCGATGGGCTGGGACCATGTGGACACTGGAGCCGCCCGGGCGCGCGGTGTCGCGGTGATCGGAGTCGAGCCGTACTGCGTCGAGGAGGTGGCGGAGCACACCGTCGCTCTGGTCTTGGACCTCCTGCGAGGCGTGACCTGGCTGGACGCGACGGTGCGGGCTGGTGGGTGGGACTACGCGAGGCTGGGGCGCACCGTGCGCGGGGCCGCGCTCGGCCTCGTCGGCCTCGGACGGATCGGGTCGGCTGTCGCATGGCGTGCGGCTGCGCTCGGCATGGTCGTCTCCGTGTTCGATCCTTTCGTCGGGACGGAGGAGATTCGTGAAAGGACAGCTGTCCGCGTCGCCTCTTCCCTCGAGGCGCTCGTCTCCGAGAGCGACGTGGTGAGTCTTCACGTGCCGCTCGCCCCCGAGACCAGGGGGTTGATCGACGCACGGCTGCTCGCCCGGTTTCGCCCGGGGAGCTATCTGGTGAACGTCTCCCGGGGGGACGTCGTCACAGAGGCGGCCTTGGGCGAGGCGCTTCGGGAAGGGAGGCTCGCCGGTGCCGCACTGGACGTACTCCGGAGCGAGCCTCCGGCACCGAACGACCCGGTGCTCGGCTTCCCTCGAACGGTGATCACGCCCCATTCCGCCTGGTACTCGCAGGCTGCGGTCGAGCGCGTCTCACGAAGTGCCGGTCGCGTGCTCGCGCAGTGGCTCGGCAGCGCCGAGCGCCGTCGATGACGTACGTGCCTGCACCCGACCCGAACGGTGGAGCGGCACTGGTCGCGGCGCTCGAGCGCAATGGCGTCGACGTCGTGTTCGGCATACCGGGCGTGCACAATCTCGAGATCTATCGCCACCTCTCCAAGTCGGCCATCGCGCACGTCGCGGTCCGGCACGAGCAGGCGGCTGCGTATGCGGCCGACGGGTACGCACGCTCCTCTGGGCGACCCGGTGTCTGTCTGACGACGAGCGGTCCTGGCATCACGAACGCGTGCACCGGGGCGGCGACCGCCTACGCCGACTCGATCCCGGTGCTTCTCTGCTCGCCCGGGCCTCCTATCGGCGCCGAGGGTCTCGACCTCGGCCTCCTCCACGAGATGAAGGACGAGCACGGGCACCTGGAGAGCCTGGTCACCGCCAGCGTGCGCCCCTCCAGCCCGGAAGAGATCGGGGAGGTGATCGACGAGGTGTTCCATGGCTGGCGCCGTGCAAGGCGACGCCCTGTCCACGTCGAGCTTCCGATCGACGTCATCGAAGGCTCGTGGACCTTGGCCGTGGGAGCAAGGGGGAGGCCGCGGAGCGCGGAGACCGAGCGACTTCGCAGCATCTTCGATGCCTCGGCGCCACCAGCCGGTGATCAGGAGCCCGCCGAGGCGCTGCAGCATGCAGCGCAATTGCTGAGCTCCAGCTGCAGACCCCTTCTCGTACTCGGCGGCGGGGCGCGCGGGGCTTTCCGGAGTATGCAGGTGCTCGCTGAGCGCCTGGGAGCGTTGGTGGTGACGACGGTGAACGGCAAGGGCACGGTGCCCGAGCACCACCCGCTGTCGCTCGGCGCGTCGATCCGCTTGAACGGAACGCGACAGCTCTTCGAGTCTGCGGACGTGCTGCTCGTCATCGGCAGCGAGCTCGGAGACTCGGATCTCTGGGACAACCCGATCCACACCCGTGCGAGCGTCGTCCGTGTCGACGTCGACCCCCACCAACTGCGCAAGAACCTCGACGCGACGGTGACGCTCTGCATGGACGCTGGAGCCGCCGCCGAGGCTCTCCTTGCCCGTCTCGGCCAGGAGGACGGCGCTGTCGCGCAGGAGGGGCCGAGCGGCTCCGTGCCGCCGCACCGGTCGAGACCGAAGACGTGGGCCGGCACAGCGGTGAAGATGAGGGCACTGCTGCGGGAAGAGGCGCTGGTGGATGGCGCGGTCTACGAGATGGTCAACCGAGCGCTCAGTGAAGCACTGCCCCAGCAGACGATCGTCGCCGGCGACAGTGCCCAAGTCTCGTACTTCGGCACCGTGCACTTCTGGCCGATGGACCGACCAGGCCGGTTCCTCTACCCTGCCGGGTACGCCACGCTCGGCTACGGCCTGCCGTCGGCCATCGGTGCCATGGGCGCCTGCCGGGGGGCGCCTGTGGTCGTGCTCGTCGGCGACGGCGGCTTTCTCTTCTCGGTGCAGGACCTGCTCACTGCGGTGGAGCAGCGGTTGGCGCTCCCGGTCGTGATCGTCGACAACCACGGTTATGCCGAGATTCGACAGGGGATGGAGAAGCGTGGGATCGAGCCGATCGCGGTTGACCGCCCTGCGGTGGACTTCGCCGCACTGAGCCGGGCTTTCGGGGGACGCGGCCATGCGGTCAAGAGCGTCGACGAGCTGTGCACCCGAGCGGTCGAAGCCTTGGCGGCCGACGGGCCGACGGTCTTGAGCATCGACGTGTCAGGTGGGTCACCGAGATGAGACGGTGAAGTCGAGACCAGTCGGCTCCGCTCTCCTTGGGCGAGCTCTCGAACTCCCGGGATTCAGCGGGGCTTCTCTGCGACTCCCAAGGTGAAGTAGCTCCAGGGCTTGGGCCCCTTCGCGTATGCGTGGTCACAGCGCTTGAGCTGGAAGCCCGCCCGGGTCACGATCGTGGCGGGGTCGCGGGTGAGGTGGCAGCCGTCAGCCAGGAGCCGCTGCATCGGCTCGAGCCGCCGTTGCCAGGCAGCGACCCTTGGATCCGGTGAGATCCCGTGCTCGAGGAAGTGCAAGGTGCCACCGGGCCGGAGCACCCGGAAGATCTCGCTCAGGGCTGCCGCCGGGTGCGCAACGGTGCACAGCGTGAAGGTCGAGAGCGCCGTGTCGCAGCTTGCCCCCGCGATCGGCATCGACTGGCCGTCCACGCCGACGTGCTCGATGGCGACCCGGCTCCCCGCGATCCGCTTCCTGGCGAGCTTCATGGCGAGGGCTGCCGGCTCGACGGCGAGCACAGCCACGACTTCTGCGGGGTAGTGCTCGACGTTCAGCCCAGACCCGAATCCGATCTCGACCACTCTTCCGTGGAGCCCCGCCACCGCCTCGGCGCGCCAGCTCCCCATATCAGGGGTGCCGAGCGCCCGATCGACCAGGCGAGGGAGCACCTGGCTGCGATAGAAGCCCACTCCTTCGAGGATATCGACGCCGAGCGCAAGCTCAACGGTCGTCCCCGCAAGTCCCTCGACTGGCGCAAGCCGAGTGAGAAGATGGCGGAGCTTGTTGCGCTGACCGGTTGAGCGCGCCTCAACAGAATTCGTGGTGTGCGGCGAACGCTTGCTCGTCCAGCACCGAGCACGCGCGAACGCAGAAGAGCTCGAGACCGCGCGAACCGGCTAGTGGAGGAGGCTGATCAGGCAGCCACGGGTGCCCGCGATCACGACGCCGGTCAACACGCGATGAGCCGCCCGAGAGTCTGGGAGCGGAACCATGAACACCCAGATCCCTATCGCGGCGTTGACGACCAGGCTGAGCTGGGCGATGGTGAAGGCCCCGACGGGCCTGAGTGGACGGTATCCAGGGGCCCCATCACACCACGATGGCGATCGACAGGAGCACGGTCATTCGAGGACCGGCACACCACTCAGCCTGGCCCCCGTCTCCTCCGTGCAGCCAGGGACCTCTGTCCCCACCGGTGGGGCGCCCATCTCCAGATCCGGCTACTTCTCATCTTCTTAGGCCACGTTACGGGGGCTCTTATCGAAGGGAGCTGAAATCGAATGAGCTCTTGGAAGAGATGGAGGCCCCGATGTCCGAAGTTCCTCCCGGCGCGCCGGAAGGCGAGGCGGTCGACGAGCCCTCGAGTGAGGAGCTCGAGATGGCGAGGGGTGAGGCCCTTCGGTTCCACGAGACCGGCGGCCCGGGACCGGAGCGGCACGCTCCGGCCGAGTGGTGGCGCGTCGGCAGGGAGCCCCGTACCGGGGCCCCAGACTCGACGTCCCAGGCGCAGCCGATGCCGCCTCCCGCCCCGCCCGCAGGTGCTGCGCCCCCCACCCCGCCCCTCGCCCCGCCCGCAGGTGCTGCGCCCCCGTGGTCGATGCCCGGCTGGGGGGCACCGATGTGGGCGGGCTCGCCCCAGTGGTACGGCTGGGGAGGACCAGGATGGCCCGGTGGACCGCCGCAGCCGCCGACGGGGCCCGCGCCGCCGGCGCAACCCCGACGGCACCCGCTCTCCTGGGTGGTCGTCGGCGCGACCATCGCGACGGTCGCGATGGTCGCGCTGGGCCTTGGGATCGGCTACAGCGTGTGGGGCGGCGCGAGCGCCCCGGCATCGGCTCGGAACGGCGCTGGCGTGCCGACCCCACGCATCCTCCCGTTCACAGCTGTTGGTCGTGGCGGCTTCCTCGGCGTGAGGATCGCCACCACACCTTCTCTCACAAGGACATCGGGCGCGCACGTCGTTGGCGTTGTCGCGGCGTCGCCCGCCGCGAGGGCCGGAATCGTGCAGGGGGACACGATCACGGGATTCGGCACACGCACCGTGACCTCGGCCCGCACACTGGCGATCGACGTGATCGAGGTGTCGCCGGGCACCCGGGAGAAGGTGGTATGGGTCACCGCCACGGGCAAGCACGAGGCTGCGACGGTGACGCTCGCCAGCCGGCCGGCAACCCGTCGCCTCGGCTGAGGCCGCCGCCCACCCGTCGCGGCTCCGGTCTGCCCGAGCCTCCGGCCGCAGCCTGCGCTCTGCGCCGGGCCGGGACCCGCGGCTCAGCCCCGTGGGCCACCTGGAGTCGAGCCGCCACCGCCACGGTCCGGGGCTGTTGGTCGGTCAGTCCGGCGCCCGCTCGTGCGGTCTGCCGGACCGACCTTCGGCCGGCGAGAGGCGCCGGCTCAGGTTTACGGCGTGGTCCCCGAGCCGCTCGTAGAAGCGTGCGAGGAGGGTGACCTGCGCGGCGACCGGGGGGTGCATCGACCCCGCGGCCACCTCGACGGTCAGCCGGTCGTGGAGGATGTCGAGCTCCTCGTCTGTCTCGTCGAGGTCGAGCACGTCGGCGCTTCCGCTCGCGTACACCTCGGCGGCTCCCCTCCACATGTCGATCGCCACTTCCGACATGCGTTGAACGATGCCCCGGCTGACCGGGGTCATCTCGCCACCCAGCCCGAAGACCGCGCGCTGTGCGATGTGCTCGGCCAGGTCCGCGCTCCGCTCGAGTTCCGAAAGGGCGGACAGCAGGCGGACCAGGCGACGGACGTCTGCGGAAGCGCCCACGATGGCATCGAGCTCGTGCCAGATGCCCTCTTCGACGGACTGGACCTGAGCGTCGATGTCCTCGTCGCCCTCGACGACCGACCGGCCGAGACCGACGTCTGCGGAGAGGAGCGCCCACGTCGCGCGGGCAAGGGCTTCGGTGACCCGCGCGAAGAGGCGAAGCACCTCCTGTTCGATCTCCGAGCCCATAACAGGACCGACCTTAGCGAGATGGTTGTGTGTCAGCTCGCTCGGCGGCCACGGGCCAGCCGACGGAATGCCACGTGCAGTGCCGGGGAGGGGGTCCTCGGAGGGCGACGTCACTCGCCGGTGCTGCCGTCGATCAGCTCGCGCACGGCATCCGCGTGGCCCGCATGGCGTGCCGTCTCGTTGATGAGGTGGAGCAGCACCCAGCGCAACGTGGTGGCTTCTTCGCGGGAGCTCGGCGTGTCGAGCGGCAGCTCCCGCACGACCCGGTTCGTCTTCTCCGCCCGGTCCTCGTACGCACGCGTCACCTCGGCGACGAACAGCTCGGGACCGGGGAAGAATTCATCCTCCGTGCGTTCGATCGGTCCTCCGAGCATCCCGCCATCGATCCAGCGGCGCTCGACGCCCACGAGGTGGTTGACGATCCCCAGGAGCGGCAGCAGCTTTCCGTCAGGGCGACGATGCGCGTCCTCTTCGCTCACCCCCGAGATGTTGCGCAGCACCGCGCCTCGCAAGAAGTCGAGCCACTCGATCAGGAGCTCTCGCTCGTCGGCGCGGTCGCGTGGGAATCGGAAGCCGGTGTCCTTGGGCATGGCACCACTGTAGGAACGGTTACCGCGCCGAGCGCCGGCTACGATGCCCGCCGTCGTCGCGAGCGGAGCCCAAGCCTTGTGACCACGGCTGCGACCACGAGCGCCAGGACGAGCGCGAGCGCCACGACGGAGATCGTCTCGCCGGCGAGAAGCCCAGGCGCGACGTAGCGCCACGTGAGGAGTCCCCGACCGGGCGGGACGCGGACCACCTGCACCACGCCGAGGCGACGCACCTCGAGTGTCGTTGCGACGGTCGCTCTGCGGTCGCCGGCAAACGGGGTCCACGACGCGCTCCACCCCGGGATCGCGGCAACGGCGCGCACCACCTCGACGCCGCTCCGCGACGTGACCAGGGCAGCGAGCGGCTCGAGCGAGGGGCCCGACAGCCGGTGGACCGAGGCGCCGCGCAGCGAACCCCCCGGCAGCGCCCGGAGCGACAACGGTGCTCGTGCTCGTTGGTCGAAGAACACCGCGAACGAGCCGTCCCGGCCCTCGTAGCGCCAGTGCGGTGCGACGAGCGCATTCTGGAGCACCCCGTCCAGCACGAAAGTCCGACCGTTCGTGCTCTCGACGACCGGCGACGAGACGGTGACGCGCGCGTGGAGATCGACGACGAGACCGACGGCGACGCCGACGGCGACCACAGGGAACCGCCAGGTGGCGTCCCACGTAAAGACTGTGGTCCGCGCTCCGGCAGCACCGGAGGCTCCGACGAGGTGGCGGTCCAAAGACGTTGCCCAGTCGACGGCGCCGTCGGGATGGAGCGCGCCGACCCGAAGGCTCGAGGCGGCCACTGCTGCGGCGCCAGGGGACACGCGGATCTCCATTCGCGCCGAGCGCACCGGCAGCGGAGCACCGAGGAACCAGGTCGAGGCTGCGGTCGCGCGAAGCCGCCGCACGCCCGTCGCGGTGGTCTTGGTGGCCCGCTGCGCCGGGGTGACGAGGTACTGGGACAAGGTCAGCACCGCGCCGGTCGACAACGCGTCGAAGGTGCCGTCCGCCGCCGCTGCTGGCGTGAAGACGTCCTGGCCTCTTCCCGAGACGGCGTGGACTCCCGTCGCGGCTGCGTAGTGCCCGTCGACGATCGAACCGTAGCCCTGGATCGACCACGTGCCGTCTGCGGCGTTGGTATCGGGGGCGCCCAAGGTGGTGAGCTGCGAGGGATGGAGAAGGCCCGGGTCATAGACCGCGAACCGTCCCGGCAGGTGTAGCGCCGCGATCGGGCGTACCGGCGGCGTCCTGGCCGCTGACGCGGGGCCCGCGGTCGTGCTCGGGGCGCCTGCGGCCGTGGCGGCTCCCGTCCCGCTCGCCGGCGCTCCGACTGCGACGACGGTGGTGATGGCGAACACGAGAAGGTCCACCACGACGAACGTGCCGGCGAGCGCACCGCGCAGGGCGGGCGCGAGCCGCGGCCCCCAGGCGAGGATCGCCAGCACGCCGA
>JAKATJ010000170.1 GCA_021828005.1 Actinomycetes bacterium | reverse complement strand
AGCGCGGTGGAGAGGCTCACGTGGCCGCCGAGCAGCCGGAGCCCGAGCACCATCGCGACCAGGCCCGTCCCGATCCCCGCCAGGAACTCCAGGGCGAGCGCCGACACGAACGCCACGCGCAGCGTGCCGAGCGTCGTCCGGCGGAGCCCGTCGGTCGCCTCGGCCACCTCGCGCCGCCCGTGAGCCTCCCGTCCGAACGCGCGGAGCGTCGGCAGCCCTCGCAGCATGTCCAAGAACCGTGCCGAGAGCGAGCCGAGACGCTGCCACTGGCTCCGGGTGCGCGCGGCGGACTCCCTCCCGAAGTGCACCATCGCCACGGGCACGAGCGCCGCCAGTCCGAAGAGGATGGCGAACGACGGCCAGTCCTCGCTCGCGACCCACGCGAGGATCCCGATCGGCGCGGTCGCGGCGAGCACCGCCTGCGGCAGGTAGC
The DNA here is from genome assembly GCA_021828005.1 of Actinomycetes bacterium. Lineage (GTDB taxonomy): Bacteria > Actinomycetota > Acidimicrobiia > Acidimicrobiales > RAAP-2 > JAJYVT01. The sequence continues at coordinate 3,055 of JAKATJ010000170.1, read as the reverse complement.
GGCCGAAGTAGGTCGTGAGCGCGCTCGTGCCACGCGTCGCGGCCAGGGCCAGCTCGCCGGAGCGTTCGCCGCTCAACCACGTTGGGCCGAGATCCAGCGCGTGGCGCAGCAGCTGCCGGCGCAGCGCCGAGATCACGGCCGCGCCCGTGCGCTGCGCCGCCGCCTCGCCGGCCCAGCTGAACGCTGCCCGGGCGACGAACGCCGCGCCCAGCCCCGCAAGGCGTGGCGCGACCGCGTCCAGCCCGGCGCCGTGGAGCAGGACCGCCGAGAGCACGGAGGCGAGGAGGACAGCCTGTGCGACGACGCAGACCGTCGAGGCGAGCCCCACACCGACGGCCAGAACGAGATGTCTACGGGTCGCCGAGACCCGGGCGGCAAGGCGGCGGTCGATCAGGCCACCGCGTCGCGGGGCGGTGGCGGTGGCGGACATGTGCACGGAAACTACCGGCGCGGGGCACGCCGCCTGGCGGCGGGGTCGCCGCACGCGCTGCGGATCGCTGCGCCGTCGCCGCCGCGTCGACCTCGCCCCGCTCTCGAGCGGTTGGGCATGTCGTCGCGAACGACGGTGAGCCGGCCTGTAGGCGGGATTCTGTCCAGCCTCGAAAGGCCTGGGTGACCATCCATCTGCGCGGCCTACCTGGGGACTGCCCCTTGCGGGGCGGACGGGCCGCCCATGTCCCACACTTGGCCTTGCTCCGGGTGGGGTTTACCGAGCCGATCCGGTCACCCGGACCGCTGGTGCGCTCTTACCGCACCGTTTCACCCTTACCTGTGCGGGCCGAGCCCGCCATCGGCGGTCTGATTCTCTGTGGCACTTTCCTGCGGGTCACCCCGACTGGCCGTTAGCCAGCACCCTGCCCTATGGAGTCCCGACCTTCCTCGACCTGGTGTCGCGCAAGGTGCACGACCCACGCCGCGGCCACCCGGCCGGCTCACCGTGCCTCCATTGTGCCATGCCGCGTTCCCGGACGGTGCCGCCGGGCAGGGTCACGACTTGTGCGCGCGGCGTCCTCTCTCCACAAGGGCGGCACACCCCCTCGCTATGGTGGGCGCCGTGGTCCGGGGTCCGAGGGAGCTCTTCGCCGACGCGCACGCCGACGCGCACGTCGACGCGCACGTCGACGCGCTCTCCATCGCCGATCTCTACGACGAGGTCCAAGGCGTGCTGGAGCGCGCGTTTCCGCGGAAACGTGAGTTGTGGGTGCGCGGCGAGATCCAGCACGTCGCGGACCAGCGCACAGGGCGCGGCCACTGCTACGTCGATCTCGTGGACCCGGATTCGGCGAGAGACCGGCAAGCACCAATCCTCAAGGTGAAGTGCTGGCAGTCGACGTGGGGACCGCTGCGCGCGACGCTCGCACGCGAAGGGATCGAGTTGCAGGCCGGGATGGTGGTGGTCCTTCGGGGGACGATCGACTTCTACCGCCCGAAGGCCGAGATCGGATTCGTCCTGAGCGAGCTCGACGTCACGGCGCTGCTCGGACGCCTCGCCGCGCAGCGTGCGGCGCTCCTCCGTGCGCTCGAGGCGGAGGGGCTGCTCACGCGAAACGGGGCGCTTCCGATGCCCGAAGTGCCCTTGCGGGTGGGCCTCGTCGCGAGCCCCGACACGGAGGGCTACCGCGACTTCGTCGGCCAGCTGGCCGCCTCGGGTTTCGGGTTCGCGGTGCAGGTGGCCCGCGCGACCGTACAGGGCTCGGCGGCACCTGCGGCCATCACCGCCGCGATCCGCAGGCTCTCCGCGCTAGGCCCCGAACGCATCGACGTGATCGTCGTGGTGCGCGGCGGGGGGTCGAGGGCCGACCTCGCGGCATTCGACGCCGAGCCGGTGGCCCGGGCAGTCGCCACGTCGTCCGTGCCGGTATGGACGGGGATCGGCCACACCGGCGACCGGTCGGTCGCGGACGTGGTGGCGGGCCGTTCGTGCATCACCCCGACCGAGTGCGGCCGCGAGATCGTGCAGCGCGTGCGCGGGTGGTGGGAGGCGTCGGTCCTCGCGGCAGCCTCACTGACCGCTCGCGGGGCAGCAGGAGCGGTCTTCTCTGCGCAGCGCGAGCACGACACGACGCGACTGCGGGTCTGCGCAATGGCGAGGCATCTCGTCGACCGCCGAGCCGAGCATCTCCTACGCTGCGGCGCCACGATCGGGCGCTGCGCGCCCCGGCTGGTCGACGACGCGTGGAGCGCGGCCGTCCTTCGTGGCGCCCGGGTCCCGCCACTCGCACGGGCCCGGGTCGAGCAGGCGACGGACCGGCTCGGCGCTTTTCGCAGGCTGGTGTCCGCGTACGACGTCGAGCGCCAGCTCGAGCGGGGGTACACCCTCACGTTCGACACCGAGGGTCGCGTCGTCCGGCACGCTCACGTGGTCCGGTCGGGGCAACAGCTCGTGACGCGCTTCGTCGACGGCAGCGTCCGATCGGTGGCGGAGGGAGTGGACCTGCACCGCACCGGATCGGCCGGGCACGAGCGGGTGGAGGAGTGATGGGACCGTCCCTGGAAGAGCACGCTGGTGCCGACGAGCCGCCTGTCGAGGAGATGAGCTACACGGAGGCGAGCGCCGAGCTGGATCGGATCGTCGGGTTCTTCGAAGGTCGTGAAGTCGACGTCGACCAGCTGGTGGGCCGCCTGGTCCGGGCCACGGCGATCATCGAGGAGCTGGACAAGCGGCTCCGCCAGACGCGGATGCAGGTGGAGCAGCTCGTGCCCCGGCTGACGGCCGTGCTGGAGGAGGCGGCCGTGCACGACGAGGTGGCCGTGCACGACGAGGTGGCCGTGCCCGACGAGACGGCCGTGCCCGACGAGGTGGCCGTGCCCGACGAGGCGGCCGTGCACGACGAGGTGGCCCACCTCGATACCCCCGACCCCGCTGGCGACGGAGAGGACGGCCTCGCTCCCGGGCTCTTCTGATGGCCGATCCGACTTCGGGACCGTTGTACTTCCGCCAGCTGTTGTCGGGGCGCGACTTTGCCCGCGACGACCCGGTCGCGCTGCAGATGGCCAACTTCGCCTACGCGATCGGCGACCGGGGGACCGGCGACGCGCTCCTCGTCGATCCCGC
>JAKATJ010000169.1 GCA_021828005.1 Actinomycetes bacterium | reverse complement strand
CCCGGGCGCGGGCGAACTCGGGGTCGGCGGCCGCCCGGTCGACGAGCTGTGCGAGCTCGTCCGACGAGAGGCCCTCGGGCACCCCGGGGGCCGGCACCGAGACGATCTCGAGCGCGCGTCCCCCCGCGAGGATCGCGGCGAAGGCGGTGCCTGCTGCGGTCTCGTCTCGAGCGACTCGAAGTAGGTTCTCCACCGGGGTCGTCACTGCGCTCACCGTGCGGGCGTGAGGTCAGGCCGACGATCGCCGGCCTGCCGCGCGGTCGCGCTTGTGGCGGTACATGGCGCGATCCGCCTTGGCCAGAAGCGCATCGGAGCCGAGGTCCCCTCTCTCTGTGCTCACCCAGCCGATCGAGGCGCCGACGTCGAACACGAGGCCCCGGACGGTGAACGGCGCGGTCAGCACCTTGCGGAGCCTCGAGACGACGAGGTCGCCGTCGGGGTGGCCCGCGGTCGCGTGTGCGATCACGAACTCGTCGCCGCCCAAACGCGAGACCACGTCGTCGCTCCGCACCGCACCGCGGAGGCGCCGGGCGAACGCGCTGAGCACCTCGTCTCCCATGTCGTGGCCGTACTCGTCGTTGATCCGCTTGAAGTCGTCGAGATCCATGTAGATGAGCGTCACCGACCCCCCGCGCCGCCCGAGTCCCTGGAGCATGCGGCGCAGCTCTTCGAGAAGGAGGTAGCGGTTGGCGAGACCGGTCAGAGGATCGTAGAGCGCGTACTGGGTGAGGCGCTGCTGCTCATTCCATTCGGCGGTCGTGTCGCGCAGCACCACGAGCACGCCCCGTCGGCCGTCGATCGGGAAGAGCCTCACCGACATCGCCACGTGGCGCTGGGCGTCGCCCTCCTCGCCGACGGTGAGATGGACGTCACGCGCGACGCCGTCTTCGAGGGTGAGCAGCGCGGGATGGCGGTCGTGCGCGAGAACCTGACCGTCTTCGCCCCTGAGCACGCCCGTCGTCGGGAGCGGCGAGCCGACGAGGGTTCGTCCGGGCGCCATCCCGTGCATGGCATCCGCAGGCTGGTTCGCCATCACCACCGTGCCCTCCGCGTCCAGGCACATGATCCCGTCGTCCAGGCTCGCAAGGAGGTCCGCCGCGTCGACGTGCGCCGGGGCCGCGCCGCGGGCGGACGGCGGCGCGTCGGGGCCGTCGAGCGGGGCCTCTTCGGGGCCGTCGAGCGGCGGCGCGTCGGGGCCGCACGGGCTCGCGAGCGCCGCGCCGGCCTTCCGGGACCCGCGCTGGAGGAGGGGGGCGAGGTCGGCGGCGAGGCGGGCGAGCCCTGCGCGCTGGCGGGCGTCGGGCTCGGGGAGCCACGTGTCGACCACGCCGAGCAGCCCGACCTCCAGATCCCCGGACCACGCCGGCATCACCACGCATGCGAGCGAGCGGTCCGCCGAGCCTGCCTCTGTCGAGACCTCTGCGTTCCAGAAGAGGTCGCGGCCGTGGGCGGCCGGGTGCGAGAGGCAGTTGCGCGCGAGCACCTCGATGCGCCGGGCACCGTCGTCGGGAGGCATCGCGTCGGAGACGACGGCGTGCACGACGCCTGTCATGGTCACGACGAACGCCCCGAGACCGAGGCAGAGATCGAGCGCAGTGTGGAGCCCCGCGTCGATCGATCCGCTCTCCGCCCCTGCGTCGGTCACTCCCACCACTTCCACGAAGTCCAGCCGATCACCACCGTAGTGGACCCGCCCCGCGGGCGGAGGACCAGACGGAGCCCGCCGCGACGTGCCGGCCCCGCCGTGGCGGTCCCCCTGGGTCCAGCGGAGCAGGATCCCGCGCCTGCGCAAAACCACCACTGTCGGTGCCACCTACCGTACAATCGGGAGGCGGCGCAGCGGGAGGAGAGTCGAGCACCGTGCACGTCTGGCATTGTCGCAAGAGGTTGCGCGTGTGCGGAGCAGCACGGACGAAGCGGCTCGGAGGCAGGTGAGCACGGGAGTTGAGCGTCGAACGAGCCGAGGGGGCAGGGGAAGTGGTCGATTCGCCATCCATCGCGTACGGCGACATCGCGTACGGCGACATCGAGGCCGCGGCGAGCATCCTCGCCCGTAGCGGCGGGGTCTCCTGGGCCTACGAGCTGCTCGAGCGCGTGGCGGCCAGCCACCGGCTCTCCGACGCGTGGCTGGTGGTCGATCCTGTCGCGGCGGCAGGCTCGCCCCCCGGTGCCTGCCGCCAGCTCTTCGCACTGGGGGGTAGGACGGCACCGGTCGACACGGCGCGCACACTCCTCCGCCGCCCTGCAGGCGTCTACGGGGAGCCGAGCATCGCTGTCGCGGCCAGCGGCGCGCTCGGCGCCATGTGCGGCGCCGGATTCCGGGCGTCGCTCGCCGGGCTCCGGTCGGCGCTGGACCTCGAGACGGGCCTCCACAGCCCCTACGCGGTCGACGAAGCCACCGCCCGCGCCGCGGCGTGCGGTGCGCGTTACGGGTGGTCGTCCACGTTTGTCCTCCTCACGACCTCTGGCGAGGCGCCGGCCAAGGACCGTTGGCTCGCCCTCGCCGCGGCACTCCGCCGAGCGCTCCGGACCGGTGACGAGGCGGGGGTCACAGCTCCTGGGATCGCGCTTGCGATCCTCGGGAACGCCGGCCCAGATTCGGTGCGACCTTTCGTTGCACGGGTCCGTGCGGCACTCAGCGCAGGAGGCTGGGACGAGATCGACCTGCACGCCGCGGCGGTGAGGACGCCCGAGGAGTCCGTCGACCCCGCAGAGCTAAGACGACTGGCTACGGAGCGGCTGGGGGATATCGGGATCGCCCCGCTCGCGCTCACAGATCTTGCACCGCAGCTCGAGCTCGAGCTGCGGTGCGTGCCCGGCGTCGTGTCAGTCGAGATGGCGACACCGGTCGTCGTGATCTCGAGCGGCCCGAGCAAGCCCGTGTACGACCAAGTGCTCCGTGTGGTCCGCGGCCACCTGCCGCACGGGTCGGTCCGGGTGCTCGGCATGGACGACGGCCCGTTCACCCCGGCCTGCTCGACGACAACGCCCGACGTTCCCGACGTTCCCGACGTTCCCGTCGGTGGGGCCTACCCCGCGAACGCCAACGGATCCTCTCAGGCACAGGGGGTCCCGGTGCCGCACGCGATCTCGGCGACCGCACCGGGAGGCGACCTTGGGACGTCGCGCGGCGGCGCCAGAGTGCTGCTCCTCGGTGCAGAGTTCGACGCCGAGCGGGGCACGAGCGAGGTCTCCCTCGAGCTGGGTGCCTCGCGGGGGACCGGCCGGTCGTCCGCGGGGACGCTCGCGGGAGGCGCCCAGGCGACGCTGAACGCGCTCGAGGCGCTGGCGATCGACGTACCCTTCTACCTCGTGTCCGCCGAACGCGCCCACGGCGTGCCCGGTGAGCCCGTCGTGGTGGTGCTCGCCCCGAAGCGAACCGGCGACCAGGAGGCACGCCGAGCAGTCGAGCGCCTCGGGGTTGCGAGCGGGGACATCGACGTCGAGGCAGCAAGCCGTGCGACGCTGGGTGCGCTGAACCGTCACCTCGCGCGGAGCGCCGTCGCCCCGTGAGGAGGTCGTCG
>JAKATJ010000168.1 GCA_021828005.1 Actinomycetes bacterium | reverse complement strand
ACTTCCTCGTGACCGGCGTCACCGGGCTCGAGATCCTTGGCGCTCAGAGCTGGGTGCAGACAGTGTTCTACGGCGGCGCCCTCGTCCTCGCGGTGGCCTTCGCCCAGCTGTCGAAGGGCAGGCAGAGCCAGGAGATCATCTGATCGTGAGCGCATATTCGCGATCGTGCGCGACCGTGAGCAACCGTGAGCAACCGTGAGCGACCGTGAGCAACCGTGAGCAACCGAGCATGGTGAACAAAGGAGGAGGGCGATGTCCGACATCGTGAGAGCCGCGCTCGTGCAGACGCGCTGGACCGGTGACGAAGAGTCGATGATCGACGCAAGCTTCCGACTGGCCAAGGAGGCGGCGTCGCAGGGGGCGCAGGTGCTCTGCTTCCAAGAGCTCTTCTACGGTCCCTACTTCTGCCAGGTCCAGGACCCGGCGTACTACGCGTACGCAGAGCCGATCCCGGGTCCTGTGACCGAGCGGGTGGTCCAGCTCGCCTGCGAGACCGGCATGGTCGTGGTCGCGCCCATCTACGAGGAGGAGCAACCGGGCGTCTACTACAACACGGCGGTCGTCGTGGACGCGGACGGCCGGTACCTGGGCAAGTACCGCAAGCACCACATCCCCCAGGTGAAGGGCTTCTTGGAGAAGTACTACTTCCGACCGGGCAACCTCGGCTTCCCGGTCTTCGACACGGCGGTCGGCCGCATCGGCGTCTACATCTGCTACGACCGGCACTTCCCCGAGGGCTGGCGAGCCCTCGGGCTCGCGGGCGCGCGCATCGTCTTCAACCCCTCGGCGACCAGCCGGGGGCTGTCGGCCTACCTGTGGAACCTCGAGCAGCCGGCTGCGGCCGTGGCGAACGAGTACTTCGTCGGGGCCATCAACCGGGTAGGGGTGGAGCCTCTGGGCGACGACGACTTCTACGGGGGCTCGTACTTCTGCGATCCCCGCGGCCAGATCGTGGGGGACGCGGCGTCGGGCTCCGAGGACGACGTGATCGTGCGCGACCTCGACATGGGACTGATCGAAGAGGTGCGCCAGCTGTGGGCCTTCTACCGAGACCGGCGACCCGACGCGTACGGCTCGCTCGTCGCGCCATGAGCCGGCTCCTCGTGGAGGGCGGCACCGTCGTGACCGCGTCGGGGCCCGTTGCCGCCGACGTGCTCGTCGACGGTGAGAAGGTCGTGGCGCTGCTCGCGCCCGGCAGCTCGCCTGCCAGCTCGCCTGCCAGCTCGCCTGCCAGCTCGCCTGCCAGCTCGCCGGGGGGCGCGTCGGGCTCGGCCGACCTCGTGCGCGTCGACGCCAGGGGCAAGCTCGTGGTGCCCGGCGGGATCGACGTCCACACCCACATGGAGATGCCCTTCGGCGGCACGTTCTCGGCGGACACGTTCACGACGGGCACCCGGGCCGCAGCATACGGGGGCACGACGACGATCGTGGACTTCGCGATCCAGCCGCGTGGCGGTTCCGCGCGTGAGGGGCTCGACACCTGGATGACGCGTGCCGAAGGGCACTGCGCGATCGATTTCGGCTTCCACATGATCCTCTCCGACGTGAACGAGCCCGTCCTGAAGGAGATGCCCGGTCTCGTCGCCGACGGGGTCTCGAGCTTCAAGCTGTTCATGGCGTATCCCGGCGTCTTCTACTCCGACGACGGCAAGATCCTGACCGCGATGCAGACCGCTGCTGACTGCGGTGCGGTGGTCATGATGCACGCGGAGAACGGGATCGCGATCGACGTGCTGGTCGCCCAGGCGCTCGCAGCGGGCAAGGGCGATCCAAGGATGCACGGGGAGACCCGCCCGTCGGTCCTGGAGGGCGAGGCGACCCACCGTGCGATCGTGCTCGCAGAGGTGGCGAACTGTCCCCTCTACATCGTCCACCTCTCGGCGAAAGAGGCGCTCGAGGAGGTGGCGGCCGCGCGCGACGCCGGCCGTCAGGTCTTCGCGGAGACCTGTCCCCAGTACCTGTTCTTGGACGCCTCCCTCATGGCGGGACCGGGCATGGAGGGGGCGAAGTACGTCTGCTCACCCCCGATAAGGGCGGCCGAGCACCACGAGGCGCTGTGGCGCGGTCTCGGCACCGACGACCTTTCGGTCGTCTCGACGGACCACTGCCCGTTCTGCATGAAGGACCAGAAAGAGCTCGGGCGCGGAGACTTCTCCAAGATCCCCAACGGCCTCCCGGGCGTCGAGCACCGGATGGACCTCGTCTACCAGGGTGTCGTCGAGCACAAGATCTCGCTCGCGCGCTTCGTGGAGCTCACCTCGACCGCACCGGCGCGCCTCTTCGGCCTCTACCCGAAGAAGGGCTCGCTCCTCCCGGGCGCAGACGCCGACCTCGTCGTCTACGACCCCGCCCGCCGGCACACCCTGTCGGTCGAGGCGCACCACATGTCGGTGGACTACTCGGCCTACGAGGGGATGGAGGTGACCGGCGCCGTGGAGACGGTGATCTCCCGGGGCGAGGTGGTGGTCGATCACGGGGCGTTCACCGGTCGAGAAGGTCGCGGGCAGTTCGTCAAGCGCTCGCCGTTCTCGGGCGTGGACGTTCCCGCGAGAAAGGAAGGCGCGCGATGACATTCGGGCTCGTCCTCCAGACCGACCCTCCGGCCACTCGGCTCGTCGAGCTCGCGCGCCGCGCCGAAGATGTCGGCTTCTCTTCGGTGTGGACGTTCGACTCGCCGGTGCTCTGGCAGGAGCCGTTCGTCATCTACTCGCGCATCTTGGAGGCGACCGAGCGGGTGACGGTCGGGCCGATGGTCACGAACCCGCGCTCGAGGCAATGGCCCGTCATGGCGTCGTTGTTCGCGACCTTGAACGACATGTACGGGAACCGGACCGTCTGCGGCATCGGGCGCGGCGACTCGGCCGTCCGTGTGGTCGGCGAGCGGCCGACCACGCTCGAGGAGGTCGCAGCCTGCATCCGGACCGTCAAGGCCTTGGCCTCCGGCAAGGAGGTGGAGCTCCACGGCACGCCCATCCGCTTCCCCTGGGTGCGCGACGGCGCGCTCGAGGTGTGGATGGCCGCCTACGGCCCGAAGGCCCTGCAAGTCGCTGGCCGGGAGGCCGACGGCCTCATCCTCCAGATCGCCGACCCCTACGTGATCTCCTGGGCGATCGGTCGTGCCAGGTCGGCGGCGACAGAGGCGGGCCGAGACCCAGACTCCCTCACCATCTGCGCGGCGGCCCCCGCCTACGTCGGCGACGACCTCGCCCACCAACGCGACCAGGTCCGCTGGTTCGGAGGGATGGTGGGCAACCACGTCGCCGACCTGGTCTCGCGCTATGGGCAGGAGTCTGGCGCGGTCCCCGCGGCGCTCACCGCGTACATCGAGGGCCGACGGGGCTACGACTACGCGCACCATGGGCGGGCGGGGAACCCCGACACCGAGTTCGTCCCCGACGAGATCGTGGACCGCTTCTGCGTGCTCGGGACTGCCCAGGACCACCTGGCGAAGCTCCGGGAGCTCGAGTCCCTCGGCGTCTCGCAGTTCGCGCTCTACCTCATGCACGACGCGCAAGACGCTACTCTCGCCGCCTACGGCGAGCTCGTCGTCCCGGTGCTCGGGCGGC
>JAKATJ010000035.1 GCA_021828005.1 Actinomycetes bacterium | reverse complement strand
TGATCGAGCTGTTCGGCGACTCCGTGCAGAACGCGCGCATGCAGACGTCGATCGTCTCGTTCGGCTACAAGCACGGCATTCCGCTCGACGTCGACATCGTGCTCGACTGCCGGTTCCTCCCGAACCCCTACTGGGTCGACGAGCTGCGTCGGCTCTCGGGGCTCGACGCCCCCGTGCGCGACTTCGTCCTCTCGCAGCCGGACACGGGGATGTTCCTCGACAAGGTCGAAGACCTCCTGGCGATGCTCGTGCCCAGCTTCGAGCACGAGGGAAAGTCGTACCTCACGATCGCGCTGGGCTGCACCGGTGGCCGGCACCGCTCAGTCGCGCTCGCCGAGGCCCTCGTCGCGAGGCTGGCCGCCGGAGGCGTCCGGACTGCCGCGTTCCACCGCGACATCGATCGCTGAGCGGTTCCGGGGCGCAGGCTCCTGGCCCCATGGCGGCGGCCAGGGACCCTGCGGCGGGGACCAGGTGGGCCCCGAAGGTGGCGGCCCCTGCGGTGGCAGCCACGACGGGTCCCGGTCGGGCGGCGCGCCCCTGCCTCTCCACGCGCCCCACGCCGGCGGCTGCCGCTTGGCGCGCTCGTCGGCCTGCGCGCTCGCCACCTCCCCGGAGGCACCCAGCAGCACGAAGATGCCGATGAGGACCAGCCAGAAGTCGTAGAAGACGCCGGCCACGACCAGCCCGAGCGCGAGCACCCGCGCCACCGACGCCGCGACACGCGTCGCCGCGAGCCGCGGGAGACGTCGAGCGAGGGCCGCCCGCAGTATGCGGCCGCCGTCCATCGGGAGCGCCGGCAGGAGGTTGAACGCGGCGAGGAGGAGGTTGAGCCAGCCGAGGCGCGCCCACCACGAGCCGGTCACGAGCGTCGCGGGCCACACCGAGCTGCCGAGCAACGCGCCCACCGCGAGCAGCAGGCCGCCGAGGACGAGGCTCATCGCGGGCCCGGCCGCCGCGATGGCGGCCTCGTCGGCAGGCCGCTCCGGGATCCGGTCCATCCGCGACATCCCGCCGATCGGCAGGAGAAGGATCCCGAGCACCGTGCCGCCGCGGCGCTGCGCCACGAGGCAGTGAGCCAGCTCGTGGACGACCACGCCCGCGAAGAGCGCCGCGACCCAGACGAGCCCCCCGACGACCGCTCCGGCCCCGGCGGGCCACTCGGCCACCACGACGAGTCCGACGAGGAGGGGGAAGCTCCAGTGCACCTCGAGCGGGACTCCGAGGAGCCTGCCGATCCGGAGGCTGTGGGGTGCGGGGTGCCGCGCGCGGCGAGTCGGGCGGTCGTCGCCCGCGGTCCCTGTCTGCGGCGCGTGCGGTGCCCGCCGTGCGCTCATGCTCACAGCCTACGGTCGGGATCCGACGGCTCGACCGGTACCCGGTCTGCAACGGCGCTTCGCTCTCGCGGGCAGGATCGAGCACCGAAGGTCGTCCGCTGCAGTGCGAGCGGGCGCGGTCGGTCCTTCAGTCCTTCCAGTCGGGGTCGAGCTGGTGGAGGAACTGGCGGCACCGTTCTGCCTCGTCGGTCTCCCCGATGGCAGCCGCCGCGGCGCGCAGGGCGTCGAGCGCCCTCAGAAAGCCTCGATTCTCCTCGTGGACCCACCGGACCGGCCCGGTGCCACGCCAGCCCGCGGCACGGAGCGCGTCCAGGCCCCGGTGGTACCCGACCCGCGCGAACGCGTAGCGGTCCGCGGCGACGGTCGCCACCTCGGCGAGGCGTGCCCACGCGTCGAGGTGGCGGGGCCACCGTTCCGCCACGGCCGACAGGGCGGCGCGGCGCAGTTGCGGGGCTTGAGCCATCGCCGCGGCGGTCGCGTCGGTCGCCGCCGCGGTCGCAGGGGGGAGCACCGTCTCGGGTGAGCCCTGCGTGAAGGAGACCGGGTTCGAGGCGCCGGCGGTGCGATGCTCGTCGGGCGCGCGCTGCACGTGCACATCCTTCTCCCGCCGGGGCCCCGGCGCCAGCGCGGCCGGCGTCGCAGCGGTACGGCCGTCGTCTCGCTCCTGGCCGCGAACGGTCGGGTTCCCGGCGCCCGCCGGACCCTTAGACTGCCCAAGTGCCCGCACGCACCAGACCTGTGACGGGCCGCGCCCCGAGCGAGCCGGGCGAAGCCGGGCAGGTGCAGCCTGCGGTCGCGGGGGCCCTCCACGCGCCCGAGACGCGGACCGGCCTCGCGCTCCTCGTGATCCTGCTCGGAGTCGTCATGGCCGCGGTCGACACCACGATCGTGGTCCTCGCCCTGCCCGAGATCCAGCGCTCGCTGCACGTCGGGCTCTCGGGCGTGATCTGGGTGATCATCGGGTACCTGCTCGTGATCACCGTGCTCGCGACGCAGTTCGGGCGTCTCGGCGACATGTTCGGTCGCGTCCGCATGTACGAGGCGGGCTTCGTGATCTTCATCGTCGGCTCCGCGCTCTGTGCGCTCGCGAGCAACGAGGCGACCATCATCGCGTACCGCGTGATCCAGGGACTCGGCGGCGCGCTGATCACGGCGAACAGCGGCGCCGTCATCGCCGACACGTTCGCGCCGGAGAAGCGGGGACGCGCCTACGGGTACGTGTCGGTTGGTTGGAGCGTCGGTGCGATCCTCGGGATCCTCATGGGTGGCGTCATCGTGACCTACGTCGACTGGCGCTGGATCTTCTGGATCAACGTGCCCACCGGTGTCGCCGGCGTCCTCCTCGCCCTGCGGGTGCTGCGCGACGAGGCGAAGCACGTCCGCGAGCGGGTCGACGTCCCAGGAATGCTGCTGCTCGGCGCGGGGGTCTTCGGGGTGCTCTGGGCGATGACGAAGCTCTCGACGTCCTCCTTCAGCGTCGAGGTGGCCGGGTTCCTCATCGGCGGTGTCGTCCTCCTCGCGGCGTTCTTGGTGGTGGAGCACCTGACGGACTCCCCGATGCTCGACCTCTCGCTCTTCCAGATCCCCACGGTCAGCCCGACGATGCTCGCCTCGCTGTTCCAGGCGATGGCCAACTTCGCGGTGCTCTTCCTCGCCATCATGTACCTCCAAGGCGTGCGGGACCTCAGCCCGCTCCACGCCTCGCTGCTGCTCGTGCCCGGCTACCTGGTCGTCGGTCTGTCGGGCCCCGTCGCGGGTCGCCTCACCGACCGCTGGGGAGCCGTCTGGCCGGCGACGGCCGGGCTCGCCACCGAGGTCGTCGCCCTCTTCATGTTCGCCAGCCTCCAAGAGCACACCTCGGTGTGGCTCGTCGTCGCAGCGTCGATCGTGAACGGGGTCGGCGGCGGGCTGTTCTTCCCGGCGAACACCACCGCCGTGATGCGCGCCGCACCGCGTGAGCTGTTCGGGGTGGCATCAGGGACGTTGCGGACGTCGAGCAACGTGGGCATGGTCTTCTCCTTCGCGGTCGCGGTGCTCGTGGCGGGCCGGGCGATCCCGCACAACGTGGCCTTCGCGATCTTCGTGGGCACCACCCACCTCACGCCACGGCTCGCCGGATCGTTCACCGACGGCCTCCATGCCGCGTTCTACGCGTCGATCGCGCTCATGGTGATCGCCGCCGTCTTGTCCGCGACGCGTGTCCTGCACTTCTGGCGCGAGCGGCAGCCGCGCGTCGAGACCGTCGCGAGCGAATAGAGGGCGACGAGCCCGTGCCGGCGGCGGGCGTGCCGGCGGCGGGCGTGCCGGCGGCTGCCGCAACCCGCGAGAAACGGGGAAATGCCGGGGAAATTCTTCGCGCGCTGTAAAGACAAACACGCCGCGCTTTGGCACACTGGGGCTGTCGGAGCAGCATCCGACGGGGGAACGGGCCCCACGGGCGGACGGACCGCTCGCAGCGAGGACGTGAGGTGTCGGAAAGGGGTCGGAGACGATGGACGAGCACCCGATCGAACGGTTCGATCCCCTGCTGCGCAACATGCTTGCCTGGCACCTCGTCGAGGAGACCGGCGAAGGCGGCTGGGTGCTCCGGCCGGAGGTCGCAGCTCGACTGACGCTCCTTGTCAGGTACACGAAGGGCGACGAGCCGTCCGAGATCGTCTACTTCGGCCACGTCTGCGCCGGCTGCCGGTCGAGCGGGCTCACGCGACTGCGGGACGGCCGGTACCTTTGCGACGACTGCCGGAAGGCCGCCGACCTGGCTACGGTCGCGACGCTGCTCCCGGAGCCCGAGGCTCGGAAAGCCCGCCGATTCAGCAGGTCCCGGCAGATCGCGAGCTGATCCGGACCGAGCGGGCCCGACCGCCTCGCGCGGGCGCGACAGGATCGTGTGGGCGCAGGCCGGCGGGTCGATAGAGTCACTGGCCGTGCAGACGCCTGGAACTTCGACCGTGAGCGTCCTGGGCCACCGAGTCGAGCGCCGCGAGGACCCGCCGTTGCTCACCGGCGCGGCCGAGTACCTCGCCGACCTGCGGCCCGACGGGATGCTCCACGCGGTCTTCGTGCGCTCGAGCGTCGCGCACGGGGAGCTGCGGGGGGTAGAGGTCGCCGACGCGCTCGCGCGGCCCGGCGTGGTCGCCGCGTTCAGCGCGGAGGACCTCGGGCTGCCGGACATTCCCGAGTGGCCCCGTCCCGACGGTCCGCCCCGCCCGGAGCTCGCGAGGCCATGCCTTGCGAAGGGCCGCGTCCGCTACGTCGGGGAGGCGGTGGCGGTGGTGGTGGCCGAGTCGGCGGCCGCGGCCGTCGACGCGGCGGAGCTGGTCGTCGTGGACGTGGACCCGCTGCCTGTCGTGATCGATCCGCTGGAGGCGCTCGGTCCGGACGCGCCGCGGTTGTTCCCCGAGCTCGGGACGAACGTGGTGCTCGAGGCGGGCCCTGCAGTCACCGACGCGCTGTCCGGCGCCGAGGTGGTCGTGCGGGCTCGCTTCGTGATCCAGAGAGTCGCGGCCGTGCCGATGGAGCCGAACGGGACGCTCGCGATCCCCGCTCCGGAAGGTGGCCTCGACTGCGTGGTGAGCTGCCAGGCGCCGTTCGTCGTACGTCGCGGGATCGCCCGTGCCCTGGGGCTCGAGGAAGCGAGCGTGCGGGTGCGCACGGTCGCGGTGGGCGGCGGGTTCGGCGCCAAGGGCGGCGTCTACCCCGAGCAGGTCGTCGTCGCGGCGCTCGCCTTGCGGCTCGGCCGGCCCGTCCGCCACGCAGAGACGCGCTCGGAGAACCTGGTCGCGATGAGCCAGGGGCGCAGCCAGGTCCAGGACGTGGCGCTCGGGGCGCGCCGGGACGGGACGATCGTGGGGCTCGAGGCGAGGACGGTGACCGACGTCGGGGCGTACCCCTGGCGTGGTGCCATCCCCTTTCGGACCGCGCGCCTGATGGCCACCGGCGTCTACCGGATCCCGAGTCTGGCGCTCACCTCGCTCGGCGTGGTCACGAACGCCACGCCGATCGGTCCCTATCGCGGCGCGGGGCGTCCGGAGGCGACGGCGATGCTCGAGCGCGCGATCGACATGCTGGCCGCCGAGCTCGGCAAGGACCCCGTCGAGGTGCGGCGCGTGAACATGCTCGCGCCGGGCGATTTTCCCTACACGACGGCCACCGGCGCCGTCTACGACAGCGGCGAGTACGGGCGCGCGCTCGACAGGGCGCTCGCGCTCGTCGGGTACGACGCCGTCCGCGCCGAGCAGAAGGACCGGCGCCGCCGCGCGGACCCGATGGCTCTCGGCCTCGGCCTCTCGACCTTCGTGGAGGTGAGCGGCTCGGGTGGGGAGTACGGCGGCGTGTCGATCGGCGAGGACGGGGTGGTCGTCGTCACCACCGGCGCATCGCCGCACGGCCAGGGCCTCGCGACGGCGCTCGCCCAGATCGTCGGGGCAGAGCTCGGCGTCGAAGTGGACCGCGTCCGCGTCGTCCACTCGGACACGGCCCTCGTGCCCGAGGGCGTCGGCACCTTCGGGTCCCGTTCCGGCCAGCTCGCCGGAAGCGCGGCGCTCAACGCCGCTCGAGCCGTCGTCGACCAGGCCCGTGCGCTCGCCTCCGGGCTCCGCGAGGTGGCGCCTGCGGACCTCGTCGTGGTCGACGGCGGACTCGCGGTCGCAGGCGTGCCCGCGAGCGCGCTCGGCTGGGCGGAGCTGGCGGGTGCCGCGCCGGAAGGCCGGCTGCACTCCGAGGGCGACTTCACACAGGACCTCGGCACGTACCCCTTCGGGGCCCACGTGGCGGTCGTGGAGGTCGACACCGAGACCGGCCGCGTCTCGCTCGTGCGGCTCGTCGCCGTCGACGACTGCGGGACCGTTGTCAACCCGATGATCGTGGAGGGGCAGGTGCACGGGGGACTGGCCCAGGGCGTCGCTCAGGCGCTCTTCGAAGAGGTCCGCTACGACGCGATCGGCAACCCGTTGACGGCGACCCTCGCGGACTACGGCATGCCGAGCGCCGCCGAGCTCCCCTCCTTCGAGCTGGACGGGACCGAGACCCCCTCCCCTCGGAACCCCCTCGGCATGAAGGGCGTCGGCGAGTCGGGCACGGTCGGTGCCACCGCCGCCGTCCAGAACGCGGTCGTCGACGCGCTGTCGCCGTTCGGCGTCCGGCACCTCGACATGCCGCTCACCCCCGAGCGTGTCTGGCGTGCCATCCGTGCCGCCGGCGCCGGAGGCCGCCCAGCCGATGCACCCGGCCGGTCGTAGGCTGCGTCGCGTGTCCTTCATCATCCGCAAGCTGCTCCGAGTGTTGCAGCTCCGACGCGAGCAGCGCCGGCGATCCCGTCGCTGACGCGTCAGGCGACGTGGCACGCCCGACCCGGGCGTCGCCGCCCCGTGCCAGCTGGAAGGCGACCGTCCTCGCGCTGACCGCGCGCATCCGCCGGGACCGGGTCTCCGTCTCCGCAGGGAGCCTCGCCTACCACGGCTTCTTCGCCTTCTTCCCGGCGGTGATCGCCGCACTGGGCGTCCTCACGCTCGTGCACGCCGGTGCCGGGACGGTCCATCACGTGGTCCACGGCATCGCAAAGGCGCTCCCCCCGGGCGTGGCGGGCGTCTTCGAGGGCGCGGTGCGCGCCGCTACCAGGCGAGACGAGGGCTCGGCGGTCGCGGTGGTGATCGGCACCGTCGTGGCGTTGTGGAGCGCCACCAGTGCGGCCGCCGTGCTGCAGCAGGTCCTCGACGTCGCGTACGGGGTGCCGACCGATCGGAGGTTCGTGGCACGCCGGGCCCGCGGTGTGTCGCTCCTCGCGCTGACCGCCGTGCTCGGGGGCCTCGCCGCGGCGCTGGTGGTCTTCGGCCAGGCGATCGGGGCGGCGATCCGCGGGGCGTTCCCGTCCGGGGGGGCGGGCTTCACGGTCTCCTGGACGATCTTCAGGTGGGTCGTCGCGTCCGCTTCGATCTCGGTCCTGTTCTCCAGCTACTACGCCTTCGGCCCGAACCGGAAGCGGGCGCCCTGGAGGTGGGCCACACCGGGGAGCCTGCTCGCGACCGCGGTGTTCCTCACCGGGTCGCTCGGGTTCTCGTTCTACGTCAGCACGCTCGGCTCGTACGCGAAGACCTACGGCAGCTTCGCGGGCGTGGCCATCTTCATCTTCTGGCTCTACCTGAGCTCGCTCGCGGTGCTCGTCGGGGGCGAGCTGAACGCCGAGCTCGAGCGTGCTGGAGGAGCGGGAGCCGGTGAGGCGGCCGCACGTCAGCCCTCCACGGACGAAGGCGGGGTCGGGTCGGCGACGGACCGACCCGACGCGGCACCGACGAGCGGCGAGCCGCGCCCAGCCGCGCGGTCGCCCGCGGCGCCGCCCGCGCTCCCGGCCGGTCGGCCCCGGCCTGCCGCTCCACGTGCAAAGGAGGCGGGCCCCTGGTCGCCGTGACCCGGCCACCAGGCGCGGTGGCCGATGAGGGCCGTGAGCGACGGCGTGAGGAACATGGCCATCACGAACGCCGCCACCACGATCCCGAAGGAGATCGCGAAGCCCATCTGCGTGAGCGTGACCCCGCCGGCCAGCATGAGCGACGCGAAGGTGCCCGCGAGGATGAGCCCTGCAGAGGCGATCGTCGGTCCCGCATGGCGCACGGCCATCGCCGCGGCCGCGTGCGGGCCCTGCCCGTCACGCGCCTCTTCACGCAGCCGCGACACCATCAGGATGTTGTAGTCGGTGCCGAGCGCCACCACGAAGAGGTACATCACGATCGGCAGGATGAAGGAGAGCCCGGCGGTGCCGTGCTGGAACACGAGGACGGTCGCGCCGAGGGTGCCCCCGAAGCCGAGCCCCACGGCCCCCATCAGGTACCAGGGAGCGACCGCGCTGCGCAGCAGCAGGGCGAGGATGAGGAGGATCAGCGCGGCGGCGACCGGGAACACGAGCGCGTAGTCGTGCCCCATGGCGGCCTGGAGGTCCACGTAGACCGAGGTGATCCCCCCGATCAGCGGCTTGGTGCCATGAGGCGCACGGTCCGCAGCGAGCTGCAGCGGCCCGCGCACCGTGGCCATCGCCGCGTTGGACTGCGCCGGATGCGTGAGCACCACGCGGAAGTCTGCGACCGTGCCGTGCTCGGCGACCCGCGCGGGCGCCACGGTGGCGACCCCCCGCACGTGGGAGAGGCCGGCCCCGAAGGTGGAGAGCGCGGCGGCGGGGATCCTCGTCCGATCGGTGGACTCGAGGTACACGTCGGTCGGATCGGCGGCGCCAGCCGCGTAGCCGCGAAGGAGCACCTTGGAGTAGACAGCGGACTCGGTCGACGATGTCTTGCCCGATGTGAGTGTGAACGACGGGTGGAAGCTGAACGCTGCGGCGGCCAGCGCGACGAGCACGCCGCCGCTCACGGCGGCGAACCGGCCGGGACGGCGGGCCAGCGCGCCCCCGATCGCCTGGAAACGGGGCGCCTTCGGCTCGCGCTGGAATGCACGCGAGGGCCAGAACACCCGCGTCCCGAGCAGGGACACGATGGCGGGCACGAGCGTGAGGCCTGCGAGCAGCGTGGTCGCGACCGCGAGCGCGAGCGCCGGGCCCAGCGAGCGGAAGAGGGTGATGCTGGACAGCGTCAGCGCGAGGAAGGCGATGATCACCGCGCCTGCGGCGGTCGCGATCGCCGGGCCGACCCGCGTGATCGCCTGGACCATGGCGTCCTTCACTTCGGCGCCGGAGCGCAGCCGCTCCCGGAAGCGGAACATGAGAAAGAGGACGTAGTCGGTGCCGACGCCGAAGAGGACGACGATGAGCATCGTCGAGACGGTGCTGTCGATGTGCAGCCCGAACGCCTCGCTCATGGACGCGATCAGGCCGTCTGCGATCTGCGAGACGACTCCGATCGCGAGCACCGGAAGGAGCGCGATCACCGGGCTTCGGAAGATGAGGAGCAGGAGCGCCAGGATGAGACCGATCGTGGCGATGGCCACCACCTTCGCGGCCTTGGCCCCGGACTTCTGCTGGTCGACGTAGGTCGCGGCGCTCCCGGTGACCCCCGCCCGCAGGTGGCTGCCCTGCATGAGGGAGGCGACGTCCTGGCGGATCGTGAGGACTGCGTCGGTCTGTGCCGTCGTGAGCTGCCCCTGAGCATTCGGCATCTGCACGGGGATGACCCCGACGAGGCCGTTCTTGGAGACGATCGCCGGTTCGACCGTGCCAACTGCGTCGATGTGGCGCGCCGCGAGCGAGCGCTGGGCGCGGTCGAGCACCGACACGTCGCCGGCGTCGAGGTGCCGGCCGTTCGTCGACTCGACCACCACCAGCACTGCGGGGGTCCCGGCCTCCGGGAACGCCGTCTTCTGGAGGTTGGCGGCCTGCACCGACTGGTAGTGGCTCGGAAGGAAGGAGACCTCGCTCGATGTCGTCGCGAGCTTCGGCGCGAGGCCGACGATGATCGCCGCGGCCACCACCCACAACCCGATGACACGCCACGGGTGCCGTACGAGTGCCCGGCCGAGCATCCTGAACATGGGCGTGCCTCCTCCGTCCTCCCCCTATGGTTCCCTGCGCGGCCGACCGAGTGTGCTCGTGCCTCCCGGCGGCAAGCCAAGATCTTACTTGACGTTCAGTAAGTTACTTACTTGTCGCCCGGCAAGTCAAGTGGCTATACTGCGGGCAAATGGTCTGGAGCGTGATCGAGCCGGGTGAGCCCGAAGGGGCGGCAGGGGCGGACGATGCGGAAGCGGCGGCAGAGGCGGACGACGCGGAAGCGGCGGAACGGGGCGCTGACCCCGTTGCAGTTGCAGGCCACGTGGGCGACCCCCGCCAGGTCGGCGGGCACCCCGACGACGGGGGTCACCCCCGCCACCCCGGCCATGTCGGCGACCAGACGCGGGCCCGAATCCTCGACGTCGCGCTCGAGCTGATCGCCGACCGTGGGTTCGCCGCCACCTCGACCCGGGAGATCGCCGAGCGTCTCGGGCTCACGAAGGCGGCGCTCTACTACCACTTCCGCACGAAGGACGATCTGCTCGCAGCGATCGTCGGCACGGTGATGGCCGATCTCGAGACGTTGGCCGAGCGCGGGCAGGGGGCACGCACGCCGGAAGAGCGCCGGAGGCTGGTCGAGGGCTACGTGCACCTTGTCCAGGCGCACGCGGACCTGATCCGCGTCCTGGCCAGTGACCCGTCCGTGAAGCAGAGCGCGGGCCTCCACGACGCGATGCCGATCTTCCGCCGGCTCGGACGTCCGCTCGCCGGCACCGACGAGCCAGACGCCGCGCAACGCATCCGGGTGCGCGCCGCGCTCATGGCGATTCACGGCGTCCTCGTCTACGCGCAACCCGGCGAGGACCCCGAGGTCTCCCGGGCGGCGGCCATCGATGCGGCGTGTGCCGTGCTCGGGCTCCCTCGAGCTCGCCAGGGCGAGCGAGGCGCCCACGGCGAGCGCGGCGACCATGGCGAGCAGGGCGCTCAGAAGGACCGGTCCTAGTGACCGTCGCGGGAGCGCAGACGGATGCGCGAGGGGCGCTGGACCGTCGCGGGGTCCTGCTCGTCATCTCCGCGTTGCTCCTCGGGATGCTGCTCGCCGCGCTCGATCAGACGATCGTCTCCACCGCGCTGCCCACGATCGTGGGGGACCTCGGCGGCGCGTCGCACATCGCATGGATCGTCACCGCGTACCTGGTCACCGCGACCGTGTCGACCCCGCTGTGGGGCAAGCTGGGCGACCTCTACGGGCGCAAGTCGTTCTTCCAGGCGGCGATCGTCATCTTCCTCGCCGGCTCCGCCCTGTCAGGGCTCAGCCGCACGCTGGAGATGCTCATCGCCTTCCGGGCGCTGCAGGGGCTGGGCGCAGGTGGCCTCATGGTCGGTGCCCAGGCGATCATCGGCGACATCGTCTCGCCGCGCGAGCGCGGCCGCTATCAGGGGCTCTTCGGCGCGGTCTTCGCCGTGGCGACGGTGGTCGGTCCGCTGCTCGGGGGCTTCCTCACCCAGCACGCGAGCTGGCGGTGGGTCTTCTACATCAACGTGCCGATCGGTGCCGTCGCTCTCGTCGTCACCGCAGTCGTGCTCCCCGCGCACCTGAGGGGTGCGAGGAAGCCGGTGATCGACTACGTCGGGACGCTGGTGCTGAGCGCGGCGGTGACCGCGCTCGTGCTCGTCGCGAGCCTCGGAGGGACGACGTACGCATGGTCGTCGGTCCCGATCGCGATCCTGGGCGCCTCCGGCGTGGCCCTGCTCGTCGTGTGGGCGCTCGTCGAACGGCGGGTACGCGAGCCGGTGCTGCCGCTCCATCTGTTCGCGAACCGGGTCTTCTCGGCGACGAGCGCGATCGGGTTCGTCGTCGGCTTCGGCCTCTTCGGTGCGGTCACGTTCATGCCGGTCTTCTTGCAGGTCGCCAAGGGGGCCGACCCGACCGTCTCGGGCCTCCAGCTCCTTCCGCTCATGGCCGGCCTGCTGCTCACCTCCATCGTGTCGGGGGTGGTGATCAGCCGTTCGGGCCGCTACAAGGTGTTCCCCATCGTCGGCTCGGCGGTGATGACGCTCGGGATGTACCTCCTGGCGACCATGCACGCCACGACGTCCGACGGCCTCATGTACCTGTACATGGTCGTCCTCGGCCTCGGCCTCGGCGCCGTGATGCAGGTGCTCGTGGTCGCCGTCCAGAACGCGGTCCCCTACGAAGAGCTCGGGGTTGCGACCGCGGGTGCGACGTTCTTCCGGTCCATCGGCGGCTCGTTCGGCGCGGCGATCTTCGGGGCGATCTTCGCCAACGTGATCGGCGGCCGGCTCGCCACGGCGTTGCACGGGTACCCCGTTCCCAGAGACCTGGGGGCTTCGGTGAGCCCCGCATCGTTGCAGCACCTCCCCGCGGGGGTCCACGCGGCGGTCGCATCGGCGTACGCGTCGACGGTCAGCACGGTCTTCCTCGTGGCGGTGCCGATCATGGGGCTCGCTTTCCTCCTCACGTGGCTCCTGCCCGAGGTGCGGTTGCGCGCGCACGTGGGCAACGAGGTTCCCTCGTCCGCGCCCGACGAAGCGTCGTCCGCGCCCGACGAAGCGTCGTCCGCGGTCCCGGTCGATCCCGCGCCGGCCGGCGTCTTTCCCGCGCCCACGGCCTGACCCGCGGCCCTTCCCTGCGGGCGTCAGGCAGGCGGGAGCGGCTTTCCCTCCGCCCCGGAGCCTGCGGGGGATGTCTCGCTCTCGTTCGTGGCGTCTCGTGACCCGCGGCCGCCTTCGGTCGCAGTCGCGGAGGTTGCCGGTGCGCCCGGCGGCACGGCGGCCCGCGTTGGAGGTGGCGCAGGGGCGGAAGGCTGGGGGAGGGGCGTGCGGGGTGTGCGGAGGACCCCGGCGGCGAGCATCGCGGAGTTCGGGATCTTCCAATCGCCCTCCTCCGTTCGGAGGGTCACGTAGGTCAGGGTCATCTCCCGCACTCGCGCGTCGAAGATCCCGCCGAGCGATCCTGAGCGGATGCGAACGAGATCGCCGACATGGAACGGCCTGGCGAGGACGAGGATCATGCCGGCGAAGACGTTGCCGAGGCTCTGCTGGGCCGCGATCCCGAGCACGATCCCGGCGAGGCCGGCGCCGACGAGGAGGCGGTCGATGGGCACGTTCAGCTCGGCGAGAATGGAGAAGATCACGATCAGGTAGCCGACTCCGGCAGACAGGATCCGGACCGCGCCGCCCGCCGCCGGCATCGACGTCGACGACACGTGGTGGGCCAGCAGCTTCGAGATGCGGGTGACCGCCACCGCTCCGAACACCAGGAGAACCGCCGCGCTGATCCAGGCGATCAGGCGCGGGTCCACGTTCGTTGTCGTCTTTGTCGAGACGTGACCGAACGCCGATCCCGCGATGAGCGCGGCGAGCGCCACGAGCCCGGAGAGCACGCCGATGAACCAGGCACGCCACGTGGCGCGCCTCGTTGTGTCAGCCATCACGACCCCCACCGAGACGGCCGCGTGGACGACACCCGCCGGCAGGCGCGCGGCTCACGCGGGGAGCCCATCTGCGTCCGAGGTGGTCACCCGTCTCCGTCCCTGTGCCGCTTCCGTCCCTGTGCCGCTTCCGTCCCTGTGCCGCTTCCGTCCCTGTGCCGCTTTTGGCACGTGCGTCCTCGTCACCCGTCCGAACCTCGCTCCGGTCGAGGGTAGTCGCCGTCCCGAGTGTCGTGCGGGTGCTTCCCGCGCTCAGTCGAGCGCGCCGTAGCCGCCACTTTCGCCTCGGTCGGCAGGTCGAGGTTTCACGTCGCGACGACTTGCCGATCCGGCGCCGGTCGGTCACAGTGAGGCGTGAGCGCATCCGTCATGCGCGTGGCGGCAGACGTGGCAGCGGCGGTGTCCACGGGCGTGCCGGTGGTCGCGCTCGAGTCCACGCTCTTCGCCCACGGGCTGCCGCGGCCGGGGAACCTCGAGGTGGCGAGGGAGCTCGAAGCGCTCCTCCGGGAGTCTGGCGTGGTGCCTGCGACCGTCGGAATCGTGGGGGGGAACCCCGTCGTGGGGCTGTCGGACGACGAGATCGAGCTACTCGGCAGCAAAGAGGTGGCGAAGGCCTCCACCCGCGACATTCCGCTGGCGAGTGCGCTCGGTGTGCATGCGGCGACGACGGTTGCCGCGACCTCCTGGCTCGCGTACCGGGCCGGCGTGCGGATCTTCGCGACGGGCGGTCTTGGCGGCGTGCACCGGGGTGCGTCGGAGACCTTCGACGAGTCCCCCGACCTCCCGGCCCTGGCGCGGACCCCCGTCACCGTCGTCTGCGCGGGGGTGAAGTCCATCCTCGACGTCGGAGCGACGCTGGAGCGCTTCGAGACGCTGGGCGTCAGCATCGCGGGCTACCGGACGGACCGCTTCCCCGGCTTCCTCGTCGCGGACTCCGGATTCCCGGTCACCTGGGTCCTCGACGGGCCCGACGAGGTGGTCGCCGCGATGAGGCTGCGAGACGAGCTCTCGATCCGTGCGGCGCTCGTGGTCGCCAGCCCGGTGCCCTCAGACCAGCAGCTCGATCCCGCAACGCACGACCGCCTGCTGGCAGAGGCGCTCGACGCTGCGGCAATGCAGGGAGTCAGTGGCCAGGCGATCACCCCCTTCCTTCTCGACCACATGCAGCGCGGATCTGCGGGAGCGAGCCTCGAGGCGAACATCGCGGCAGTGCGCAACAACGTCCTCGTCGCGGCGGCCATCGCCCGGGCTGACGCAGCGACGCAGTGAGCGTGGTCGTGATCGTCGGCGACGTGATGGACGACGTCGTGGTCCGCGCGCTCGGGCCGATCGAAGTCGGGAGTGACACGGACAGCGAGATCCAGCGAAGCCCCGGCGGCTCGGGCGCCAACCAGGCTGCATGGCTCGCCAGCTGCGGTGTCGAGGTCCGCTTCTACGGGCGTGTCGGGGCATTGGGCCTGGACGCGCACGCGGCGGCGCTCCGAGCTGTCGGGGTCGACGCGTGCTTGGGGGTCGATCCGGAGCTGCCGACGGGCAGCATCGTCGTGCTCGTGGACGCCGGTGGCGAGCGCAGCATGTTCACCGACCGCGGGGCAAACCTGCGCCTCAGCGAGGCCGACCTGCCGCGGGATCTCGACGGAGTCGCCCACCTGCACGTCTCGGGCTACACCCTGTTCCAACCGTCCACCCGCCGGGCGGTTGCGGAGCTCATCGCCGAGGCCCTCCGGCGCCGCGTCCAGGTTTCGACCGATCCCTCCTCGGTGAGCTACCTGCGCGAGCTGGGACCCGAGCGCTTCCTCGCGCTCACCGCGGGCGCGGAGACGATCTTCCCGAACGCGCCGGAGGCCAGCCTCCTCACGGGTGCCACGGAAGCCCACGAGGCAGCACGCAGGCTCACGGCGCACTACCCGACGGTCGTCGTCAAGCTAGGGAAGGACGGCGCGCTCCTCGCGAGGCGCGGGCGCCCGCTGCTGCACGCCCACGCGTCGGGGACGCCGGTCGTGGACACGACCGGCGCAGGGGACGCATTCTTCGCGGGCTACCTCGCCGCGAGGTGCCGCGGCAACGAGCCGGACAAGGCGGTGCACGCGGCGATCGAGACCGCGGCCAAGGCGATCTCCAAGATGGGAGGGCGCCCGTAGCCGGCTCGACCCGGGCGGAAACGGAGGAGCGGGAGACGTGCAGCAGGTGCCCCGCATGCGCCAGGTTCGCCTGTGCCACGCGTCGTGCATATTGCACATGTCCTGCATGTTGCATCAGCAGGCAGCAGCTCGCTCGAGGAGCATGCAGCCGCGCGCGCGAATCGGCACACGGCGAGGAGTGCCCCCCGGGGGAAGGGGGCACCTCGTCGAGCTCGATCGGCCGAGATCGGCCTCTCGGCAAGACTGCACGATACGGAACGCGGCCGGAGCGACACAGGGACGAAGGTCCCCTGGCGTCGTTGGTCGCGTGGGGCCTTCTCGAGCTGCCATGGGCGATCGCCGCGGCCTGCGATCGGCGAGCGCGCTTGACATGAAGCTCACGTGAGGTGACGTCATGCGAGAACGGCTTCGTCACGTGCCATTGGCACCATGCGCGGCTCGACCCGTGCTCTGGGTCGAGTCTCGACCCCTTTGACCGGACCCCGGCTCCTGGTCCACCCGCTATGCGTGCTGTAGCTGGTGTTGTCTGAGCCGCTCCTCGGCGAACTCGGCCGGTGATCGCCATCGTCGGCGAGAGCCGCCCAAGGTCAAAGAACGCCCTGTACCGATCGCGCGCGCGCGTTGAAGTCGCGGATGAGGTCGTCCCACCGGTCGAGCAACGGCCGAATGCCGAGCCAGAACGAGAGCTCGCGGCGCTTCGAGAACTCCTCGACGGTCACGCCCTGCTGCTCGACCCACGTGAAGTAGCCCAGGTTGAAAATGCGTTCGCGCTCGACCTGGTCGAGCTCGCGCAGGTGGTCGTTGCCGATGCCGCGCAAGTGCTCGCCGAAGAGGAGGGCTGCGTCGTGCTCGTAGAAGCCGTCCTGGTAATGGCGAGCGAGGTACGCGTCACGCTCGCTGGCGTACATCCCCGCCCCGTCCGTTGCCACCGTCGCGATGACGTCGTTCGGTCCGAGCCGTGCGTGCTTGGCCAGCTTGATCGAGGCCAAGACGTTGCAGATGCTGGAAAGGCCGAGTGACCCGAGCGCGCCCAGGACGTGCTCGGGAACCCGGTGCCTGGTCTCCAGGTACGCGCGCCCGACGGCGGTGTTGAAGAGCACGTTGAGCGCGTCAGTCGCACGATCCGAGACGGCCGTCACGTAGTCGGCGTTCATCACGTTGTGTATGAGCGGAATGTGCTTGTCGCCGATCCCCTGGATGTTGTGCGCGCCGAATCCGCTGTAGAGCATGGTCGGGCATTCGAGCGCCTCGACGGCGGCGATCTTGGAGCCGAAGCGCTCCTTCAGGTAGTCGCCGGCGGCGATGGTCCCAGCGGAGCCGGTCGCCGACACGAAGGCGCGCAGCGCGAGGTCGGTCCCCGAGCTTGCGCTCATCGCGTCGAAGATCGTCTCGATTGCTCGTCCAGTCACGAGATAGTGCACGAGGTGGTTGCCGAACTCGGAGAACTGGTTGAAGATGACGTTTCCAGGGTCGGCGGCGAGGCGATTGCACTCGTCGTAGATCTCCTTCACATTGGACTCGGTGCCCGGGGTCCTCCGGATATCGGCCGGGTCCTGCACCCAGGAGTCGAGCCACGCGAAACGCTCCTGGCTCATCCCTCGGGGCAGGACGGCGACTCCACGACAGCCCATGAGACGCGAGATGGCGACGCCTCCACGACAGTAATTGCCGGTGGACGGCCAGATGGCACGGTGATGCGTCGGGTCGAACTGCCCGGTGATGACGCGGGGTGCGAGGCAGCCGTAGCTTGCGAGGACCTTGTGCGCTCCGATCATCGGGAACCGGTCGGCGAGCGCGACGACGATCCGGGCCTCGACGCCGGTCACCTCAGGACCGAGCACGAGGTGCTCGGGGACTTCGGCGTAGCCGGTGCGCGAGGTGTCGTTGTGCCAGTGGACCCGGAACAGGTTGAGCGGGTGGGCTTCGTCAGGGCCGACGTCGGCAAGTTCGGCCCGCACAGAAGGAGGGATCGTCTCGGGACGTGCAAGCTCTCGAAAGGTGGGCAGCACCACGCCCCGGTCGCGGAAGCGGGCGATCGTGCGCTCGAGCACCGCAGGGTCGACGACCTCGTCTTCGAGGCCAAGGCGCTTCATCCTTGCTCCAAGTGGAACATGTCGATCGGCTCTCCGTTCCATGTCACGCTGGACACCAGGCACCGGCTTTGGTCATGCACGGCGTGGCGATGCCGTACTGGTGCACCGCCCTGGCCTCGAGGGTACCCGCGGCAAGCGTCGAGGACCTCCCGAGGGCAAGTCGGCAGTGGGCCCGTCGCCGACGGCGCCCGGAAAGCTCCACCGGTGACCACGCGAGACGAGCGGCGCCGAGGTCTGCCAGGGCGCATGGACCGCCGCGGCGATGCCCACCGCGTAGACGTCGTCGTAGACCTCGGCCTGGTGGGTGTCGCGCACCTCCTCGTGGGGCAGCCCCCCGATCCCGAAGTGGCCGAGGACCCGCCGATCATGGCCAGCAGAGCCGCCGGCTCATGAGCGGGCGAGGGCACGTGGTCGATGGCGCTCCTGAGCTGGTGCTCCTGAGCTGGCCGCACGGATCGTCACGGTGGCGGGCCCGCGTGCCGAGCCGTCGGCTTGACTTGTGCCATGAGCACCACCGCCGTCACCTTGTACGGGGTCTGCGCCCTCACCTTCATGATGGTCATGTACGCGCTCGAGCGCCGGCACCGCCTCTTCGTCCTCGCCTTCGCGCTGGGTTGCCTGCTCTCGAGCGCGTACGGCTTTCTCTCGAAGGCTTGGCCCTTCGGGATCGTAGA
>JAKATJ010000167.1 GCA_021828005.1 Actinomycetes bacterium | reverse complement strand
TGCGGGCAGGCAGCGCACTGGTAGCGGATCGGGCACGCCTGCCCGCCGGCGCGGACGTTGGTGGGCTCGGAGCACTTGCCCATCGGGACTGCCACCCACGAGAGCTGCTCATGGAGCACCCCGCTCGGCGACGACGTTGCTCCGAGGGGGCGGAGCACGTCGCGCTGGTCGATCGTGTGACGGGCGAGCAGCTCCATCGCGGCGCGCTTCTTTTCCTCGCCAACGCGGTAGTAGCCAAGGGTCGCCGACGGGCTCCGATGGTCCATGAGGTCACGCAGCACGGCGAACGGCACGCCTTGGTCGGCGAGGGTCTGGGCCCAGGTGTGCCGGAAGGCATGGGGGTGGATGGCGGCCCGGTCGAAGGGGACCGGCTCCCCGTGCGCATCGAGCGTCCCGGCGTCGAGGCGCGGGATCGCATCGACCCACGAGCGCATCCAGACGTGGATCTGCGCGCCGGAAAGGTGCGTGGTGCCATCGGCGTTCTTGTTCCCCCGGGGCAAGAGCCACAGCCGCTCGGCCGGGGTGTCGCAGAAGCGCCCGGTGACCCAGGCCTGCTGGGCGCAGATGGCCTCGACCAAGGCGCTGTCGGCGAGCGGGAGACGCCGGCCCATCCGGGCGGCCTTGTGATTGTCGTAGACGAGAACGGCCCGTCCGTGCTCGTCTTCTTCGAGGCAGCGCAGGTGCAGGCTCGCGATCTCACCGACGCGCCGCCCGGTTCCCTTGAGCAGTTGGTAGACGAGGACGGCCATCTCCCCGGCCCGCTCACCGAGTACGCCGAGGCTGCGCGACCGAGCACCGCCGGGCGATCCCGGCACGGCCCGCAACAGATCGAGCGCGGCGTCGAGCTGGGCGATCACGTGGGCGGGGAGCGCTCGCCCGGGGTGCTCCTCGACGGCGCGGCGGCCGCCGTCATGACGCCGAAAGCTGAAGGTCGCCCCGAGCGTCGGCAGGAGGCCCAGCTCCCTTTCCTCTCGGAGCACGAGCGCGCAGTCCACGACGATGCCAGCCGTCCGGCTCTCGCTGTAGGGGCGGCCGGTCGCCGGGCTCAGGGCAGCCCCGACGCGCACCAAGAAACGGTCGATGTCGGAACGAGAGAGGGTGCTCGGGTCATCTCCTCCGCCCGGGCCCGAAGCGAGGATGCCCGAGAGCACGCCGACGGACTGCACCCGGTGCTGGACCGTCTCATGGGCGCGCACCCGCGTGAGCGCGTCGGCGGCCCACGCCTTGGTCGCGTCCGCGAGCCAGCGCTGACGGATGGGACGAAAGTCCAGATGCTTGCGGCCCGAATGCCCGAACAGACGGAGGTCCCAGACATCTCCTGCGAGCGTGCGCTCTCCGGCGGCGTAGGCGAGGCGGACCCGGTCGACGCAGTAGCGGGCGAAGCGGACGTGGTTGCGGTCGCCGGCGGCACCGAGGTGGCGGAGGTCGAAGTCGAGCACCGAGGAGACGCCCGCTGCTCGCAGGTGGTCGAGATAGGGATGGACGTTCGTCGCGGTGCGGATCTGGTCGTGGACCCGACAGCAGATGGCGTAGAGCACCTCCAAGCGCACGAGCTCGGGCAATCCCCGTAGGGAGAGCACCCCTCCGTTGGCCGGCTGGCGGACCCCGGCGGCCCACGGCGAGAGGGCTCGACCGCTGGGTCGTCCCTCGGCGCGCCACATCCGGTCGTGCGCCTCGCACAGTGGGGGGTCGTGGCGGGAAGCCGGGAGGTGGCACGATGCCGCGGCACACGGCCCGTAGCCGGGGAGCGGGCGTGCTCGGGCGAGGAACTCGGAGAAGCTCGCCCCGGCGGCTCGCCCGTCGCACCAGGCGGCGTCGTGGGCACGGCACAGATCCTCGGTGCCGACGGCGACACGGCCGCAACGCTCGGCGTCGGTCTGCACGACACAGCGCTCCTCGGAGAACCACCGGCGCTTCTGGACGCCGGGCTCGCCGCTTTCCAGCCAGGCTTCGAGGTCGACACCGCTCGTGGTGGAGAACTGGCGGCGGTGGAAGCTGCACAGCGGGCTCGCGCCGTGGCGGAGGTGCGAGCAGCCCGTCACCTGGCACGCCGCCACCCGAGCGAGCGGACCGCCGGGGTGCGGGACGATGAGCAACCGCTCGGCGTCGAAGTCGTCGGCCAAGAGCTCGTAGTCGACGAGCGAGGCCATCTGTGCCACGCGCCGGTCCCCGCTCGCTCCGGCCGGCGTCTGCGTTCGCAGTGCCGTCGCCGGCCTCATTCCCCGGCCCTCCTCGCAAGAGCGTCGACGGCGGCCCGCATGTCGTCCCATCGGGCGTGCAGGTAGACGTCGCTCGAGACGACCGTGGCGTGTCCGAGCAGTTCCTTGACGAGCGCGGGATCCCGGGTCGCTTGCGCCACCGCGGAGGCAAAGGAGTGGCGCAGCATGTGGGGCCGGGCTCGGAAGTCGACCTTGGCCGAGAGGCGCACGAAGAGCTGCTCGACGACGTCGGGCCGAAGAGCCCGCCCGAGCGGCGGCCGGTAGCAGTTGACGAGCAGGTAGTCGCTCTCGGCGGCCTCGGGGAGCGCGTCGCGCTCGACACGGTAGGCGTCGTGGAACAAGACGAGCTCCCGCACGACCGGGACGACCCGTGGGTAGATCGACTTCGCCAACGCGCCGTTCTCGTTGTCCTCCCGGCGCTCGACGTGCAGATGGGGGCCTGCGACCTCACAGCCGACATGCGAAGAGGATGGGAGCAGGTGGAGGTCCGACAACCGCATCCCGCACAGCTCGGAGACCCGGAGCCCGCTCGCATAGAGCGCCTGGACGATGAAGCGGTCGCGCCGGTTCGTGCAGGCGTCGACGAGCAAGCCGACCTGTGTTCTCGTGAGCGTCATCGGCGGGCGCTCGACCCGCCGGCGCCGCACCCGGCGACGGCGCACCACCGGGCGGCCGTCTCGCTCCCCTCGGTCGAGGCGCGCCGGGGGGAAGCGCAGCTCGACCCGGGTGCTCAGGCCCTCGGCGGCTTGTGGCTCGCACCATCCTCTCGACGCGGCGAAGCGGAGGAACTCGACCACCGCCGCCAAGATGCCGTCGACGGTCGCGGCCGAGCGCGATGGCTCAAGGCTGAGGAGCTTCGGATCAGCCGCCCGCCGCCGGTTCTGGCCCTGCCGGTGCTTGCGCGACGGCGTGCGCTCGAGCCAGCGGGCAAAGGAGGCGAGCTGCGCGGCGGTCACTGAGCAGGGGTCGACCGGGGCCGTCGCAGCCCAGGTGAGGTACAGCGCGAGACGCCCCGCGTAGGTGCGAGCCGTCCCGACCGATCGCCCTTCGCCGTCGATCAGCACCTGCAGGTACTCGCCCACCTGTCCGTGCTCGGCGTAGCGGTCGTCGACAACGGTCCAGCCCTCGCGCCCGTCGAGGGGAGAGACGGTGCGTTGCGCCCAGAACTCCACGGAGGCGAACATACGTTCTGGATGTGACGGTCACCTCAAGAGAACCTGTCCGCCACTGCCAATCCGGGGCTCCCACGGACGTGGCGCATGCCTTGGCCCACCTCAAGAGAACGTCGAGATAGGACGGGACCAAGGCAGGCTTCACCGCCCCCTGGTGGGTGGCCTCGATCCAGCGTTTGGCGAGGGAGGCGACACGATGGACGCCGGGGAGCAGCTCGTGCGCCTGCTGTCCGGATCC
>JAKATJ010000034.1:9122-18356 GCA_021828005.1 Actinomycetes bacterium | reverse complement strand
ACGCCCTTCACCGGTCGGAGCCTCTCCCACCTGCCCGAGGCATGGAGCTCCCAGACGTTCACGTCGTCGGCGAACACGAGGTCGAGGATCTCGAGCAGGCGTCCCTGCAGCTCCAGGTCGCGCACCGGCGTGAGGACCTCGATGCGCCGGTCGAGGTTCCGCTCCATGAGGTCGGCCGAGCCGATGTACAGCTGCAGGGGGAGCGGCGGCGAGGCGCTGAAGGATTCCCGGTGCGGCGCGTCGTCCTGCGAGCCGCCGAAGCGGTAGATCCGGGAGTGCTCGAGGAACTCGCCCACGATCGACCGGACCTCGATCGTCTCCGAGAGGCCCGGCACGCCCGGTCGCAGGCTGCACATGCCGCGCACCGCGAGGTCGATGGGCACGCCTGCACGGGACGCCGCGTACAGCGCGTCGATCATCTCGGGATCGGTGAGCCCGTTCACCTTCAGGACGATCCGACCCGCCGGGCCCGCCTCGGCCTGGCGCGCGATGAGCTCGAGCACGCGCTCGCGCAGCGTGACGGGCGCCACCAGGATCTCGCGGTACTTCGACTGGCGGCTGTACCCGGTCAGGTAGTTGAAGAGGTCGCCGACGTCCGCGCCGATGTCCTCGTCAGAGGTGAGCAGGCCGAGATCCTCGTACGTCGCGGCCGTGCGCGAGTTGTAGTTCCCCGTGCCGACGTGGCAGTACCGGCGGATGCCGTCGTCCTCACGGCGCAGCACCAGGACGGTCTTCGAGTGCGTCTTCAGGCCCACGAGGCCGTAGACGACGTGGACGCCCGCCTCTTCGAGCGCCCTCGCCCACGCGATGTTGGCCTGTTCGTCGAACCGGGCCATCAGCTCGACGATCGCGGCCACCTGCTTTCCGGCCTCCGCCGCCTTGATCAGCGATGCCACGATCGGGCTGTCGCCCGACGTCCGGTAGAGGGTCTGCTTGATCCCGAGGACGTGCGGGTCGTCGGCCGCCTGCGCCACGAAGGCCTCCACCGACGTCGCGAAGGAGTCGTAGGGGTGGTGGACGAGCACGTCGCGCTCGGCGAGGACGCCGAAGAGGTTCGTCGGCTCGTTGCCAGCGGTCGCGAGGTGGGGCGGCGTCATCGGCGTCCACGTCTCGGCGTGCAGCTCGGGGCGATCGAGCCCGTAGACGGCCCACAGGCCGGAAAGGTCGATGGGGGCGTTCAGCTTATAGACACCGTCGGCCGAGACGTCCAGCTCCGCCCGCAGCCGCTCGATCAGGGCCGGGTCCGCGGCGGAGGTGACCTCGAGCCGGACCGCGCTGCCGAAGCGCCGGCGGCGCAGCTCCATCTCGACGGCGACGAGCAGGTCGTCCGCCTCGTCCTCTTCCAGCGCGAGGTCGGCGTTCCTCGTCACCCGGAACGTGTCGCGTTCGCCGATGACCATTCCCGGGAACAACGTGTCGAGATGCGCGGCGATGACCTGCTCGAGGGGGACGAAGCGCTCGCCGTCCGGCATCACGATGAAGCGCGGCAGCACGGGGGGGACCTTGACCCGGGCGATCCGCTGGTCCCCCGTCGCCGGATCCGCCACCTCCACCAGCAGGTTGAGCGACAAGTTCGAGATGTAGGGGAACGGATGCCCCGGATCGACGGCCAGAGGCGTGAGGACCGGGTAGATCTCGCGGTCGAAGACGCTGACCAAGTACGCCCTGTCGTCGTCGTCGAGCGAGGTCCAGTCCGACCAGCGGATCCCCGCGTCGGCGAGCGCGGGCACCAGCACGTCGAGAAAGATCGAGTCCTGGCGCGCGACGAGCTGCTCCACGCGGGTGCGGATCGCGGCGAGCTGCTCACCGGGGCGGAGCCCATCCACCGAGCGGGTCCGCACGCCGGCGACGAGCTTGTCCTGGAGACCCGCCACGCGGACCTGGAAGAACTCGTCCAACGCCTCCGCGAAGATGGCCATGAACTTCACCTGCTCGAGAAGCGGACGTCGCGTGTCCTCTGCGAGGTCCAACAGCCGCGCCAAGAAGTCGAGCCGTGACAGCTCTTTATTGGTGAAGCGCTGATAGCCGAACGCGGCGATCTCGTCCCGCACCGGGACCGTACGGCGCTCCCCAGCCAGCGAGTCATCGCGCGTCAGGGTGGTCACCCTCCCGAACC
The DNA here is from genome assembly GCA_021828005.1 of Actinomycetes bacterium. GTDB lineage: Bacteria > Actinomycetota > Acidimicrobiia > Acidimicrobiales > RAAP-2 > JAJYVT01. The sequence goes on along the minus strand of JAKATJ010000034.1, from coordinate 16,240 downwards.
GGGACGGCGTCGGCGAGGGGGAGGCGAGGCCGGTGGGCGGATGGGCTTCCGGGGTCTGACTGCCCGACGCCAGGTCCGAGGTCACCGGCACGCCCCCGTCCTGCTCGGTGGGCGTGCTCTGCAGTGCCATGAAACCCTTCCAGACTACACGCGCCGCTACGCTTCCGGCCGTGGCGACCATCACAGTGCTGCCGGCACGTGTGCGCCCGGTCGGGCTACCGGCGTGGCGCAGGGGCCCGAAGCCCAGGCGCCGGACCGAGCTCGGGCTGCTGGTCTTCGCAGCGCTCATCACCGTTGCCCTCTACGTGATCGCCGAGGTCGGGACGAAGGGGAAGGTCCCGCCCCACATCGGCCCGATCCTCGGCGTCATCCTGGGCATCGCGCTCGTCGCCCACATCGCCAACCGGTGGCTGGCGCCCGACGCGAACGCGGTGGTCCTCCCCCTCGCCGCGCTCCTCAACGGCATCGGCTACGTCGTCATCGTCCGCTTCACACCTCCCGCTGCGAAGGCCCAGGCGACGTGGGCGGTGGTCGGCATCGTCTGCTACATCGCAATCCTGCTCGCGGTGCGCCATACCCGCGACATGGACCGCTACCGCTACCTCCTGCTCGCGGCCGCGATCGCGATGCTCATCTCGCCGCTTGTCCCGCATCTCGGGAAGCCGATCACAACAACGCGTCTGTGGATCGGCGTCGGGCCGATCGAGTTCCAGCCGATCGAGTTCGCCAAGCTCCTCCTCGTCGTGTTCTTCGCCTCCTATTTCGCCGAGAAGAAGGAGCTCCTCTCGATCCCGACGGCGCGTGTCGGCAACCGCCTCGTGCTCGACCCGCGGCCGCTGGTCCCGATCCTCCTCTTCTGGGCCTTCGCGATGGCAGTGATCGCCCTCGAGGACGACGTGGGCTTCGCGATGCTCATCTTCACGATGTTCGTGGTCCTGCTGTGGGTCACCACCGGGAGGCTGGCGTACATCGTCTTCTCGATCGTGCTCTTCGCGGCAGGCGCCTTCGCGGCCGCGCACCTGTTCCACCAGGTGAGCACACGCATCGAGCTGTGGCTCCACGCAGCGCCCAACACCCAGCTCGGGTACGGGTTCTTCGACTTCGCGCACGGCGGCATCGGCGGCTCGGGCCTCGGCACCGACCCGCTCGCCGGCGCGTTCACATGGATGCACATCACGACCGACATGGTGTTCGCGGCGATCGGCGACCAGCTCGGGTTCATCGGCGCCGCAGCCGTGGTGATGGCGTTCGTGCTCCTCGTGGGCTCCGGCCTCCGGATCGCCCAGGCGGCGCGATCGGACTTCTCCCGGCTCGTGGCCGTCGGCCTCACCGCGGTGCTCGGGTTCCAGGCGTTCTTCATCATGGCCGGCGTGACTCGGCTTCTTCCCTTCTCGGGGATCACGTTGCCGTTCGTCGCCTACGGCGGGTCCTCGCTCATCGCGAACTATGCACTGCTCGCGGTGCTGATGCGCATCTCCCAGGAAGGGTCCTCCACGGAGTACGAGCGCGAGACGGGCGTCAGCCTGCCTGGCGACGCGGAGTTCCGCGTCGCGAACTGAACGCCGAGCGAGCGGACTCGTTCGGGCATCGGAGGCAGCGAGCTCGCTGGCTAACCGGGGTCCGCGGGCTCGCTGGCTAACCGGGGTCCGCGGGCTCGCTGGCGTCGGTGGGCTCACTGGCGTCGGTGGGCTCGCTGGCGTCGGTGGGCTCACTGGCGTCGGTGGGCTCGCTGGCGTCGGGCTGGGGCGGAACGTCGAGCTCGTCGGGCGCGACGTCGCCTGCCACCTCGAACAGCCGCCCGTCGCACAGCACCGGGGCCGGGAGGCGCTGTCGGAGTGCGAGGCAGATCCCGTCGCTCGGGCGGCACGAGAGCACCTCCCGGCCGGTCGGGCCCTTCAAGTCGAGCTCGGCGAAATAGGTCGCCCCGAGGCGCCCGGTGAGCCGGACGGCCAGGATCTCCACGCCGAGGCGCTCCAGCGCGAGCGCGAAGAGATCATGGGTCAACGGGCGCGGCGCCGCCGTCCCGGCGAGCGCATGGGCAAGCGCCACGCCCTCTGCCATGCCGATCCGGAAGCGAAGGGGATCGTGCCGATCCTCGGCGTCCTCGGCGTCCTGGAGCGTCACGGTCGGGAACTGGTCGGGCAGCGCGACGTCGACCGACACCGCGCGCACCAGACGGTAGGGCGGCCGAGCCTGGACGGCGGCGGGTGCCAGCCGGGGAGACGCCGCTGCCGGCAGCGGCTCCCGAGCATCGACGAAGGATCGCTCCGGCTCGACCTCAGCCCCGGCGTTCTCGACCTCGGCCCCGGCGTTCTCGACCTCAGCCCCGGCGAGCCCCTCCATGCCCCCTACCCGCCTCTCCGGGCGTACACGCTCAATCCCAGACCGATCCCCACGAAGAACGCGATCACCGCCGTCCCCCCGTAGCTGATGAAGGGGAGTGGGATGCCGGTGATCGGCATGATGCCCATGGTCATGCCCGCGTTCTGGAAGGTGCTGAACGCCACGAACGTGAACACCCCGACGCAGACCAGCCGCCCGAAGTCGTCGCGGGCGAGCTGCCCCACACGCAGCACGCGCCACGCCAGGAAGAACAGGAGCGCGAGCACGCCCACCGCGCCGACGAACCCGAGCTGCTCGCCGACTGCCGTGAAGATGAAGTCGGTCTGCTGCTCCGGCACATAGCCGAGGTTCGTGGCGGCGCCGTGCCCGATCCCCGTGCCGAAGAGGCCGCCAGCCCCGATCGCGTCCTTCGCCTGCTGAAGGTTGTACACCGCGCCGGCGAGTGTCCCCGTCGGGTGCGCTGTCGACTGGTGGAGGAAGCTCGTGATCCGCAGGATCTGGTAATGGTGCAGGATTCCCGCTCCGAGCACGAGCGCGACCATGGCGACCGCTCCGACGATCAGCACGATCAGCACACGGGTGGGCAGCCCTGCGACGGAGAGCATCACGAAGAGGACGACGGACATGATGATCCCGGTACCGAGATCGGGCTGGACCATGACCAGCGAGGTCGGGACGGCCCCCATGACGAGCACTTTCACGACGTCGAGCCAGGTGAGACCCTCCGGGCGCCTTGCGCAGTAGGTGGCGACCGCGATGACCAGCCCGAGGACTGCGAACTCCGAAGGCTGGATCTGGATGGGGCCGAGGTTGAACCATCGTGCGGAGCCGAGCGGCGAGTGCGCGCCGACGTGCGGCACCATCACCGCGAGGAGGACGAACACCGACAGGGCGTAGATGGCCATGCCGAACGCCTCGAGCTTGCGGTAGTCGAAGAAGCCGACGGCGCCCATCACGGCGATCCCGAGCACGACGAAGATCGCCTGGCGCTTCAGGTAGTAGGTCGGGCTTGTGCCCGCGAGGAGGAGCGGTCCGCGCGTCGCGGTGTACACCATGACGACGCCGATCGTCGCCGCGGCAATCGAGCCGGCGATGAGGAACGGGTCCACCACCCAGGACGGGCGGCGCACCATCAGCGGCCGCCGGGCGGACGCCGCACGCGCCGGCCGCCCCATGCGGTACTGCGTCTGCACGAGCGTCAGGCTACCGGCCGCCTCAGCTCCTGGGGGCCCGAGCCCCTCGCGATCGGCGGGCTGTCACCGCGTGCCACATGGCCCCGACCGGTGCGGGGCTCCCCGTCCACAGCTCGATCTGCAGCGCCGCCTGGTGGACGAGCATCCCGAGACCGTCGAGCGTCCTCGCCCCCTGCCCGGCCGCGAGCTGCAGCCAGCGAGTCGGGCGCGGCGCGTACACGAGATCCACGGCGAGCTGGCCGTGGCCCAGGAGGGCCGGGTCGACCGGCGGGAGCTCCGCCGCGGACGAGGTGCCGGCCATGCCCGCCGGCGTGGCGTTCACCACCAGGTCCGCGCCGCGCGCGTCCGACGGCTTCCCCGTGCGTCCCGCAGCACCCGCGAGGGCGGCGGCGGCCGCGGCACGGGCCGGGGCGCGGCCGAGCACGATCACCTCGCCGGCGCCGGCGCCGGCGAGCGCGAGCACCACCGCTCGGGCCGCCCCTCCCGCGCCCGCGACCAGGCAGCGCCGTCCCGAGGGGTCGAATTCCGCACCTCGCCGAAGCGCGGCGAGGAACCCCGCTCCGTCGGTGTTGTGCCCGACGAGACCGTCGGGCTCGACGACCACGCAGTTCACCGCTCCGAGGCGCTCGGCCGTCGGGCTGGTGCGATCCACCGCGGCGGCGACGGGCTCCTTGAACGGCATCGTCACCGAGAGACCGCGCAGCCCGAGCGCACGCGCGCCCGGCAGCGCCACGTCGAGCGCGCCGGGTGCGACCGGGAAGGCGACCGAGACCCAGTCGAGGCCGAGCGCGGCGAAGGCGGCGTTGTGCAACGTCGGCGACCGCGAGTGGGCGACGGGGTCGCCGATCACGCCGACGACCACCGAGGTCCCAGACGGCCACCGCCGCCCGCCTCTTGGAGACCTTTCCGTCATGTGCGCGGCCGGGGGGCGATGCGGGACGACGGACGGCCGGCCTGCTTGTCTTGCCTCGCTGCGCTGGCGGCAGCCTCCCTTTCGAGCGCGAGCTGGCCTGCGTAGGTGGATGCGAACTTCATGGTGCCCGAGCGAGCTGTCACGAGGTCGAAGTAGAGCCACGGTCCGGCAGGCGGGCGGACCGCGGCGCGCAGCGCCTCCACCGACACCGTGCAGATCGGGGTCGGGGTGAGCCCTGCGTGCAGGTAGGTGTTGTACGGCGTTGTGATCCGCTCCTCCTTCTTCGTCACCGGTCCGCCGTCCTTGCCGAGGGAGTACAGGACCGTCGATGTCATGTCCAGCCGCATCCCCGCCGCGAGGCGGTTCTCGACCACCCTCGCCACGTCACCCAAGTACCTGGTGTAGTACCCCTCCTTCTGCGCGATCGAGGCCACCGTGACGAGCTCGTAGGCGTCGAGGCCGCCCACCTCCGTCGTGGGGGAGATACCCGCGGCTGCCGCCTCGGCGTCGAACCGGGCCACCATCTGCCCCAAAAGCTCGTGACCCGTTTCCCCGGGGAGGATCTTGTATGACCCGGTGCCGATCAATCCCTCGAGCGAGCTGCCGCTGCCCAGCTGGAACGGCGAGCGGACGTGGCCAGCGGCACCTGCGCCCGACAACGCGCGCACGAGGTTGCCCGGCAGGGACTCGAGCTCGTGCTCGATCTCGGAGATGGTCGTGCCGGGCGCGACGTCGAGCTCGTAGACGTTCGGGCCGGCGTCGAGAGCGCCCTTCGCCGCGGAGAACGAGAGGTTCCGGTGGAGCTGGTAGGTGCCGGGACGAACGAGCGGGGCGCCATGGACGAACGACCAGATGCGGAAGGCGACGGCTGTACCGACCACATCGGCCGTCGCGAGCGCTGTATCGATCGCGGCGAGCGGCTCGCCCGGGCGCACGTCGAGCTGCACCGGCTCGCCCGGGCCGCCGAAGGGGTGCGCCTCCACCTCGTACCACGCAAGGGCGCCGGCCGGCACGAGCGCCACGGCCGCGAGCGCGACCGCCCAGCGCCCTCGCCGCGTGAGACCGCGCCGCGTGAGGCCGCGCCGCGTGAGGCCGCCGCCCGGGGTGTCGTGCGTCCCCGTCGAGGCCGGCCGGCTCATCTCGCTTCGAGCCACGATTGCAGCAACACAGTCGCCGCCGCGCTGTCGACCCGCATCCGGCGGTGCCGGCCGCGCGTGCCCGCCGAGGCGAGCGCGGACTGCGCGGCGACGGTCGTGAACCGCTCGTCGAAGGTCTCGACCCTCACCCCCCGGCCCTCGAGCGACTTCGTGAGCGCTGCCGCCTCCTCCTCGACGGCACGGGCGGCGGGCCCGCGGTTGCCGTCCAAGGAGAGCGGGAGGCCGACGACGACCACGCCGGCACCGACCTCGTCCACCACCGCTGCGATGGCCCGGTGGTCGGCTTCCCGATCGTCGTGGCGGGCGATGCAGGGCCGGGGAAATGCCAGGGACCCTGCCGCGTCGCTCACCGCGACCCCGATGCGTCGCGAGCCGAGGTCGACAGCGACCGCCTTCGTCGGGGGGTCCGCCGGCACCTCGTCACCGGGAGACGAGCAGGCGCCGGGCCTCGCCGAGCGCTTCGTCGAGGCGTGACGGGTCACGCCCACCGGCGAGCGCCAGCGCGGGAGACCCTCCCCCTCCCCCGGCGACGATCACCGCGACCTGGCGCACGACCGCGGTCGCGTCCGGCTCCCCGTCGGTCGCGACGGCGATCGCCACCCGCTCCCCGTCGGGCGACCCCCCGATCGCAACAGCCCGCACGCCGTGGCCGCGTGCGGCCTGCGCCAGACTGCGCAGCTCGTCGGCGCTCCGGCCGTCGATCCTGGAGACGAGGACGCCTCGCTCCGCGGATTCGGCCAGGTTTGCCGCCTCCTTCTCGAGCGCGGAGGCCCGCAGCCGCGACAGCTCGCGTGCTGCCGCCCGCTCGCGCTCGACGAGACGCCCGAGCGCGTCCACGAGCCCGTCCGGCTCCACCTTCAAGAGCGCGGCGGCCTCGGCCACCTGGCGGTCGCGCTCTCGGAGCCGCGCGAACGTCGCCGCCCCGGTCACCGCCTCGATCCGCCGGGTGTTCGACCCGATGGACCCCTCCGAGACGAGCGCGATGGGGCCGATCATCCCCAGCGCGTCGACGTGGGTTCCGCCGCAGAGCTCGAGCGAGTGCGGCCCGGCGCGCACGACGCGCACCACGTCGCCGTACTTTTCGCCGAAGAACGCGACGGCCCCCATCTTCTCCGCCTCCGACCTGGCGACCTCCACGGTGACGACCCGATCGTCGGTCAGCACGTCCTGGTTCACCAGCGCGGTGATTGCGTCGAGCTCCTCGGGAGCCGGAGCGCCCCGGTGGCTGAAGTCGAACCTGAGCCTGTCGGGCGCGACGAGGGAGCCCTGCTGGCGCACGTGCTCGCCCAGGACCTCCCGGAGCGCGGCGTGCAGCAGGTGCGTCCCGGTGTGGTTCCGCCGCGTAGCCTCGCGGCGCGGACCGTCGATCGCTGCCAGCGCGTCCTGGCCGGCGTAGATCTCCCCCGACACCTTCGCCCGGTGCGCGCTGAGCCCGGGGAGCGCGGCGACCGTGTCGAACACCGAGGCCGAGCCCGTCTCGGTGACGACCGTGCCGATGTCGCCCACCTGCCC
>JAKATJ010000034.1:0-9022 GCA_021828005.1 Actinomycetes bacterium | reverse complement strand
GTCACGGGGCCCCGAGCCCCCGCACGGCGGGCGGCGAGCACCGCGCGCCGGATGATCCGCCGGAGCACGTAGCCCCGACCGTCGTTCGAGGGCATGACCCCGTCGGCGACGAGCATGGTCATCGCCCTCCCGTGGTCTGCCATGATCCGCAGCGCGACGTCGTGCGCTGCCTCCCGGCCGTAGCGCGCGCCCGTCAGCTCCTCGGCGGTCTCGACGAGCGGCGCGAGCACGTCGGTGTCGAAGATGGAGTCCGTCCCGGTGAGCACGGGCAGGATGCGCTCGAGCCCTGCACCGGTGTCGATGTTCTTCCTCGGCAGCTCGGTCATGGAGCCGTCGTCCGACCGGTTGTACTGCATGAAGACCAAGTTCCAGATCTCCACGTAGCGCTCCGCGCCGCCGTGCGCGGGCCCGCCGGCCTCCCCGTGGGGCTCGCCCTTGTCGAAGTAGATCTCCGAGCAGGGCCCGCAAGGGCCGGTGTCGCCCATCCGCCAGAAGTTGTCCTCGCCCATGCGCTGGATCCGCTCGGGCGGGACGCCCACCCCGTCGGCCCAGATCGTCGCCGCCTCGTCGTCGCTGTGGTGGACGGTGATCCACAGCCGCTCGGCGTCGATCCCCAGGACGTCGGTGACGAGCTCCCAGGCGAGGGGGATGGCCCGCTCCTTGAAGTAGTCGCCGAAGCTGAAGTTGCCGAGCATCTCGAAGAACGTGCAGTGCCTTGCGGTGTGGCCCACCACGTCGATGTCGTTCGTCCGGAAGCACTTCTGCACCGTGGTGGCGCGCGGCCAGGGCGCCGGCTCGTCGCCGAGGAAGTACGGCTTGAACGGCACCATCCCCGCGATCGTGAAGAGCACGGTGGGGTCGTGGGGGATGAGGCTCGCGGACGGGACCACTTCGTGGTCCCGGGCGGCGAAGAAACCGGTGAAGGCGGCCCGAAGCTCGTTGGCGTCCACGACGCCGAACACTACCGGTGCTGCCGGCGAGCCCCCTGTGGCCGGGCGGTCCTGGCGTGGGTGCGGGCCGGCGGTACCTCGCCCAGCCGCCGCCACAGTTCCGCTTCGTGGTCGCGGCGCTCCGCACGCGCGACGTCCACCGCTTCTCGGACCCTGCCGCCCAGCTCCCGTGCCGCCCGCACCGCTTCGTTGCCTGCCACCGACGGCGAGAGCGCCTGCACCGCGCGGCGTACCCGCCGGCGCACACGCTGCTCGGCCCACAAGGTGCCTCCGACCCCCAGCGCGATCCCTGCGCCGAGCCAGATCGGGCGCCGCATCACCGTCGGGGGGCCGCGAGCGTACGGCGGCCGGCCGGGCCGCGAACCTCGCTGCCGCTGCGGTGCCGGTGGCGCCCCGGCACGGCCCGCGTCGGGCGCACACCCTCTGTCCCGCCGAGCCGCCTCAAACCTCCGAGGACCCCGGCGCGCCACGCGAGCACCTTCACGACCGGGTTGGCGAACGCCCGCCGCGCCAGCTGGGCCGCCTGGTCCACGGCGGCCGTGACCGCCTCGGTGTCGGCGAGGACGGCGTCGACGCGGGCGATCTCGGTCGCGGCATGGCCGGCGGCGGCACGCGCCTGCTCGACCAGAGGCAGTGCCTCGTGCCGGAGCGCCTCGATGCCCCGCTCGAGCCGGCGGACCTGGAGCACGAGCACGCACGCGGCCGCAAGGCACGCGATCGCACCCAGGGCGCCCACCGCGGCCGCGACCACCACGGCGACGTCGGCGGCGCTCATCTGCGAAGCGTACCCGCCGTCGGGATCGGCATGCTCGAGCGCGAGCTGCGCGTGAATTGCGCACGGCAACCACCGCGGGTCGGACCGGCTAACGTCTGCACGTGCAGCAAGTCTCGAGCGCGGAGACTCGAAGTCGCGCCTCGTGGTCCGTCCCCCCGCGCCTCGCCGGCCTCGTGGCCCTCACCAAGCCTCGGATCATCGAGCTGCTCTTGGTCACGACGGTGCCGGCCATGTTCGTCGCCTCGCGGACGGTGCCGTCGTTCCGGCTCGTCGCCCTGACGGTGATCGGTGGCACGTTCGCCGCGGGCGGCGCGAACACGTTCAACATGTACTACGACCGCGACATCGACGCGATCATGGACCGGACCAAGCGCCGCCCGCTCGTCTCGGGCGTCGTGAGGCCGGCCGAGGCGCTCACGCTGTCCATCGGGCTCGAGGTGTCGGCGTTCCTCCTCCTCTTTCTCGAGGTAAACCTGGTCTCCGCGCTCCTCTCGCTCGCTGCGGCCCTCTTCTACGTGGGCGTCTACACCGTGTGGCTGAAGCGGCGCTACGCCTCCAACATCGTGATCGGCGGCGCAGCCGGCGCCGTGCCGGTCCTGGTGGGGTGGAGCGCCGTCACCGGGCACGTCGGGGCGCCGGCGTGGGTGATGTTCGGCATCGTGGTGGCGTGGACGCCCCCCCACTTCTGGGCGCTCGCCATCCGCCACAGAGACGACTACTCGCGGGCGTCGGTCCCGATGCTCCCCTCGGTCGCCGACTCCGGCCGCGTCGTGCGCGAGATCCTCGCCTACACGGCGCTGGTCGCGGCGCTGTCGGTCCTGCTCGTCTTCGTGGCCCACCTGGGCTGGGTGTTCCTCGGCATCGCGCTCGTCTTGGACGCGGGGCTCGTGCGCTACGCGATGGCGCTCCGGCGCGGCCCGAGCCAGCGCCAGGCGATGCGCCTGTTCGGCTACTCGATCACGTACCTCACGACGCTGTTCCTGGCGATGGGAGCGGTCGCGATCTCCCAGCACCCCTGACCGTAGAGTCCCCGACCCGTGCCCCGGCCGGGGACGGCGGGGGCACCCGGACGTCGAAGAGCGTCCCGAGGTAGTGGGTGAGCGTCTTTGCGTCGAGGGCGCCCAGATACTCCCCGACCACGCTGCCCGCGCCCGACACGAAGACCGTCACCGGCAACCCCTGGATCCCGTAGCCGGACGCGACGCGCTCGCCGGGATCGAACAGCTGGAGATAGGTGACGTGGTAGCGGCGGAGGAACCGGAGCGCTGTGCCCCGCTGGTCCGCCGTGTCGACGCCGACGAACGTGACGGCCGCGCCGACGCGGCGTGCGACCGACTCCACCGCCGGCGTCTCCTGCCTGCAGACCGTGCAGTAGCTCCCCCACAGGTTGAGCACGAGCGGCCGGCCGCGCAGTGACGCCATCGACGCGGCGCTCGTCCCGTGAAGGGACCCCGTTCGGGGCTGCAGGACCGGGAGCGAGAAGGCGACCGGGGTCGTGGTGGCCGGGCGGGAGAAGCCGGCGGTCTGGATGGTGGCCATCGAGCCCATGGAGCTGGACTCGTGGACCGAGACGAAGAGGGCGACGACGACCAGGGCCAGCGCCGCCAGCCCGACGGAGGCGAGCCAGCGGAGGTGCCGGGGCGACGCCAGCCAGGGCATCGGCGCCTCCGGCCCGTGCGGCGGACCGTCCACGATCCGCGATGCTACGGCGCGGCGCCCCTGCGCACAGACCGCCGGGAGCCCGCCTTGCACGGGCGGTTCATGTCGACGAGCCGTACACGATGGGGACCGTGACCCGCGCCGACGTGTCGTGCCACCGTCCGGACGCGCCGAGCTGCCACACCGAGACGCGGCTGGCGTGCACCGCGAGCGCATCGAGGCTCCCGCCGGCGAAGGCGACCTCCTGCGTGCCGGCAGGCGGGCGGCCGTCAGAGCGCCAGCGCCCGCCCGGGCCCGCGATCGACTCGACGGCGTGCGCGTGCCAGCCCGCGCTCGTAACGACCGCGACCGAGGAGGCCGCGCCCGTGGCGGTCGACAGCACGTCGCCGGTGTAGGCGGCGGGAGCCGAGACCGTCCAACGCCCGTCCGGCGACCTCCGCCACGCGACGACGAGCGACGGCGTGCCTGCGCCGGAGCGTTCGATCAGCGCGGTTGTCCCAACGGGGCCGCTCCACAGGCGCACGACGTCGAGCTTCGAGGTCCTTGCATCCGCGACCTTCGGCGCGCTGGAGACCCAGGTGCCGCCCACGTCGCGGAAGAGCCCGACGGTTCCCGGCTCCGCGCAGTCGGCGCCGACCTCAGGGGCGCCTTGGGCAACCGCCACCGCGCTCAACGCCGACGGCTTGCACGCTCGGCCCGCCGCGGTCGACCCGAGCGTCGCGACCGTCGCGACGGTCGACCATCGTGTGATGGACCCGTCGGCCCTCACGAGCGCCCCGCCCTCGGTGCGCACGAGCGCGATCGCGCTGCGTCCGCCCACGGCCACCGCGTCGGCGGCGAAGACGAGCGCCGCCGGCAGGATCCCCGCGCGCCAGTGCCTTCCCTCGTCGGTGGTCTCGGCCAGCGGCGAGTAGTCGAGATGCTTGCTGGGCTGGAACCCGGCGATGACGGCTTCCGTCGGGCCGGCTGTGCGGTCGGCGGACAGACCGCCATTGCTCGCCGCGCCAGGGGGCGTGACGAGCGACCAGCGGGACGTGCCGGCTGGCCGGAAGAGCAGCTGCCAGAAGGTGTTCAGGCGGCTGTCCAGGTGGCCCATGGCGATGACGGCCCACGTCCCCTGCGGCGTCTCCCAGGTCTGCTCGAGGCCTGCGACGCGTCCGCTCGGCACGTCCGGCGGTGCGGCGGCCGCCGCCCGGACGCCCGCCGCCGAGGCGAGCGCCGAGGCGAGCGCCACGCAGGCGACCAGCGCCGCGGCGCCGGTCGCCGTGCGGCGGAGCGCCCTCGTCACGGCGAGAGCGCGGCGCGCAGCGCGTCGGCGACGAGCCCGGCCGTGGACGATCGTGCGCTCGATGTTGTCCCGGTCTGGTCGCCGAGGATCTCCCGCATGCGCCCGTGGGGGTCGATGATGTACGCGACCTCGGAGTGGGCGACCATGGCACCTGCGGACAAGACGCTCACCTGGATCCCGTACGCGTTCCACGCCCTGGTGAGCTGCCGGACCGAGCCCGTGAGGTACAGCCAGTTCTTCACCCCGGTCAGGTGCTGCGCGCGGTCGAACGCGTCGAGCGTCTCGACCGAGCGGTAGATCGGGTTCGCGGCGATCGCCACGAAGACGGTGCGGCTCGCCTCGTTCCCGAGCATCTCGTCTGCGACGCGAAAGGCCTGCGCGATGACGGGGCAGGCCGAATTGCAGACCGGGTCCAAGAAGGTGAGCGCAACAGCCTTGCCCCGGAGGCTCCCGAGCGACACCCGTCTGCCCCGCTGGTCGACGAGGCTGAACGCGGGTGCCGGAGCGTCCACCTGGTTCGGTGAGCCGTTCAGGGCTTCGCTCAGGATCGGGTCGGCGTTCGGATTGGCTGAGGCGACCGCCATCGGCACGACCCCGACGAGGACCACGAAGCCGCAGAGCGCGCCCAGCGCAGCCCGGGCGAGGACGCCCGGGCTCAGCACCTCCGAGCGCCGACCGGGTCGTCCGAGCACGTCGCGCACGGAGACGAACGTCGGCTCTCTGGCGGCCGCGGGAGCCCGCACGACGGCGACCACCCCGCCCCAGAGAAGGAGGAGCTGGGGGACCATCGAGTTCGTATCGGTCCCGAGGCCGCCGAGGAACCCGAAGTCCTGGACGAGCACCCAGGTCGCAAGGCACAGCGGGGTCGCCGCCAGGGCACCGGCGACCACGAGCGGCCCCACGCCGCTGGCGAGCAGCAGCCCGACCGTGCCGAGCGCGGCCACGAGGACGACGTTCACGGCCCAGCCGTGCGCGGCGTCGAAGCCGGCGAACGCCGTGAGCCAGCCCGACAGCACGTGGGGCTGGGTGGTGCCGGCCATCGTCTCGACCATGGCGAGCAGGTGTCCGGGCCGCGCCGATCTCCCCACCCAGAAGCCGCGCCCCGGCCACGCCTGCAGGAGCGCCATGCCCACGAAGAAGAGGCCCAGCGCGCCGGTCACCAGCCGCCCGAGCCGCTGCCCGCGCCACGCGGACTCCGGGAGCGCCAGGAGCCCGCCCACCACGGCGTAGAAGAGCACCGCGCCGGGAAGGCCGAACGCCCAGGACTGGCCATGGCTGAACGAGCCCCCGAACGCCTCGCCCACCACCCACACGACGAGCCCCCATCCCACGCTCACCAGCCCCGCGGCCCGGGACCAGCGGCCGCGGGGCGCGAGCAGGAGCGCGAGGCCGATCCCGAGCTGGGTCCAGACCACGGCGGCGGCCACCTCCACCGGATGGTTGGTCCAGACCGACATGCCGGCGACGACGAGACGGTGGATCCAGACCGGGGAGCCGAGCACCGCGGGCTCCACGACGCCTGCGCGCATGCCGAGGGGCATGCTGGCCTGCATCTGGAGCAGGCCGTCGAGCAGCCAGAGCAGCCCGAAAGCGACGCGCAGGAACCGGCGCGCGGGGGGCTCGGCGCTCGTGACGACCGCCTCGGGCCCCCCGGGCCGTGTCGGCGCCGGACCGCCCGCAGCCGGACCTCCCGCGCCCGGCGTGCCCCGGCGGAGCTGGAAGGTGAACCAGAGGTTCCAGGCGAGCGCCATGCCGACGCCGACCGCCAGGACGAGCAGGAACTGGTGGAGGATCGCCGTGTGGAAGGCCGCCACGACGAGCGGGTTGTCGGCCCGGAGCGAGTGGGACATCCCCGGCATCGGTCAACGTCTCCCAGGAGCTGCCGGGCCGGACATCGCCGCACAAGCTAACCGTCCGCTCAGATCCTCCTTCGCGCGCCCCCTTCGTCGTGCACGCGGAGCCGCCCGAGCCGCGCGGCCACCTCGGCCTCCTCGCCGTGGCCGGACGGCTCGTAGTAGACGTGCCCCTCGAGCGCGGCGGGCCGGTACTGCTGGTCCACCCAGCCTTCGGGCCAGTCGTGGGGGTAGCGGTACCCCGCGCCGTGGCCGATCCGCTCGGCGGCGCGGTAGTGGCTGTCGCGCAGGTGCGCCGGCACCTCCGCTGGTTCGTCGCCGCGCACGTCGCCGCGGGCCCGGCCGAGCGCCAGGGTCACCCGGTTCGACTTCGGCGCGCAGGCGAGATAGACGACCGCGTGGGCGAGGTTGAGCGCGGCCTCCGGCAGCCCCACCATCTCCACCGCGCGCGCCGCGGCGTCAGCGACGACGAGCGCCTGGGGGTCCGCCATGCCGATGTCCTCGCTCGCCAGGATGACGAGCCGCCGTGCGACGAAGCGCGCGTCGTCGCCGGCTTCGAGCATCCGCGCCATCCAGTACAGGCCCGCATCGGGGTCCGAGCCTCGGACGGACTTGATGAACGCGCTCACCTGGTCGTAGTGCTCGTCCACCCCCTGGTGGTAGAGGCGCCCCGCGCGGGCGCGCACGACGTCGTCGACGGTGACGGCGACGGTCGACGCGCCCGAGGTTGGCCCGGCGTGCCCGGCGCGCGCGGCGGCGAGCGCGACGGCGACCTCGAGCGTCGTGAGCGCGGCGCGCGCATCACCCTCCGCCGCGCCGACGACCGCGCCGACCGTCTTCTCGTCGGCCTCGGCGTGCTCGACGTCGAGGCCGCGCCGCACCAGCGCTGCCATGTCGTCGTCCCCGATCGGCTCGAGCCGCCAGAGCGTCGCGCGGCTCATGAGCGGCGCGTTCACCTCGAAGAACGGGTTCTCCGTCGTCGCGCCGATGAGCACGACGAGCCCGTCTTCGACCGCGGGCAACAAGACGTCCTGCTGCGCCTTGTTGAACCTGTGGACCTCGTCGAGGAACAGGATGGTGCCCCGCGCCTCGTCCCCCAGGCGCCGCCGCGCTCCATCGATGGCCTCGCGGACGTCCTTCACTCCGGCGGTCACCGCTGAGAGCGCCACCATCTCCTTTTTCGTCGCGACCGCGACGAGCCGCGCGAGCGTGGTCTTGCCGCTGCCCGGCGGCCCCCAGAGCACCACCGACGTGAGCCGGTCGCGTTCGACGAGCACGCGCAGCGGCGCACCCGGGCCGACGAGGTGGCGCTGCCCCACCACCTCGTCAAGAGAGTGGGGCCGCATGCGAGCGGCGAGAGGCGCACGAGATCGCAGCCGCTCCTCGGCCGCGGCCTCGAAGAGCCCGGTCATCTCCCGGCGATCCGGATCCCGAGCTCCGCGAGCGACGCCGCCGGCAACGGCTTGGGCGCCCCGGTCAGGGGGTCGGAGCCCGACTGGGTCTTCGGGAAGGCGACCACCTCGCGGATGGACTCCTCGCCGGCGAGAACGGCGACGAGCCTGTCGATGCCGAACGCGAAGCCCGCGTGCGGAGGCGCGCCGTAGCGGAAAGCGTTCATGAGGAACCCGAAGCGAGACTCGGCGTCCTCGTCGGAGATGCCGAGCGCCTTGAACACCCTCGCCTGGACGTCGGCACGGTGGATACGGACGCTCCCCGATCCCAGCTCCCAGCCGTTCAGCACGAGATCGTAGGCCTGCGAGCGCACCGACAGGGGGTCGGTGTCGATCCGGTCGAGATCGTCGGGGTGGGGCATGGTGAACGGGTGGTGCGCGGCCACGAGGTGCCCGTCCGCGCCGATCCCCTCGAAGAGCGGGAACTGGACCACCCAGACGTAGCGGTGCGGCCCCTCCCCCACCGGTTTGGCGGCCAGCTCGACCCGCAGCTGGCCGAGGACGGTGCAGGCCGTGCGGTGCTCGTCGGCCACCACGATGACGAGATCGCCTGGCGCCGCCTCGGTCGCGCGCAAAAGGCCGTCGCGTTCTTCCTCCGAGATGACGCGGGCGAGCGGCGAGTCGAGGGAGCCCCGGCCCCCGCCCCCACCCTCGTTGACGCGGAACCAGGCGAGGCCTCTCGCCCCGAGCACTTTCGCCCGCTCGACGAGCGCGTCGAGCGCGGCGCGGCTCGCCCACGAGCCGCCTTGGACCCGAAGGCCCTTCACCACCGGCGCGGTGAGCGCGCGGACCTCGCTCGACGCGAAGACCTCGCCGAGATCCACGATCGCGGTCTCGATCCGGAGGTCCGGTTTGTCGGTCCCGTAGCGGTCGAGCGCCTCTGCCCACGACATCTGCTCGATCGGCGGCGGACGCGAGCCGGTCGCGGCCTCCGCGGCGTCGAGCACCGCCTCGGAGACGAAGTCGAGCACGTCGTCTTGGGTGACGAACGATGCCTCCATGTCGAGCTGGGTGAACTCGAACTGGCGGTCCGCGCGCAGGTCCTC
>JAKATJ010000166.1 GCA_021828005.1 Actinomycetes bacterium | reverse complement strand
CGCAGGGGTCGCAGGGCGACGAGGTCGTCAGGACGGCCCGGGGCCGGGCCGCGTCGAACGGGGCGATGTCCGCCAGAAACTGAGCACACGTAATCTTTCCCGACAACCAACGCAACGCACCTCGACCAAAAGGAGGGGCCGCATATGGACCAGCTCTCATCTCGCCGGAGGCTCGCCGGCGTGGCCACGGCGGTGTTCTGCCTCACGCTCGCCGCAGCCACGGCCGCGCCCGCTCTCGCCGGCGCGGCGGCGCACAAGCACCGCGTCCAGCCCCGCGTCGCACTGGTCAAGATCGAGAAGACGAAGAAGTACGGAGCGCTCTTGGCAGACGCCGCAGGGAGGACGCTGTACTACAACAGCGCGGAGACCGTGAAGTCGCTCAAGTGCACCGGGAAGTGCCTGCGCATCTGGCCGCCGCTCCTCACCCATGGGAAGCCGAAGGCAGGAGCGGGCGTCGTCGAAAAGTATCTCGGGGACGCGAAGCGGGGTGCCTCGCTGCAGGTGACCTACCACGGGCATCTCTTGTACCTGTTCTCGGGTGACAGCGCCGCGGGTCAGGCCAACGGAGTCGGGATCAAGGCTCTCGGCGGCACCTGGTTCGCGCTCCGCAGCACCGGCGCGCCGGTGAAGCCCGCCACGACGACGACGACGACCTCGAGGAGCGGCTACGGGGGCTACGGGGGCTCGAGCAGCTCCAGTGGCTCGAGCGGTTCCAGTGGCTCGGGCGGGGGCTGGTAGTCCGCTCCCACCAGGCTCTGCGCTCGCCAGCCGGGCGACGAGGATCCCTCAGCCGCGGACGAGGACCTCCGACGAGGATCCCTCGGCCGCGGACGAGGGCCCCTCATACGAGGTCGAACCGGTCGAGGTTCATCACCTTGTTCCAGGCGGCGACGAAGTCGCTCACGAACTTCTCCTGGGCGTCGGCGCTCCCGTAGACCTCGGCGATGGCACGGAGCTGGGAGTGCGCGCCGAGCACGAGGTCGACGGCCGTGGCAGTCCATCTGAGCTCGCCGCTGGAGCGGTCCCTGCCCTCGTAGACGTGCTCGGTCGTGGTCGACGGCTCCCACTCGGTCGCCATGTCGAGCAGGTTCACGAAGAAGTCGTTCGTGAGGACCCCGGGCCGATGCGTCAGCACCCCGTGGCGGGACCCGCCGGCGTTGGCACCGAGCACCCGCATACCTCCCAGGAGCACGGTCATCTCGGGGGCGGTCAGGGTCAGGAGCAGCGCGCGCTCGACGAGCATCCTCTCGGGAGCCTCCTTCTCCCCGTCCCGGAGGTAGTTGCGAAAGCCGTCGGCACGCGGCTCGAGCACCCCGAAGGACGCCACGTCGGTCTGGTCCTGTGACGCGTCGGTGCGCCCGGGCGAGAAGGGGACGGTGACTTCGAAGCCGGCGTCCCTCGCCGCCCGCTCGACAGCGGCGCAGCCTCCCAGGACAACCAGGTCGGCGACCGAGACCGACTTCTCGGTCGATTGCGTGCTGTTGAAGTCCCGTCGGACCTGCTCGAGCACCGAGAGCACTTTCGCGAGCTCGGCGGGGTCGTTCGCCTCCCAGCGGCATTGGGGCTCCAGGCGGACCCGGCCGCCATTTGCGCCGCCGCGCTTGTCGGTGCCCCGGAAGCTCGCCGCCGCCGCCCACGCCGCCAGCACCAACTGGGAGACGGTGAGCCCCGCAGCGAGGATCGTCTGCTTCAAGAAGGCCACGTCGAGGTCGTCGATCAGCTCGTGGTCGACCGGCGGGACGGGATCCTGCCACAGCTGGGGCGCGGGCACGAGCGGGCCGCGGTAGCGGGAGACGGGTCCCATGTCGCGGTGCAGCAGTTTGAACCATGCCTTGGCGAAGACCTCGGCGAGCTGGCCGGGATGCTCGTGGAAGCGCCGGGCGATCGGCTCGTAGACGGGGTCGACCTTGAGCGCGAGGTCGGTCGTCAGCATCATCGGTGCGTGGCGCCTGCTCGCGTCGTACGCGTCGGGCACCGTCCCCTGCGCCTCGGGGTTCTTCGGCGTCCACTGCTTCGCCCCCCCAGGGCTCGTCGTGAGCTCCCAGTCGTAGGTGAACAGGTTGTCCAAGAACCCGTTGTCCCACGCCGTAGGGTCCGTGGTCCACGCGCCCTCGAGCCCGCTCGTCCAGGCATCGGGCCCGTTCCCGGCACCGACGTCGTTGTGCCACCCGAGCCCTTGCTGCTCGAGCGGGGCCGCTTCGGGCTCGGGCCCGATGTGCTCGGCGCTGACCGCGCCGTGGGTCTTGCCGAAGGTGTGACCACCCACGATGAGCGCAACGGTCTCCTCGTCGTCCATGGCCATCCGGGCAAAGCTCTGGCGGATGTACGTGGCGGCGAGCAGCGGGTCGGGGTTCCCACCCGGCCCCTCGGGGTTGACGTAGATGAGCCCCATGTGGTCGGCGGCGTAGGGGCCGACCATCTCCCCGGCGTCGGCGTGGCGCTCGTCGCCCAGCCAGGTGTGCTCGGCACCCCAGTCGATGTCGTCCGGTTCCCAGATGTCGGGGCGCCCGAACCCGAACCCGAACGTCCGGAGGCCCATCGCCTCGACGGCGCAGTTCCCGGCGAACATGATGAGGTCGGCCCACGAAAGCCTGCGCCCGTACTTCTGCTTGACGGGCAGGAGCAGCCGGCGCGCCTTGTCGAGGCTGGCGTTGTCGGGCCAGCTGTTGAGCGGGGCGAACCGCTGGGACCCGGTCCCGCCGCCGCCGCGTCCGTCGGTGATGCGGTAGGTGCCCGCCGCGTGCCAGGCCATGCGGATGAACAGCGGGCCGTAGTGGCCGTAGTCCGCCGGCCACCACTGCTGCGACCTCGTCATCGCCTCGACGAGGTCGCGCCGGAGGGCCTCGACGTCGAGGCCCTCCACCTCGATCGCGTAGTCGAAGTCCGCCCCGAGCGGGTTGGACTGGGCGGGATGGGCGTGCAGGACGTTGACGTCCAGACGGTCCGGCCACCAGTCCTTGATGGTCGCGGCCCGCTTCACCACGCTGACCGGACATTCGCTCTCGGGCATCTGCGGGACCTCCTCGTCGTGCACGCCGTCGTGCACGCCGTCGTGCACGCTCAGTCTGTAGGCCACTTCCTAAGTTAGACTTCTTCTAATACAGGATTGTGATCAGGTCAAGAGGTAATCTCACACCATGACCACGACGGACCTGCTCTCCCGGCTCCGCGGCCGGGACTGGCGCCTCAGCGCCCAGCGCCGCGCCGTCGCCGAGGTGCTCGTTGGCGACCACGTGCACCTGACCGCCGAGGAGGTGCACGAGCTCGCACGGAGCCGGCTCCCCGAGATCAGCAGGGCCACCGTCTACAACACCTTGAACGAGCTCGTCGCCATGGGCGAGCTCGGGGTCGTCGACGTGGTCGACGGCCCCAGGCGCTACGACCCGTACGTCACCGCACACCACGACCACCTCGTCTGCGACCGGTGCCACACCATCCGAGACGTGCCCCGCACGACAGCTCTACCACAAGTCGCCGACGACGCGAGGGGTGGCTTCCTCGTCACCGGGGTGGAGATCACCTACCGCGGCCTGTGCCCCGACTGCGCTGCGCGGTACGGGCGCTAGCGCCAGCCCTCGAGGCCGCCGGCGGCTGGGGCCTGGCGGCCCCGGCTCGCCCTCCGCACCCCCGTGGCTACATGCGGCGGAGGTGGAACGGCATCCGGACGACGCCCACGTCGCTGTGGCGCCGCAG
>JAKATJ010000165.1 GCA_021828005.1 Actinomycetes bacterium | reverse complement strand
CGCCAGGGCTTCATCACGCCGGAGCGGTTCCTCCGCCTCGTCGGAGCGTGGGCTCCGTTCCGGGATGAGCGTTTTGAGTCTGACCCCAGCACGGTCCTCGCGGTCCTCGACGCGCGAGCGCAGGCCGGGGAGGAGCTGTTCGAATATATAGGCCGGCGATCGTGACGCGCGGTCTCTGCACGATGTGTGGGCGCCTTGGCCCGATTCACGCGCACCACGCTACCGGGCGCCCGCGGCCGGGTGCCGGCTACTTGGACGGTGCCCTCACGATCCCACTCTGCCCGGGATGCCATGTCGGCGCCGGTGGCACCCATGCGGTCCTGCGCACCGTCCGTCTCGAATGGCCGGCGCCCGGTGCCGACTTCACCGCTCACCGATTGCGCCGCGTCGCACTTCACGCGGTCGTCGCCGCCGACGCCGGCCGTCCCCTCGCTTTCGCGCCGCCGTCCGCCCGCGCGCTCGCCGCCCTCCTTCGCGAGGCCGCGACCGTGATCGAGGGAGCGCCGTGAGCGCCGCCGATCGTGCGGCAGCCGAGCTTGCTGCCTGCTTCCCGGTCAGCGCTCGCCTGCTCGCCCGCGGGCCCGCCTTCCGTGACGCCGTCGGGGCGGCGTTGGAGGTCATGGGATCCGGCGAGCTGGTCAACCGAATCGTCGATGCCGGTGGCCTCAGGGGTGCTCGGAATCCGTATGGCGTCCTCATTATCCGCGTCCGTCAGGCGACCGAGGACCACCGTGAAGAGCAAGCGCGGCGGGCGGCAGCTCGCGTCTCCCTGCGCCCCGGGGAGCCGCGCCCGGCGAGCCTCGGGTGGGTGGACGTGGCGGCGAGAGGTGCGCGGTGACGTCCACCCCTCGTTCCGACCCGGCTGCGGAGCGGGCCCTCGTCGGGTCCGCCCTGGCGTACCCCGACCGCGTCGAGGCCGTCGCCGACGACATTTCTCCTGACGCGTTCTTCGACGCTCGGCTGGGGTTCGTCTGGGAGGCGATCGTCGAGTTGATCGTCGACGGAGGCCGCGTCGATCCCGTGATCGTCGCCGACCGGGTGCGTGGGCGCGGGGGGGAGGTCGACGCCGAGACGCTGGCGACGCTCGCCGTCGATGCCGGGCCGCCGTCGCGTGAGCACGTCGAGGTCGTCCTCCGTCATCGCGCCGCCCGGCTGGTGGGCCGGGCGCTGATCGAGACGAAGGCCGCGCTCGCCACCGGTGATCCCTTCGAGGTCGCCGCCCGGTGCGCGGCCACCCTCGACGCGATTGGTGCTCGGGCCGGGTCGGGACGCACGGAGGCGATGACGCTCCCCGAGCTGCTCGAGCGTGGCGCTGATGCTGCGCCGTGGGTCATCCCTGGGCTCCTGCGCTCCGATTGGCGGATCGTCGTGGTCGGCTCCGAGGGCAACGGCAAAAGCACGCTCTTGCGACAAATCGCGATCTGCGCCGCTCAGGGGGTGCACCCCTTCACGTTTGATCGGATCGAGCCGGTCCGGGCGCTCGTCGTCGACGCGGAGAACCCCCTTGCCGCAATCGCCGAGACCGGCTCATGGATCGACGAGAAGGTGCGCGGCGCCGTTGGCGACGACTACGGCGCCGCGCGGTGCCGGGTGTGGAGCCGGCCCGGCGGGCTCGACCTGCGCGAGCCGGGCGACCGTGCCGCGCTCGTGCGCGAGCTGCGCGCGCAGCGCCCGGCGCTCGTCGTGGCAGGGCCGATCTACAAGTTGGGCGGTCGCCGTCCGAGCGAGTCGTATGAGGACGCGGCTGAGGGATTGCTCGCCGTCCTCGACGAACTCCGCGTGCGATTCGGCTTCGCCCTCGTCCTTGAGCACCACGCCCCGAAACCTCAGCAAGGTCGCCGCGAAATGCTGCCCTTTGGGTCCCAGCGTTGGCTCGCCTGGCCCGAGATCGGCGTCGGACTCGTCCCCGACCGGGATCGTCCCGACGTGCTCCGGCTCGACCGTTTTCGCGGGGACCGGCTTCGATCCTTCTGGCCCGACCGGGTCGTGCGCGGGAACGACTGGCCTTTCTTCGGTGAATGGGACGGCGGACCGCCCGACGTCGCCGACTACGACCGGCTGCGTCCCTCGGGCCGACTGCTGGCCCTGCCGCGCAGGACCGAGGCAACGTCGCTCGATGGCTCCTGCCCGGAGTGCGGGGCGGACCCGCCGCGCACGGGGGCTTTCGGGCTCGCGGCCTGTGACCACCAGACGGCCGCTCTCAACGGACACGGCGCCTTGAGCGGAGCCGACCGATGAAGCGTCGCCCTGTCTTTCAGGTCATGGCGCCCCTGGACCGTGACGCGCTGGCTGCGCTACGTGCCGACATCGCGGCACACGGTGTCCAGGTCCCGGTGGTGCGCACCGCCGACGGCCGGATCGTCGACGGGCACCACCGGGCGCGGATCGCCGAGGATCTGGGGATCGACTGCCCGTCGCTCACCGTGGACGTCGACGACCAGGCGGCGACGGAAATGGCGCTGCGGCTGAACCTCCTGCGTCGCCACCTGGGACCGGTCGCCTGGGCCGCCGCATTCCGCCGGCTCGCCGAGGTGCGCGGCGTAAAGCTCGGACAGGGTGCCCGCAATGATCGAACTTCGGACAGCGTGTCCGAAGTTGCCCGACCTGCTGACCTGTCCGCGCTCGCCACCGAGCTGGGGGTCAACCCGCGTACCGCCCGACGACGGCTCCGCCTCGCCGACAAGCTCGCCGGCCATCCGGACCTCGCGGCCCGTGTGGACCGCGGGGAGATCGATGGCCGTAAGGCGGAAGAGCTGGTGCGCCGGGAGAACTTCGCCCGTCGACGCGCAGAGGCGCCGCCACCGCCGAGGACGACGCTCGGAGACGGGATCGAGGTGCGTTGTGGGGATTTCCGCGACGTGCTCGCCGACGTCCCCGGCGGCTCGGTGGACGCGGTCGTCTGCGACCCGCCGTATGACAATGCGGGCGTGCCGCTCTACAGCGACCTCTCGGCCTTCGCCGCCCGGGTCCTGAAGCCCGGGCGCCTGCTCGTCGTCTACTGCGGCAAGGTGGACCTGCCCGAGCAGCTCGCCCGGCTGGGCGAGCACCTGGAGTACGTCTGGACGGGCGCCGTGTTCCTGCCCGGCCGCCACAACGAGCACCGCGGACGGATGATCCGGGGCCGTTGGCGCCCGGTGGCGATCTTCTCGGCAGGGCTCTACCGCCCTCGCCACTGGATTATTGATGCCTTCGCGTCCGAGGGTAACGGCGCCAAGAGTCCGACAGATCATCACTGGCAGCAGAGCGTTGGGCCCTTCATCCGCTGGGTGGAACAGGTGACCGAGCCCGGCGAGCTCGTCGTCGACCCGTTCTGCGGTAGCGGGACGACCGGGATCGCGTGCATGTCCACGGGCCGAAGGTTCCTGGGCTGCGATATCGACCCCGCGAGCGTGTCGCTGACCGTCGAACGCCTGCGCGCTGCTGAGCGCGGCGACGACGTGGAGGGCGAGGGCGCATGAGTGAGCGCCCGGTCATCCTGCGCGGCTCGCCGGGGACCGACGGCTGGAAGCCGCCCGGTGCCGAGCACCGCGGGCGGTCCCTCGCCTTGCAGGTCTCTCTCTCCTGGCACGCGGCGGCGGACGCTTACGCTGACGACGACCGCTTCGGTCTCATGGCCGCCCTCGTCGCCCGCGGCCGACTCGTGATGCACGGCCTCGTCGTCGTCCCCGACGACCTCGCTGCCCGAGGCCCGGCGGCGCTCGCCGGTATCCGTCAG
>JAKATJ010000164.1 GCA_021828005.1 Actinomycetes bacterium | reverse complement strand
TACTCCAACCTGGCTGGAGATGGGTACAAGAGCCTCGACGAAGGCCAGCAGGTCGAGTTCGACGTGGCCCAGGGCCGCAAGGGGCCCGAAGCCCAGAACGTGCGAGTGCTCTAGGCCGTCGCAAACTACAACGCCGGGTGGCTCGTGGCGTTCGGAGCCTTCACCGTCAGCTCCCGGACGCGGCTGTTGCTGCGGTGTCGAGTGGGGTGTTCTACGAGGCGCTCACGCTCGGATCCGCCCCCCGCGTACGTCGCGCGAGGGCGGGCACGTCCTGGCCACCAGGGACAACGCCTCGGCAACGGCTGCGATGTGTGGCGCGTGGGCGGATCCACTGCGCATTGCGGCGTAGATGCTCCGCGCCGGCTGCACCGGCGTGACGGATAGGGCGACAACCTGGTCGCATCTTGACGGCAGCGCGAGGTGCCGACGCCCGGCGAGTGGATGGCGGGACGGGAGAACAGCGAGCAAGGGGTCCCGGGCGAGATCGATGCGCTCATAGCGGGGGTCGCCGCGGCGCGGCCCGGATTGGTAGTCCACCGTGACCACGACATCCGCGCTGCCGGCGTCGAGGCGCTGGAAGCACTCAGGTGCCTCGACCTCCGTCACGGTGACCGCCAGGCGGGGCCGATCCGTCGAGAGCAGGCCGAGCGCCGGCGCGACGAGACCAGAGATGGCGGTGGCGAAGGCGCCGACGGTCACGTTCCCCACGTCGCCGTCGTCGAAGGCCGCGAGGTCGGTTCGGGCCCGCTCGAGCTGGGCTTCGACGACCCGGGCGTGGTCCAGCAGCACCACGGCTTGGGCAGTGAGCCGGACCCGCCGGCCGTGTCGGGTGACGAGTGGCACTCCGACCGAGCGTGCCAGCGCGGCGGTCTGCTGGGACACCGCCGAGGGGCTGAGGTGGAGAACCCGTCCTGCCGCGGTGACCGTCTCGTGGTCAGCGAGGGCTTGCAGCGCCTTGAGCTGCCCGAGATCGACGATGAACTCGAATGGGTGCCCACGCCGGTGGCGCTCGAGGACCCGGCCATGCTGGGTGCCTATGGCGGCTGCCTGATGGCGCCCGGCACGCCGTATGCAAGCATGGCGGGCGCGCTCGAGGCGATCCGCTACGCCCGAGAGCACGACCTCGCGTTGCCCGGGACCTGCGGCGGCTTCCAGCACGTGGTGATCGAGATCGCCCGCAACCTGGCCGGCATCGCCGGCGCAGACCACGCCGAGATGAACCCCGATGCGAGCGAGCTCGTCTGCGTGCCGCTCGATTGTTCGCTCGTCGGTCAGCAACACACCGTCCGGATCGAGCCCGGCACGCGCGCCGCCGCCATCTACGGCACCGGTGAGTCGATCGAACCGTTCTTCTGCAACTTCGGGCTCAATGACGCCTACCGTCCGGCTCTCGAAGTCGCCGCTACGGCGCCATCGACCCAGGTCCCCGCCCATCTGCGTTGAGAACAGCTGCCCTTCCCGGTCTCATGGACCTGGACCGTCGCCCCGACGGAGGCGCACATCAAGTACTCCACATCGGCGCGTCTCGCGGCGGCCGGAGCAGTTCTGAGCAAGCTCGGGGGCAAGCTGATCAGCCTGACGAGGCTGGTCGCCGCCCGGCTCGCGGGTGCGGCGCGCTCTCGTGTGTCCACTGCGCGGGCGGTTTCGTCCCGGCCGTGCGGGGTGGTCCTGGCTTTCTCCGCTCTGACCTGGTGGCGATAGATGGACAGACGGCCCGCAGTGGCCCGTGTCGCTTGCCAGTCCGATTGGACCCCCCTTCTTGCCACGAGCATTGGACCACCTCGGCCTCAGCCCGCACCGGCCGGCGTCAGGGACGACGTTGGCGCCAAGGAACGGTTCAGCTGCATCGGCACGCGCCGGTAACGGATCGTCGCTCGAAGCACACGGGACACAAGACTGCAGCAGTCGGCCGACCGCTCTGGTCACTGGGCACCTCGGGACAAGCGACGTGAACCCATCCCTTCGGTTGCTTCAACCAACGGATCTGAGTCCCTGTCGAGTACCTGTTATGGCATCGAACGCATCTTCCACGGGGGCGCCGTCGGCGACGCACGAGTCCACCAGGAAGGTCGTCCGGTCGCCACGGTCGCCTGGTGGTCGAGTCGACGTGCGGTCTTTCCCAGCGCATTCTGCTGGTCACGGTCGAATGCTATGTCGCAGCCGGAGAATCGGCGTCCTCCTCAGCGGACTTCTGCCGCCGTCCTGTCACGTATCGGTAGATGCCGTAGCCCACGAGGACAACCAACACCAGTCCTGCACCGAGCAGCAGTATGCCGCTCCCGTCGTCGGCCGGCTCCGTGCTCCAGGCTGTGGCCGAAGAGCGCCGGACGCTGGGGCTCCGACGTCCTCCAGCGCGCCCGGCTCCCACGTGCACGACGCTCCGACACGCCCGGCACCGCGTCGCCGTGGTGGCCTTCGTCTCGAAGGTCGTCTCGCAGCGTGGGCACTCGATGGCCGTCATGGACGGAGTATCGCTCCGGGGAGGGCGGAAGAGGTGGAGGCGAGTGGGGCCGTCGGAGGCAACGGTCGGCCCCGGTACTCAGACGACGAAAGACTCGATCTGCTTGACGAGCTTGTCTTCGACCTCGAAGTTCCATGCCGTCTCGGCGACGTCGATCACGAGGAACAGATCGGAGATGAGCAAGGTCTCCACGGCGGCCACTCCGAGATGCTCCAGCCACTTGCCGATCCCCACGCGAACGGTGAAATCGTTCGGCTCGCCTGAGACCATGATCGTGAGCGCCCGGTTGGCGTCGACGACTCCTCGGAGGAACCCCCCCTTCTTTGCCTGCAGCACCGTTCCCTGGTCGCTCGGGGCCGAGGACTGCACCGAGAAGCCGTCGGACTTCAGGTACTCCTCGATCTTCTGCTGCAGCGCGGGCAGGTCCGTTCCCTTGCCCTGGAAGTGCAGTGACTTGTCACCAAGGGTCATCGTGCCTCCTCAAGGCGTGATGTGCGATCTGTCGGCAAGCGGTTGTCGACTGACTCGCACGCTAGATGGTGCAGGACCCGGTCGGTTGTCGGGCGCCTCGATGAGCGGGACCGAGCGATACCCATCAGATCACCGCCGTCACGGACAAGGGTGGGTCGCCGCCTGCAGCGCCCGAGGCGACATCCCGGTCGACTGGACCCTTCCCCGACTCCATACCGAGCCTTGGCCTCTCGATCAGCAGTGTGGCGGCATCGGACAGCCGACCTACGGGCATCGGGCGATCCCGGTCGTACAGCGTGGGCACCGGCGAACGGTGGGCGTCTCGACCCGCGTCCAGACGTCGCAGGTAGGCCAGAAGAGGTCTCGTCGGACGACGTCGGACCGAAAGCGTCGCCTCTGGCGGTGAGCCAGGCTCCATGGTGCGTTGCGTAGCGTGGGCCGCGTCATGTGCGACAGGCTCCGAGCATGGGCGACGGTCCTTGGGCCTTGCTCCCTGGCGCTCAGCCCGTCGCCCTCTCGGTCATCTCCACTCCGGCCAACTCCGCGAGCGCCGTCCACGTGGACACGTGGGGCACGTAGGTGCCCTTGCGGATGGTCGAGGCGTAGCCCTTCGAGCAGTTGGCCGCCGCCGTGATCTCGCTCAACCTGTGCCCGGCGAGGAGCGGCAGGACCGCCCTGCGGTACCAGTCGCGGTCGCAGTGCTCAGGAAGCCCGGCATCGGCCTGCTGCCGCAGCGCACGCTTTCGGGCCGAGATGGCTCGCCCTCTGCTCGCTCGGACAGCCGGCACCTGGCGGGAGGCGATCCAATCAGGCACGATCCACTGCCCGGCTGCAAT
>JAKATJ010000033.1:3992-19448 GCA_021828005.1 Actinomycetes bacterium | reverse complement strand
TCAGCGAGATCCTCTACGCCTTCACGTCCCAGGCGAACAACAACGGCTCGGCCTTCGCCGGGCTGACAGGCAACCACGCCTTCTACAACGTCATGGGTGCAATTGCGATGCTTCTCGGCCGGTTCGCCGTCATGGTGCCGGCACTTGGGTTGGCCGGCGCGCTCGCCGCGAAGAAGATGGTCCCTGCCTCGGCCGGCACGTTCCGCACGGACAACACCATGTTCGTCGGCCTGCTCATCGGGGTGATCATCATCGTGGGGGCACTCGTGTTCTTCCCCGCCGTGGCCCTCGGACCGATCGCGACAGCCTTGAGCCACAAGTTCTATTCGGTCGTTCCCACGCTCTCGCACGTCGGCCACGTCCTCGCCGGCAGGCTCCTGCGATGACCGACACGGCCTCCGTGGTGCCCGCACCCTCGTCGGGAGGTTCGCCAGGGCCGGTGACAGCCCCGCAGCCGGGGCCGGCCCCACGCGGGGTGGCCGGCCAGCGTGGCCTCTTCGACCGGGAGATCCTCCGCTACGCCGTCGTCCAGGCCCTGAAGAAGTTCCACCCCCGGACACAGGTGAAGAACCCCGTCATGTTCGTGGTGCTCGTCGGCACCGTCGTGACGTTCGTCGAATCGGTCGCGCACCCGACCCTGTTCAGCTGGTCGATCACGATCTGGCTGTTCCTCACCGTCACCTTCGCCAACTTCGCCGAGGCCATGGCTGAAGGCCGGGGCAAGGCGCAGGCCGACACGCTCCGGCGGATGCGCTCGGAGACCGGGGCGCGGCGCTTGGACGCGAGCGGGGCGGAGACGAGGGTCCGGGCTTCGGACCTTGTGCGGGGCGACTGCGTCGTGTGCGAGGCGGGTGACGTCATTCCCTCGGACGGGGAGATCGTCGAAGGAGTCGCCTCGGTCGACGAGTCGGCGATCACCGGCGAGTCGGCACCGGTGATCCGCGAGTCGGGCGGGGACCGCTCGGCCGTCACCGGTGGAACCAAGGTCCTCTCCGACCGGATCGTCGTGCGGATCACCGCCGAGCGCGGCAAGACCTTCCTCGACCGGATGATCTCACTGGTCGAGGGAGCGAACCGCCAGAAGACGCCCAACGAGATCGCCCTCACCATCCTCTTGGCTGTCCTCACCATCGTGTTCCTCCCGGTGGTGGTGGTCCTGCAACCGTTCGGCCACTACTCGGGAACCACGGTGTCCGTCGTCGTCGTGGTGTCGCTCCTCGTCTGCCTCATCCCGACCACCATCGGCGCGCTGCTGTCCGCCATCGGCATCGCCGGGATGGACCGGCTCGTCCAGCGCAACGTGCTGGCGATGAGCGGCCGGGCCGTGGAGGCGGCGGGAGACGTCCAGACGCTGCTCCTCGACAAGACCGGCACCATCACCTTGGGCAACCGGATGGCCAACGCCTTCTACCCAGCCGGGCACCACACCGAGGAGGAGGTGGCCGACGCCGCGCAGCTGGCCTCGCTCGCGGACGAGACCCCCGAGGGCCGCTCGATCGTCATCCTCGCCAAGGAGCGGTTCGGCATCCGCGAGCGGGAGCTCACCGGACCCCACGAGTTCGTGCCGTTCTCTGCGACCACCCGCATGTCCGGGCTGGACCTCGACGGCCGCCAGATCCGCAAGGGCGCCGCGGAGGCCGTGCGCCGATGGGTGATCGAACAGGGAGGTACCGCGCCCGACGGGCTCGAGGACATCGTCGAGTCGATCGCGCGGCAGGGCGCGACGCCGCTCGTCGTGGCCGACGGGGCCGAGGTGCTCGGCGTGATCGAGCTGAAGGACGTGGTGAAAGAGGGGATCCGGGAGCGGTTCGCCGAGATGCGCGCGGCCGGGATCCGCACCGTCATGATCACCGGGGACAACCCGCTCACCGCCGCGGCGATCGCCCAGGAAGCAGGCGTCGACGACTTCTTGGCCGAGGCGACGCCCGAGGCGAAGCTCGCCCTCATCAAGTCCGAGCAGGAAGGCGGGCGGCTCATCGCCATGACCGGCGACGGGACCAACGACGCGCCCGCCCTCGCGCAGGCGGACGTCGGGGTGGCGATGAACACGGGCACGACCGCGGCGAAGGAAGCCGGCAACATGGTGGACCTCGACTCCAATCCGACCAAGCTCATCACAGTCGTCGAGATCGGAAAGCAGCTGCTCATCACGAG
This sequence comes from Actinomycetes bacterium, assembly GCA_021828005.1. Classification (GTDB taxonomy): domain Bacteria; phylum Actinomycetota; class Acidimicrobiia; order Acidimicrobiales; family RAAP-2; genus JAJYVT01. The sequence goes on along the minus strand of JAKATJ010000033.1, from coordinate 17,294 downwards.
AGGGGCGCTCACGACCTTCTCGATCGCCAACGACGTCGCCAAGTACTTCGCCATCATTCCTGCGCTCTTCGTCACCAGCTACCCGCAGCTCAACGACTTGAACGTCATGAAGCTGCACAGCCCGACGTCCGCAGTGCTCTCGGCGGTCATCTTCAACGCCCTGGTGATCGTGGCGCTGATCCCCCTGGCCCTGCGCGGCGTGAAGTGGCGGCCCTCCGGCGCGGCGGCCATCCTCCGGCGCAACGTCTGGATCTACGGCGTGGGAGGCATCGTCGTGCCGTTCATCGGCATCAAGCTGATCGACCTGTTCCTCACGGCCGTCCACTGGTACTGAGAGGAGGCGCGTCCAGATGCACACTCTCGTCTCGAACCTCCGGCGCTCGGTGGCGGCGATCGTCGTGATGACGGTCGTCTTCGGCTTCGTCTACTCGTTCGTGGGCTTGGGCGTCGCCCAGCTCTTCTTCCGCCAACAGGCGGACGGCTCGATCACCAAGTACGGCTCGTCGCTCGTCGGCCAGAACTGGAACGGCTACTCGACGACGAGGATCCTCGATCCGCAGTGGTTCCACGGCCGTCCGGACGCGGACAACCCGTTGGTGGCGACAGGGAAGCCCGGCGAGTCCGGCGGGTCGAACCTCGGCCCGCACTCCGAGGTGCTCGTGAAGGACGTGAAGGCCCTCGTGAGGGCGTGGCACGCCGTCGGAGTGAACCCCACCACCGATCTCGTCACGTCCTCTGGCAGCGGCCTGGACCCCGACATCACGCCGGCCGACGCGATCGCCCAGATCCCCATGGTGTCCAAGGCCACCGGCGTCTCGCCGGCACGCCTGCGTCAGCTGATCAGGCAGGAGACGAACGGACCGGAGCTCGGCTTCCTCGGCTCCTCCACCATCGTCGTGCTGCAGCTGAACGAGGCCCTCGCGAAGCTGCGCTGAGAGAGCCTGGGCGCGACGTGACAAGTTGGCTGCCGGACGGCTCCGAGCGGTGGGGCGGACAGCCCGTGGCGCGGACCGTCTCCGACATGAAGGCGCGCCGGCGCGCCGTCTTGACCGGCGTCGTGCGCACGGTCGTCGTCCGGCGCGCCCACCAGTCGCACGGTCCCCTCGGCCAAGCGTGGCGACCGGGTGCCTTCGATGCGTGGTTGGACGACGGGACGGGGTCGGCTGTGATCCGGTGGCTCGGCCGAGAATCGGTGCCGGGCATCGTCGGGGGCGCCCGCCTCACCGTCGAAGGGACGGCGAGCGAGGTCGCGGGGCAGCTGGTCATCGTGAACCCCATGTACCGCTTCGAGGCGGATGCCTGACGGAACCGCATCGTGAACCCGCCCGGCGCGGACCTGCGTGGCGCGAGCACCCCTATCCGCGTGCGCATCCACCACCCGCGCCGGCCGCGGGGCTCCACCATCCGATGCTGTCGGACGCAGGGAAGAAGTCGCCGGTCGCGTCCTGGACGTAGTCGACGGGCGCCCGAGAGCCCGATACCACGAGCCCCAGCGCAGCCAGGAAGGTGTCGACGTCCGCGAGGGTCGTCGCGAGCCCGCCGCTCGCGCGGATGGCGCCGGGGATGGAACGGCGATCGCCGCGCAGCACCTGGGACCTCGCCTCCGCGATGCCCTCGGGGCCGATGCCGAGGAGCCGGGTGAGGTAGGGATGCGCGCAGAAGCAGCCGTGACGCACGCCGACGCCGAACTCCGCGGCGAGCCGTGCGGCGACGAGGCCGTGGTGCATGCCGTCCACCGTGAACGTCGCGACCGCGAGCGTCTCGACGTCGGGAGGCGGTCCGAGCAGCCGCACGCGATCGAGCTCGCTCAATCCGTGTCGCAGGTGCGCCGCGAGCGCCGCCTCGTGCCTCGAGATCGCGTCCCAGCCGATCCCTTCGAGCTCCTCGACCGCCGCGCCGAGTGCGACCGCGCCGACGACGTTGGGCGAGCCCGCCTCCTCTCGCTCGGGCGGGTCCGTCCACAGCACCTCGTCGAGATCGACCAGCTCCACCGCGCCGCCGCCTGCGAGGAACGGCTCGCCGTCCCTGAACGCGTCGAGCGGCCCGACGAGGACGCCCGCGCCGAAGGGCGCGTACATCTTGTGCCCGCTCCAGGCGACGAAGTCCGGACCGGCGGGCACGGGACGGTGCGGCGCGAGCTGTGCGGCGTCGAGGACGACCCGCACGCCCCTCGCGTGCGCCGCGTCGCAGATCTCCTCGACCGGCGGGAGCCAGCCGGTGACGTTTGACGCCCCGGTGAGCGCGAGCACCCTGGGCACCGGTCTCGTGTCGAGCCCGGCGACGACATCGTCGACGCCGAAGGTGCCGTCCGCTCCGCATTCGACGTACCGGCGACGGGCGAAGCGCGCCCAGGGCAGCAGGTTCGCATGGTGCTCGACGACGGTGGTGAGCACCACGTCGTCTTGTTCGAGCCGCAGCCGGAAGGCGAGGTGGTTCAGCGCCTCGGTCGTGTTGCGGCAGATGACCGCCGTGTCGGTGCCTCCGCTCCTCCCGGCGTGCCGCAGCGCCAGTTGGCGGGCGCCTTCGTAGGCGGCGGTCGACAGCCTCGACTTGAACCCTGCGCCCCGGTGGACGCTCGAGTAGGTCGGGAGGAGCTCGTGGACCGCGGCGGCGACCGCGACGGAAGACGGAGTCGACGCCGCGCAGTCGAGGTCCACATAGGGCCGTTCGACGCCGTCGAGGCACGGCAGCTCGACCCCCGCACCCACCGCCTCCAGGAGGGGACGGGCCGCAAGGCCCTGGCGCGGAAGGTCGCCTCGTCGGCCGTGCCCGGCCTCGGCGTCGAGCGGTGCGCTGGTCACCCCGACAGCCTACGGACCGCAGGTGGCCGGGCTCGGGCAGCTGCCGAGGGGAATGCCGCGAGCGGCGCGACGGCTCCGGCTAGGGTGCTGCGTCGGTGCCCGACGCAGCCCCAGGAGCTCGAGCAGCCGACGGCGGGCTCGCCGCGGACGAGCACGCCACCCTCCTGCGGACGGCGGAGCTCCTCCTCGACGGCGTGGACCGCGCCCTCGCCGCGCTCGACGACGGCACCTACGGCACCTGCGAGGTGTGCGGGACGCCCCTTGGCGACAGCGACCTCGAAGAGGACCCGGTTCTCGTCAAGTGCCTGGAGCACCGGGGGCCTGGTGGGGAGTAGCTCCGGTTCGACCCTGCGGTGCGTCAGCGGCTCGACGTGCCGGGATGCACCAGGCGAGGTGGCCGCTCGGCGCCACCCTCCACCGGGCTCCGGTCGTCTCGACGAGCCCGCACGTACGGCAGAGGAGGACCGATGAGCGAGGCCGGAGAGCTCGTGATCGGTGCTGTCGTCAACTGTCAGGGTGGCGAGTGCGGCGAGCTGCGACGCATCGTGATCGACTCGGGGACGGAGGCTGTGACCCACCTCGTGGTCGTACCGAAGGAGGGGGACCGGAGGCCCCGCCTCGTCCCGATCGGCCTCGTCGAAGCCGCGACCCCGCACGAGATCCGGCTCAGCTGCACGCCCGAGCGGTTCGAGGCGCTCGACAGCGCCGAAGAGACCGACGTCGCACCCGGCTACGACCCGGCGCCGACCGCATCCTCGCTCCCGGTCCCGCTGTTCGGGTTGCGCGGTCTGGCACTGGCCGGGTCGTCGATGGGCACCGGGCTCCTCGGGCCGATCCGTGTCAAGCGGCACGCAGTCACCGAGGACAACCTCGCGGCCGGCGAAGGCGAGGTGTCGAGCGGGCAGCCCGTCCATGCCTCGGACGGCCCGGTCGGCCACGTCTACGGCCTGGTCATCGGCCCCGGTCGCCAGGTGTCCCACGTCCTTCTCGGCGAGGGACACCTGTGGGGGAAGAAAGAGGTCGCCATCCCGATCGGCGCGGTGAAGACCGTCGTCGACGACGGCGTCTACCTGACGCTGACGAAGAAGGAGGTCGGCGACCTGCCCCCCGTCGACGTCGAGCGCCTCGCCTGAGCCCCCCGGCCGTCCTCGGAGGCGAGAGCCCGCCAGCCGGAGCGCCGTCGCCAGCTCCGCAAGCCCTGGACGAGGACGACCCGCGACCTGTGCGGCCCGAACCGCGGCTACCGTCCCGGCGCAAAGAGAAGACCTATGCCGCTCTTTCTCGTCAGGCTGCTGACCATCGCACCTCGTCGGCATGCCCTCATGCTGATCGGCGCTGCGGTCTTCTTCATCGTCGTCGGTGGCGCGGCGTTCGCCGCGACGCAGCACCTGCCGGTGACGACGGGCTGGTACTGGGCGATCACCACGGCGACGACCGTCGGTTATGGAGACGTGACCCCGAAGAACGCCTCGGGCCGGATCGTTGCTTCGCTCGTCATGCTGACGACGATCCCGTTGCTCGCAGGAGCGTTCGCCGTCGTCACGGGGTCGGCAGTGGCGAGAGGAGTGAGAAGGCTGTTGGACATCGGAGCAAGGTTCCCGGAAGGCTCGTACGTCCTGGTCCTCGGGATGCATCCCGCGATCCCGGTCGTGCTGAAGGAGCTGGAGCACGCAGGTGACGCCGTCGTCCTCGTCGCAGACGTCGACCCGTCCACCGTGCCGCACCAGGTCCACCTGATCAAGGGAGACCCCACCTCTGAGGGTGTGCTCGCGCGCGGGCGCCCCGAAGGGGCGTCGAGGGTCCTCATCGCCGCAGAGAACGACGGGGACGTCCTCGTCACCGCCGTGATGGTGCGCCAGGAGGCACCGGCCGTCCCCGTGACCGCGCTGGTGAGCTCGAGCCGTCTCATCCCGGCGCTGAAGGACCTGGGGGTCCTCCAGGTCCTCTCTCCCGACGACCTCACGGGGCACACCGTCGCGAAGGGGCTCGAGGCGCCGCACGCCGGCGAGGTGCTCATGCACCTCGTCCGCAGCGACGGGCACCGGCTGGTCGAGCACGAGGTCGAGCCCGATGAGCCGCCCCGCCTGCTCAGCGCGGTGCGCGAGTCCCGGCGCGAGCTGGTCCTCGGGGTGGTACGCGGCTCGTTCGTGTCCCTCGGCGTCTCCGACGACCCAGAGGTGCGCCCCGGCGATCTCCTCCTCCTCGTCGAGCCCAACGGCTACCACGGGCGCCGGCGCCACGACGAGCGCACGCCACCCGGCGCGCGAGACGGCACCGGGGGGCGCGACGGCGGGATCAGGCCTTCTTCGTCTCCCAGAAGATCTTTGTGATCTCGGCGATCTGGTCGAGCAGGCGCTGGCCGACCGCGACGTCGGTCGTCTTCTTGGACTCGCCGGCGGTCTTGGTCGCCGCCCAGAAGAGCTCGTGGAGCTGCGGGTACTTCTCGAGGTGCTCGGGCTTGAAGTAGTCGGTCCACAACACCCACAGGTGGTGCTTCACCAGCTCGGCCCTCTGCTCCTTGATCTGGATGGCGCGCTCTTTGAACCGCTCGTCGCTGGACGCGTTGAACTTCTCCTGGATCGACTTGACCGACTCTGCCTCGATGCGTGCCTGCGCGGGGTCGTAGACTCCGCAGGGAAGGTCGCAGTGCGCGTGGGCGACGGCAGGGGGACGGATCCGATCGGCGGCGGTGAGCACTCGGTCGAGCATGCGCATGGGGCGCTCCTTTTCGTCCGGCACGGGGGTGGCCTGTCGTGCACAGTGGTGGGATGTCCGTCGAGTGCACACTACCCAGCCGGCCCCATGGCCGGCGCAGCCGACGCCGCCGAGGTGGCGAGCGCGGGGGTGACGACGGCGGGGTGTGCTCGATGCCCCGCCCCACCCGCTCCGCCCGCTCCGTTGCGCGCGCCGTCCGACCCGTCCGACCCGTCCGACCCGTCCGGCTTCGCGTCCGGCGGCTCGTCGTCCTCTTCGCAGCGGGGGTGGTGGGGTCGCTCGTGGTCGGCGCGCTCGGGCTCGTCGCAGCGGCGGTGGTCGGCGTCCGGCTCGGCACGCGACGGGTCGTCGTCGAGGGACGGAGCATGGTGCCGGCCTTCGACCCCGGTGACCGGCTGCTCGTCGTGCGGCTGCCGCGGTGGTGGCCGCTGTGGCCCGGTGACGTCGTCGCGCTCAGTGATCCGCGCGAGCCCGGCCGCCTTCTCGTGAAGCGCGTCCGCGCCGCCGGCGAGGTGTGGGTGACCGTCATCGGCGACAACGCCGCCGAGAGCACCGACAGCACGAGATTCGGGCCCGTCGACCGGGTCGACGTGTGGGGACGTGCCTGCTATCGCTACGCCCCCCGCGGCCGGGCCGGCCGCGTCAGGCGGACGCCGCCTTCCGGGAGCGCCACGAACGGCGGGCACCCCGGCCCCTGATCGCCCCCCCGGTACGCTCGAACAGTGGCACGGGACCCGGTCGACCGGTGGCGCGACCTGGGGTCGTTCATCCGGGAGCAGCGCGCTGGCGCCCGATTGTCGCTGCGGCGGCTGTCGGAGCTCGCGGGCGTCTCCATCCCGTACTTGAGCCAGATCGAACGCGGGCTCCGCCGACCGTCGGCGGACATCCTCCACCAGATCGCGAAGGCGCTGCGGATCTCCGCCGAGACCCTCTACGTGCAGGCCGGCATCCTCGACCCGCCCGGCGACGACGCGGACCTGGTCGCCCACATCCGCGCCGATCCGCACCTCGCGGAGAGCCAGAAACAGGCGCTGGTCGAGATCTACCGATCGTTCCGCCACGACCGCGACCTCGGCGACCACGACCGCGACCCCGGACAGGCGGCGGCGCAGCTCCCAGGGGCGCCGGCCGGCGCCGCGACCGGGAGCGACCAGCCTGGCGGGCGGGAGAGCCCGCCAGGAGGGGCCACGGGGGGTGGCCGCTAGGCTCACTCGGGCATGCGCCGTCTTGCGATGCTCTCTTTTCACACCTCCCCCCTCGCCCAACCGGGGACGGGCGACGGCGGCGGCATGAACGTCTACGTCCGCGAGCTCGCGACGGCGCTCGCACGGACGGGCGTCTGCTGCGACGTGTTCACCCGAAGCTACGACCGGGACCTTCCCCTGGCGGTGGACGTCGAGCCGGGGTTTCGCGTCCACCACGTCCGAGCAGGCCGCGAGGCTCCGCTCACCAAGGAGGCGCTCCCCGACGTCGTGGAAGAGTTCACCGGGCGGGTGCTCGAGCTGATGGCCGGCGACGCCGGCCTGCCGCTCGTCGACCAGGACGCGGGGCCCTTCGAGGCGGTGCACGCGAACTACTGGCTCTCGGGCCTCTCGGGTCACGCGATCAAGCACGAGCTGGACCTCCCGCTCGTGTCCACGTTCCACACGCTCGACCGGGTGAAGGCCGAGCTCGTGCCCGAAGAGGTGGAGGCGGACATGCCCCACCGCCGCGCGGAGGCCGAGTCCGCGATCATCGCCTGCTCCGACGCCGTGCTGGCGTCCTGCAGCGTCGAGGCCGACCAGATCGTGGCGCTCTACGGGGCCGACCCGGCACGCATCGCAGTGGTCGCCCCGGGGGTCGACCACGCGTTCTTCGGGCCGGGCTTCCGCCGCCAGGCGCGCCGCGCGCTCGGGCTCCCGCCCGACGGGACCGTGCTCCTCACGGTCGGTCGCATCCAGCCGCTGAAGGGCATCGACGTGGCTGTCCGCGCCCTCGCCGCCCTGTGCGCCCACGGCGGGGAGGCTCGTGGCGCCCCCTTCCGGCTCGTGGTGGTGGGCGGCCCGAGCGGGCCCCACGGCGACGAGGAGCACGCCCGGCTCCTCCGGCTCATCCGTGAGCTCGGGGTCGAGCGCCACGTCTCGCTCGTCCCTCCCCAACCGCACGAGCTGCTCTCGACCTACTACCGCGCTGCCGACGTGTGCCTCGTGCCGAGCCGCTCGGAGTCCTTCGGGCTCGTCGCGCTCGAGGCGGCCGCGTGCGGCACCCCGGTCGTCGCGTCCGCGGTCGGCGGCCTCACCACGCTGGTCGACGACGGCCGGACCGGTTTCCTCGTCGAGCCGTCGGACCCCGAGGCGTTCGCCCGCTGTGTCCGCCACATCGCCGCGGAGCCGCTCGTCGCGGAGCGCCAGTCGACCGCCGCGGTGCTGCGCGCGCGGCGCTACACGTGGCGCAGCGCGGCGGCGGGCCTGCGCGCGATCCACGACGAGCTGCTGACGGGGCGCCTCGTCGAGTGCTCCTAGCGCGGGGCCGCTGACGTGCCGCTCGTCGAGCTGACGGGCGGCGAGGAGCGCGCTGGCGTCGCGGCGCGCGTCGACTCGTGGATCGCGAGGGAGCGCTCGGGTGCGGGCAGCTTCGGCCTCGTCGCCGCAGAGCGCCAGGACGTGACCGACCGCACGGCGTCGCACCGGTGGTACCTGCGGTTCCGCGGGGAGGAGAAGGACTTCATCACGGTCTGGCTCACGCTCCGCCAGCGCACCCTCCATCACGAGGCCCAGTTCATGCCGGCGCCCGAGGAGCACCGCGAGGAGGTCTTCGCGTATCTCCTGCGCCGCAACGCCGACCTGTTCGGCATGGCGTTCTGCCTCGGCCCCGAGGACGCCGTCTACCTCGTGGGGCGGGTCCCTGCGGGACTGGTCGACGACGACGAGCTCGACCGGATCGCGGGCTCCTCGATCGTCTACGTCGACGACCACTACCCGACCGCGATGACGCTCGCCCACCCCGCCCACTACCGTCGCAGGCCCCGCGGGCGCTGAGCGGCGGTACGTTTGGGTGCATGGGCGCATCGCTCGTCGTCGCAGGAGGAGGGCGGATGGGCGGAGCGCTCGTGACCGGCCTCCTCACCAGAGGCGGATGGTCGGCGGAGGAGATCGCCGTCGTCGAGCCGGACCCGGTCCGCCGCGCCGACCTGGAGGCCGCCCACCCCGGCATCAGCGTCGTCGAGGCGCCCTCGCCGTCACTTGCGGACCCCGAAGGCGGCGCGGTGCTCGCCGTGAAGCCCGAGGTGGCCGAGCCGGCGTGCCGGGCCCTCGGCGCGGCGGGGGTGCGCCGTGTCCTCTCCGTCGTCGCAGGCATGCCGTCGGCCCGCCTGGAGGCGGTCCTGCCCGGCGGGGCCGCCGTCGTTCGGGCGATGCCGAACATGCCCGCGCTGGTGGGCGCGGGCGTGAGCGCGCTCTCCGGGGGGAGCAACGCCCAGGCCGCGGACCTCGCGTGGGCCGAGCGGGTGCTCGGCGCTGTCGGGGTCGTCGTCCGGGTGCCCGAGCACCAGCTGGACGCGGTGACCGCCGTGTCGGGGTCGGGCCCTGCGTACGTGTTCCTCGTGGTCGAGGCGTTGGTGGAGGCAGGCGTGCTCGCCGGGCTGCCCCGCGAGCTCAGCTCGACGCTCGTCGTCGAGACGGTGAAGGGCGCCGCGGCACTCCTCGCCCGGCCGGGCGCGGCCCCCGAGTCGCTGCGCGCGGACGTCACCTCGCCAGGGGGCACCACCGCTGCGGGCCTCCGTGCGCTCGAGGCCCGAGGCGTGCGCTCGGCCTTCCTGGAGGCGGTGCTGGCCGCCGCCGAGCGGTCCCGCGCGCTCGCACGCTGAGACCGGGACCCCGCGCGCGCCCGGGGGTTCGGTCCGGGGCGGGACCCTGAAGCGGAGGGGACCTCGGCCCGCTTTCGCCGCGAAGGCGGGAGGGCGTACAGTCCTCTCCGGAGGAGAAGTCGGAAACCGTGGCAACGCAGCCAGTCGAAGGGACCCAGAGCCGGTTCATGACCGTGGGGGAGGTTGCGTCCGTCCTGCGCGTCTCGAACATGACGGTGTACCGCCTCATCAACTCCGGGGAGCTGCCCGCGGTGCGAATCGGCCGGTCGTTCCGGCTGCGCAGCGAGGACTTCGACCGGTACCTCGCGGACCGGTTCACCAAGGCGGGTTGAACCTCCCGAGCGCGGTTCGCTGGTCGCGATGAGCGACGCGCCCCCCGTCGTCTTCTTCCTCTCCGACTACGGGCTCTCCGACGAGTTCGTGGGCGTCGTCCATGCCGCGATGCTCCGCTTGGCTCCCGACCTTGTCGTCGTGGACCTCGCCCACGGGATCCCCGCCTTCGACGTCCGCGCTGGCGCGGAGCTGCTCGCGCGGGCGGTGCCCCACCTCGGCCCCGGTGTGGTGCTCGCCGTGGTCGACCCCGGAGTCGGGGGGCCCCGGCGCGGCGTCGCCGTCCGCGCGGCAGACGGCCGGTGGTTCGTCGGCCCCGACAACGGCCTCGTCGTGCCGGCGGCCGAGGAGAGCGGAGGCGTGGCGACGGCGCTCGCGTTGGGAAAGCCCGAGGACGCGCCGGCGACGTTCGACGGGCGCGACGTGTTCGCCCCGGCGGCCGCGGCACTCGCTGGGCCTGGTGCGCCCGCGTCGGTGGGGAGCGCGGTGGACCCCGCGTCCCTCGTCCGGCTTCCCCCGCTCGAGGTGCTCCGCGGCGAGGAGGGCGGTCGCGCCGTGCTGCGCGTGCCCGTCACCTGGGTCGACGGGTTCGGCAACGTCCAGCTCGGCGCGCGAGAAGGAGACGGGCCGCCCCCGGACGCGGGCGAGATCGCCGTCCGGCTCGAGCCGGGGGGCTCCGAAGGGCTCGTCGCGCGGCGGGTGCGCGCCTTCGCAGACCTGGGGGACGGCGAGCTCGGCGTCCTCGTCGACGCCAACGGTCGGCTCGCGCTCGTCGTGCGCGAGGGGTCGGCCGCCCGTGCGACGGGCCTCGGAGCCGGAGGGGTTGCCGAGCTCGTCTGGTGACCACCGCGGGCGCTGCCGTACGCTCGCTCCCCGATGACAGCGCATCCCGCGAGCGGGGGCGGGAGCCAAAAGCGGAGAATACCCGAGGCGACGGTCGTCCGGCTCCCGCTGTACCAGCGGATCCTGTCGGAGATGCTGCACGCAGGGACCACCACCGTGTCCTCCGAGGTCCTGGCGGCGCGGGCGGGGGTCACCGCCGCGAAGGTGCGAAGGGACTTCTCGCTGTTCGGGTCCTTCGGCACCCGCGGCACCGGCTACCACACCGCGTTCCTTGCGGTGCAGATCGACCGGGCGCTCGGTGCAGACCGCGACTGGCCGATCCTGATCGTCGGGATCGGGAACCTCGGCCGCGCCCTCGCCAACTCCGACGGGTTCTCCTCCCACGGGTTCCGAATCGCGGGCCTCTACGACGTCGACCCCGCCGTCGTCGGCGGCCGCGTGGCGGGCCTCGTCGTCCGGCATCTCGACGAGCTGGTCGACGGGCCCCGGGCGGCGATCGGCGTGATCGCCGCACCCGCCGCGGCCGCGCAGGCGGCTGCCGACGCGCTGGTCGCCGCGGGCGCGGCGTCGATCTTGAACTTCGCGCCGCGTGTCCTCTCCGTCCCGGCCAAGGTCATGGTCCGCTACGTCGACCTCTCCATCGAGCTCCAGGTCATGAGCTTCTTCCTCGCGAGAAGGGATCCCGACCTGCCACCTCTCGGGGTCGGGCTGAGCGTGCGCCCGGACGCTCGCGACGGAGCTCCGCCTGCCTGAGCCCGCCGGCAGGACGGACTTCGACCCGGTGCCCCGCCGGCGTCTCCGCTGACCGATCCGTCCCCGGGCTCGCTAGCGTCGTAGCGTTGGATCGCGCCGGGAGGCACCGTTGTCCGTCGTCGCCGTTGGGATCGAGCATCAGCAGGCGCCCCTCGACGTGCTCGAGCGCGTGACCATCGGCGACGCCGACCTCGCAAAGACGCTCGCCACGCTCCGATCGTGGGAGAACGTCCAGGAAGCCGTCGTCCTGTCCACCTGCCTCAGGACCGAGGTCTACGCGGTGGTCGACCGGTTCCACGACGCGGTCGTCGACGTCTGCGAGCTGCTCGCGGCCCACGCCGGCCTCAGCGCGGACGACATGTCGGCACACGCGTCGGTCCGCTTCGACGACGACGTCGCGGACCACCTGTTCGCGGTCGCGGCCGGCCTCGAGTCCGCGGTGCTCGGCGAGACCGAGGTGCTCGGGCAGGTGCGGCGAGCCTGGGAGCGTGCCCGCGAGGAGAGGGCGGTCGGCCCGGTGCTGTCGGACCTGTTCCGCAGCGCGGTCCAGGCGGGCAAGCGGGTGCGCGCGCGGACGGGCATCGCACGCGGGACGACCTCCTTCTCGTTCGCCGCGATCGAGCTCGCCGCGCAACGGCGCGCCGGCGGCCTCGCGGACGCGGCGGTGGCCGTCGTGGGCGCCGGCGAGATGGGCACGGGCATCGTGCACGCGCTCGGGCGGCTGCCCGAGGGGCGCCGGCCGGCATCGGTCGTCGTGGTGAACCGGAGCCGGGGCCGGGCGCGCCAGCTCGCCGACGCCGCGTCGGCCGCGCTTGACGTGCACGCGGTCGGCGTGGAGGACCTGGCGGGAACGGTCGCCGCCTCCGACGTCGTCTTCGCCGCGGTGGAGGCGAGCGGCCACCTTCTTGCGGCGAGCACGCTCGCGCCGGCCGCGGCGCAGCCCGGAGGCCTCCTCGTGGTCGATCTCGGTATGCCCCGCAACGTGGACCCCGCGGCCGCTTCGATCGACGGCGTCAGGCTGCTCGACATGGACGACCTCCGTTCCGCGGTGACGCGGGCGGTCGACGAGCGCCGCGGGGAAGCGGACCGGGCAGGCGAGATCGTGGCCGAAGAGCTCGTCCGCTACCGGGTGGCGAGCCGAGCGCGCGGCGCGGCACCCGTGGTGAGCGCGTTGCGCGCGCGGCTCGAGGAGGTGCGCGCGCACGAGCTCGCGCAGCACCGTTCGCAGCTGTCGGGGATCGGGCCCGGCGCGTTCGAAGCCGTGGACGAGGTCACCAGGGCGGTGCTCGCCAAGGTCCTGCACGAGCCGACGGTCGTGCTCCGCGAGACCTCGGGCACCTCGAAGGGCGAACGGCTCGTCGAGGCGCTGCGCGCCCTGTTCGACTTGTGACCGTGCCGAGCGGCGCGCGGGTGGTCCGGCTCGCCACGCGCGGCTCACCCCTCGCGCTCGTCCAGGCCGACCTCGTGGCCCGCTCCCTCGAGGCAAAGGACCCGGAGGTGCGCGTCGAGCGCGTCGTCGTCCACACCGAGGGCGACCGCAGAAAGGACGAGGACCTCGACCGGATCGGCGGGCAGGGCGTCTTCGTGAAAGAGGTGCAGGCTGCCGTCCTCGACGGCAGGGCAGACGTCGCCGTCCACTCGGCGAAGGACCTCCCGCCGCGCACGCCCAGCGGGCTGGTGCTGGCGGCAGTGCCCCCGAGGGCCGACCCACGCGACGCGCTGGTCGGCGCGACGCTCGAGTCCCTCGCCCCGGGCGCGGTCGTGGCCACCGGCTCCGCACGCCGCCGTGCCCAGCTCGCCAACATCCGTCCGGACCTCGGCTTCGTCGCCCTCCGCGGCAACATGGAGACCAGGCTCGAGCGCGCGGGCGACGGCACGGCGGCCGCGGTGGTCGCGGCGGCCGCTGCCCTCGACCGGCTGGGCCTGGCGGGCAGGATCGCCGAACGGCTCTCGCCGGTCCTGTGCCTTCCCCAGGCCGGGCAGGGCGCGCTCGCGCTCGAGTGCCGCGACGACGAT
>JAKATJ010000033.1:0-3892 GCA_021828005.1 Actinomycetes bacterium | reverse complement strand
GGGCCTGCGACCGCGGCTGCCCTGGAAGCGCACCATCTGGTGCCCGACCTCGTCGCGCGCCGATCGAGCGCAGCCGGCCTCGGCGAAGCCTTCCCCGCCCCGACCGGGCCGGATGCGACGGTCCTCTTCCCCGCGTCGGCAGGCGCCCGCCCGACACTGCCCGCGGCGCTGCGGCAGAAGGGGTGGGCGGTGGACGTGGTCGTCGCCTACCGCACCGTGCCCGCACAGGCACCCTCCGCTTCGACGGTGCGGGAGCTGGAGGCGGCGTCGGCTCTCACCTTCGCGTCCCCCTCGGCGGTGGACGCCTACGTCTCGCTGCGCACCGAGGCCGGTCTGCCGCTTCCGATCCCTCCCGTCGTCGCCTGCATCGGCCCCGTCACGGCGGACGCCGCTCGAGCCGCGGGGCTCGGGGCCGTCGTCGCAGCGCGCGCCGCTGTCGCGGATCTGGTCGCCGCTCTGACCGACGCGCTCGCCGGGGGCGTCCCCGGCGGAGGCCGCGGTGCCGCTCGCCGATAGGATCGGCCGCGATGGCACCCGGTGTCGGCTTTCCCGCGCGGCGCATGCGCCGGCTGCGGCGCACCCCCGCGCTGCGTCGCCTCGTGGCCGAGACCCGGCTCTCGGTCGACGATCTGGTGGCGCCGCTCTTCGTGCGGGAGAGCATCGATGAGGCCCGGCCGATCGCGTCGCTCCCCGGCCACTTCCAGCACACGGTCGCCTCGGCGCTGGAGGAGACGAAGCGGCTCGTGGGGCTCGGCGTCCCCGCCGTGGCACTCTTCGGCGTCCCCGCAGAGAAGGACGACGTGGGGTCGGGCGCGTGGGACCCAGAGGGCGTGGTCCAGCGCGCGCTGCGCGCGCTGCGAGACACCTTCGCGGGTGAGGTGGTGCTCGTCGCCGACCTGTGCCTCGACGAGTACACGGAGCACGGCCACTGCGGCGTGCTCGCGCCGGACGGAACGGTCGACAACGACGCCACCCTCGAGCTGTACGCGCGCGTCGCGCTGGCGCAGGCGGAGGCGGGCGCGGACGTCGTCGCGCCGAGCGGGATGATGGACGGGCAGGTCTCGGCCGTCCGGCGGGCGCTCGACGGCGGGGGGCACGACCAGGTGGCGGTGCTCGCGTATGCGGCGAAGTTCGCCTCCGGCCTGTACGGGCCGTTCCGCGACGCGGTCGACGTGCGCATCGCCGGCGGCGGCGACCGTCGCGGCTACCAAGAGGATCCCGCGAACCGGAGGGAGGCGCTCGCCGAGGTGGCGCTCGACGTCGCGGAGGGCGCGGACATCATCATGGTGAAGCCGGCCGTGACCTACCTCGACGTGATCGCCGACGTGCGGCGCGCGGTCGACGTGCCGGTTGCGGCGTACCACGTGAGCGGCGAGTACGCCATGATCAAGGCGGCCGGCGCGAACGGGTGGATCGACGACGCGGCGGTGGGCCTCGAGCAGCTCGTCGCGGTGAAGCGCGCGGGCGCCGACTTCGTCCTCACTTACTTCGCCGCCGAGGTGGCCGAGGCGCTCGGTGGCTGACGCCGGCGGCACGGCCGCCGGCGGCGAGGGGGCAGGCGGCACGGCCGCTGGCGGCGAGGGGATAGGCCCCGAGGTGGCCGAGGCGTGGGCCGGACGCGAGGCGTCGGGCGGCGGAGACCGCCCGGCGACGGGGTCGAACTCGGCGTGGTTCGCCCGCGCCGCCCGCACGATCCCCGGCGGCGTGGACTCCCCCGTCCGGTCGTTCGCGTCGGTCGGGGGCACGCCGTTCACGGTCGCGCACGGGGAGGGGCCGTGGATCTTCGACGTGGAGGGCAATCGCTACCTCGACCTGGTCCAGTCCTACGGCGCGGTCCTTCTCGGCCACGGGCACCCCGTCGTCGTGGAGGCGGTGTGTCGCGCCGCGACGCTCGGCAGCTCCTTCGGCATGCCGACCCCCGGCGAGGTGCTGCTCGCAGAGGCGATCTGCACCCGGGTGCCCGGCTGCGAGCAGGTGCGGTTCGTCTCGTCGGGGACCGAGGCCGCGATGAGCGCGCTCCGGTTGGCGCGCGGGGTGACGGGCCGCTCGCGCGTGGTCACGTTCGCCGGCTGCTACCACGGCCATTCCGACGGGCTCCTCGCAGCCGGAGGGAGCGGTGTCGCGACGCTCGGCCTGCCCGGCTCGGCGGGCGTGCCGGCCGCGGCAGTCGCCGACACCCTCGTCGTGCCGTACAACGTCGTCCCAGAGCTCGACGAGACGGTCGCGTGCGTCATCGTCGAGCCGGTGGCGGCCAACATGAACCTCGTCCCGCCGCAGGAGGGCTTCCTCGAAGGGCTCCGACGAGCCTGCGACGAGTCCGGTGCGCTGCTCGTCTTCGACGAGGTGATCACGGGGTTCCGCGTCGGCCCGGCGACGGCGAGCGTGCTGACCGGGGTGGTCCCCGACCTCTGGTGCTTCGGGAAGGTCATCGGCGGCGGCCTCCCGGTCGGCGCCTTCGGCGGACGGCGCGAGCTGATGGCGGCCCTCGCACCCTCGGGCCCCGTGTACCAGGCCGGCACGCTCTCGGGGAACCCGATCGCGACCGCGGCCGGTCTGGCGGTGCTGGGCGAGGTGTCCGTTGCCGACTACGAGGCGCTCGCATCGCGCGTCGCCCGGTTCGCGGCCGCGCTGTCGGGCGCCGTCCGCGCGGGCGGGCTCGCCGCCGCCGCCCCGGTCGCAGGGACGCTCGCGGGGCTCTACGTCGGGCCGCCACCGGGCGCCGAGCTCGAGGTGCCCTCCGACTACGAGGGGGTGCGCGGCATCGTGTCGAGCGGGTCGTACCCGCCGTTCTTCCACGCGCTCCTGCGTCGCGGCGTGATGATCGCCCCGGGCCCCTACGAGGTGCTGTTCTGCGGGCTCTCGCACCGCGACGCGGAGCTCGACCTCGCGGTCGAGGCGGCGGGGGAGGCGGCGGCCGAGGTGACGAAGGCCGCCGGGTCGCGCTGACGAACGCCGCCGGGTCGCGCACCGGCGCGGTGGGCCGCCGCGTCGCGCACGCCGCCGCGCCGTCTCAGTGGAGAAGGGACGCGGCCTTTTGTGGCATCAGCTGGGCGATGCGGACGAGCGCGTCGTAGCCGAGCTCAGCGGGCCCGGGGTCGGGCCGCATGAGGTTGGCCATGATGCGCAGGAGCCCTTTCATGAACACCTCGGAGCGCATGCCCACCGAGACGCACCAGTGCATTGCCGTGGGGTTCGAGACGAGGCGGACGAACGCCCGCCCGACCCGGTAGTAGTCGTCGTACGCCTCCGAGAGCCTGTCCTCGTAGCGCGCGATCGCGGCGGGTCCTTCGCCTGAGAGCGCCTCGGACACCGAGGCGGCGGCGAGGCGGCCGGTCTCGTACCCGTAGGCGATTCCCTCGCCGTTGAAGGGGTTGATCGCCCCGCTCGCGTCGCCGATCACGACGAGGTTGGGCCCCGTGCGAGGGCCGACGGCGAAGCTCATCGGGAGCTTCCCCCCGGTCGGCGGGCCGCAGCTCGTCTCCTCAGAGAGGCCCCAGCTCTTCGGGGCGCCGGCGACGAAGGCCTCCATCAGCCGCGAGGTGTTCACGCCCTTCCAGCGCTGCTCGGTCGAGAGCAGGCCCACGCCGACGTTCACCCGACCGTCGCCGAGCGGGAAGATCCAGCCGTAGCCCGGGACGACCTCGCCCCTGGCGTCACGGATGTCGAGGTGGGACTCGATGCAGGGGTCGTCGTGGCGGGGCGAGCGGTAGTAGCCCCGCAGCGCCATGCCCAGAGGGAAGCCCCGCTGGCGCGTGGTGCCCAGCTGCCGGCCGATCCGCGAGTTGGAGCCGTCGGCGACGACGACGTAGCGGCCGCGGACCTCCCGCGTCCTCCCGGTGTCGAGGTCGCGCACCACGACGCCAGCGCACGCTGGCAGCGACGCCTCGCCCCT
>JAKATJ010000032.1:17327-19548 GCA_021828005.1 Actinomycetes bacterium | reverse complement strand
CGACGGACGGCCGAGACGCGCGCGGGCGAGACGTCCGCGAAGGCGATGTCCTCCTCCTTGCCGCCGAGCTCCACCAGCACCTCGCCGAGCGGGTCGACGACCATCGAGCGCCCGACACCCTCGTCCTCGGGCTTCCCCGCAGCGACGACGTACGCGGTGCTCTCGATCGCCCGCGCACGCACGAGGGTCTCCCAGACCTCCGCCTTCCCCGGGCCGTTGTACCAGTGCGCCCCCAGCGCGATCAGCGTCGCCCCGCGGTCCACGAGCGCGCGGGCCATCTCGGGGAACCGGAGGTCGTAGCAGGTCATGACGCCGAGGACCAGGTCGTCGTCGAGCGGGGTCGTGACCGCGCCCCGGGCTGGGTCTCCCGCGGCCACCCGGTCGGACTCGCGGGCGCCGAGCGCGTCGAACAGGTGGAGCTTGCGGTAGGCGGCGACGAGGCCGTCGGGGCGCACGACCACGGCCGTGTTGAAGACGCGAGCAGTCGCACGGCCGCGGTCGCGCCCTGAGACCGCGTCCGGCTCCGCGCCCCGCGCCTGCTCGAACATCCCCGCCACCACCACGCAACCGTGGCGCGCCGCTCCCTCGGCGAGCGCCGAGACGAACGGTCCGTCGAGCGGCTCGGCCACCGACGAGAGGTCGAAGGCGGCGTCGCCGAAGGTGCACATGGTGGCCTCGGGGAACACCACCAGCGTCGCACCCCCCGCCGCCGCCGCACGCAGGCGGTCCGCGACCAGGCGCCGGTTCTCCACGAGGTCGAGGCCCGTCGCGACCTGGACCGCAGCCACGCGCACGGGGCCACGGTACCGGACGTCCTGACGCCCTCCGTGCCACACTGGGGCCCGTGTTGGCCTTCATCTTCCCCGGCCAGGGCTCGCAGCGCTCGGGCATGGGACGGCCATGGGTCGATCACCCGTCCTGGGAGGTGGTCGCGGAGGCCTCGGCGGCGATCGGCCGCGACGTCGCGGCACTGCTCGTCGACGCGCAGATGGAGGAGCTGACCCGGACCGCGAACGCGCAGCTCGCCACCTTCGTCCAGTCGCTCGTAGTCCTGGACGCAGTCGAGCGGGTCGGTCTCTCCCCCGCAGCGTGCGCGGGCCACTCGCTCGGCGAGTACAGCGCCTTGGTCGCGGCCGGCGCGATGTCGTTCGGCGACGGCGCTGCGCTCGTGGCCGCGCGCGGCGACGCGATGGGGCACGCCGCGGAGGACGCGCCGGGCACGATGGCCGCGCTCATCGGGATCAGCGACGACGACGCTGAGGCAGCGTGCCACCGCGCCGAGGGCGAGGTGTGGGTGGCGAACTACAACGCGCCAGGACAGGTCGTCGTCGCAGGCACGACGGACGCGGTCGCCGCAGCCTCGGAGATCGCCCGCGAGCTCGGGGCGCGAAAGGTGCTGCCGCTGCCGGTGTCCGGCGCGTTCCACACGCCGCTCATGGCCGCGGCCCGCCCTGCGCTGCGCAAGGCGCTCGGCGACGTCGTGTTCTCCGCGCCCGAGGTGCCGGTCGTCGCCAACGTCGACGCGCGCGTGCACTCCGACCCGTCCGAATGGCCGGGGCTCCTGTCCGCGCAGCTGTGCGGCCCCGTGCGGTGGCGCCAGACGATCGAGACCCTGTCGGGCCTCGGCGCGACGACCTTCGTCGAGGTCGGGCCGGGGGGGGTCCTGAGCGGCCTCGTGCGGCGGAGCGCCCCCGAGGCGCAGGCGCTTTCGGTCGCCAAGCCCGACGATCTCGACTCGCTGCTCGACGCGGTCGCGGGCGGCCATGCAGGCGCACCGTCGGGGAGCCCGAGCCCCGTCGGCGTCGCGGACGCGGCAGCCCGCGACGTGTGGCGCCACGACGCCCATGCGCACCAAGGGGAGCACCTCTACATGTCCGAGCGGGTGGTCGTGAGCCCGTGCTCCGGGATCTTCGCACCCGAGCAGTCCCTCGCCGCTCCCGGGACGGGCCTCCTGCCGGGGACCCCGGGCCACGAGACGGCCTCCTCCCACGTCCGCACGGGCGATCTCGTGGGGCGGGTCGGGGTGACGGAGGTCCGCACCCCGTTCGAGGGAGAGGTGATCCGCTGGCTGTCGGTCACCGGTGAGCGGGTCCAAGAGGGTCAGCCGCTCGTGTGGCTCCGGGTGAGCGGAAACAAGGAGTGACGCGCGGGCGCAGGCGAGCGGGCACCAGGGGGCGCCGGTGAGCCGGGAGCAGGGGGCGTCCGAGGGCCGGCGGCAGGG
>JAKATJ010000032.1:12815-17227 GCA_021828005.1 Actinomycetes bacterium | reverse complement strand
GCAGGGGGCGTCCGAGGGCCGGCGGCAGGGCACCTCGGTCGGCCCAGGCACGACCCGAGCCGAGCCGGACGACGGCCGGATCGTCCTCGTCACCGGCGGGTCACGAGGCATCGGCGCAGCGTGCGCTGCCTGGTTCGCCGCCCGGGGCGACCGGGTCGCGGTCACGACGCGGGAAGCACCCCAAGAGCTCGAGTCGCCCGGCCAGGCGCTGGGGCAGCGGTTCTGCGCCCTGCGGTGCGATGTGAGGGACCCCGAACAGGTCGAGGGGGCGTTCGGCGAGGTCGAGCAGCGGTGGGGACCCGTGGAGGTCCTCGTCGCCAACGCCGGGATCACCCGGGACGCGCTGGTGCTGCGCATGGGGGAGGACGACTGGCACGACGTGCTCGACACGAACCTCACGGGCGCCTTCCGGGTCGCCAAGCGAGCGATCGCCAGGATGCTCCGGCTCCGCCACGGCCGCATCGTCTTCGTCTCGTCGGTGGGCGCCTTCGTCGGGCTGCCCGGCCAGGCCAACTACGCCGCGTCCAAGGCCGGCCTGGTCGGGATGGCCCGGGCGCTCGCCCGCGAGGTGGCGAGCCGGCAGATCACCGTCAACGTCGTCGCGCCAGGGGTCGTGGAGACCGACATGACGCGGGTGCTGGGGAAGCAGCGGGTGGGCGAGCTCGTCGGCATGGTCCCGCTCGGTCGTGCCGGGAGCCCGCAGGACGTGGCGGCCGCAGTCGGCTTCCTCGCCTCGGACGCGGCGGCCTACATCACCGGCGCGGTGCTGCCCGTCGACGGCGGGCTCGGCATGGGGCTCTGATCTGGCCAGCCGCGCCGCTGGCCCGCCGGCGCCTTCCGGAGGCGGGGGAGGCACGCGGATAGGCTCATGGGCCGCCAGGGCATGGGCCGCTGGCGGGCCGCTGGCGGGACCCGACGACCCCGACGAGGGCCGAGGGTCGGCGCATGGCCGGAGGACCCGACGGCGCCCGAGAGAGAGGCCTCCGAGAGGCCCGAAGAGGAGAAGGACGAGGACGTGGACAACGAGGCAGCGTTCGAGAAGTTCCGTGAGTGCGCCGTGGAGGTCCTCCAGGTGCCCGCCGAGAAGGTGACGATGGACGCCCGGTTCGCCGAGGACCTCGACGCCGACAGCCTCGACCTCGTCGAGCTGGTGATGGCCCTGGAGGAGGCGTTCGACGTCTCCGTGGAGGAGAGCGAGCTCGAAGACATCGAGACCGCAGGGCAGGCCTTCGAGCTGATCAGCTCCAAGCTCTGATGCTGCTCGGGGTCGGACCCGACGGCCCGGTCCGCGGGCGGCGCGTGGCCGTCACCGGGATCGGCGCGGTCACCTGCTGCGGACTGGGCGTCGAGGCGCTCTGGGAAGGACTCGTCCGCCCGTCCATCTCGGGCGAGCGCCGCGTGCCCGACTTCGACCCCTCCGCCTACTTCGACTCGAAGGAAGCCCGCCGCGTGGACCCGTTCGCGGCGTTCACGGTGGCGGCAGCGCAGATGGCGATCGAGGACGCCGGCGAGCTCGGGGTCGACCCCGCTCGGGCGGGCGTCCTGTTCGGCACCGGCGTCGGCGGGTTCGACACCCTCGCCAACCAGGTCACCGTCTACAACGAGCGCGGCGCGCGCCGGGTCTCCCCGTTCCTCGTCCCGATGATGATGGCCAACGCCGGCGCCGCGCACGTCTCGATGCGCAACGGCTGGCACGGCCCCTCCGAGACCGTGGTCACCGCGTGCGCCGCGGGCACCCACGGGATCGCCAACGCGGCGCGGCTCGTGGCGAGCGGGCGCTGCGACGTGGTCGTCGGCGGCGGCGCCGAGGCGTCGATGCACCCCGTCGCCGTCGCCGCATTCGCGAACATGACTGCGCTGTCGACGAGCGGGGTGTCGCGGCCCTTCGACGTGCGGCGGGACGGGTTCGTCATCTCGGAGGGCGCGGCCGCGCTGGTGCTCGAAGCATGGGACCACGCGGTCGCACGGGGCGCTCGCATCTACGCCGAGATCGCCGGGTCGGCGTCGACCGCGGACGCCCACCACATCACCCAGCCGGCCCCCGACGGGCAGGGCGCGGTCGCCTGCATGGAGCAGGCGCTCGGCGACGCGCAGCTCTCGGCCGCCGACATCGCCCACATCAACGCGCACGGCACGTCGACGCCGCTCAACGACCTCACCGAAGCCCGCGCGATCAACAAGGTCTTCGGCGAGCCCGGCCCGCCCGTCACCTCGACCAAGGGCGTGACGGGTCACGGCCTCGGCGCCGCCGGCGCGATCGAGGCGGTCGCCTCGATCCTGGCGATCGACCGCAGGGTGATCCCGCCGACCTACGGCTGCGAGGAGCTCGACGCCGAGATCCACCTGGACGTCGTCCGTGGCGAGGCCCGTCCCTGGGAGCCCGGCCCTGTGCTGTCGAACTCCTTCGGGTTCGGCGGCCACAACGGCTGCCTGGTGATCCTCCCACCGACCGAATAGCCCCGACAGGCAGCATGCAGGCCCCCGTCGTCGACGACGCACCCGGGCTCACCGGCGCCCAGCTCGACGCCATTGCCGACCTCGATCGCCGGGTGACCGCGCACGACGGGGGGCGCCTGAAGCTGGAGTGGGGCGTGATCAGGGAGCGTCCCGCAAGGGAGGTGAACGACCTCCTCGCGTGGGGCGGCGGCACGCTCGTCGGCTACTGCGGGCTCCACCAGTTCGGCAGCGAACCGGAGCTCGCCGGCGCGGTCGACCCGGCCTGGCGGCGACGGGGCATCGGCTCTGCCCTGCTCGCCCGTGCCCTCGAGCTCGTCGCGGGGCGCGGGCGGGTGAGGGTCTTGCTCGTCACCCCGACCGCGACCGAGACCGGCCGTCGCTTCGCGCTCGCAAAGGGGGCGATGCTCGACCATTCCGAGCATCACCTGGAGCTCGTCGGCGAGCCGGCGGGGCCGCCTGCGGTCCGTCCCTCCACCGCGGCGCTCCGCATCCGGCTCGCGCGGGATGACGAGGAGGACCGGCGGATGATCGTGTCGATCCTCGAAGCCGGGTTCGGCGAGGGTGCGGCCTACGCCGGCCAAGCGGGACCCTCGGACCTCGCGTTCGTCGCGGAGCGGGACGGCGACGCCGTCGGCACCGTGCGCCTCGATCTCGGCGGCGATCCGGCCGGCATCTACGGCCTCGCGGTCCGTCCAGACGCGCGCGGGCAGGGCATCGGGCGGGCGGTCCTGTACGAGACCTGCCTCGAGGCGCGCCGCCGAGGTGCTCGACGGCTGACCCTCGAAGTCGAGACGGACAACGACCACGCGCTCGGGCTCTACACGTCCGCCGGGTTCGAGCTCCGGACGACCGAGGACTACTTCGCGATTGCGGTCGCCCACGCGCGGGCGTCCGCGCCGTCCTGACCGCGCCCGGTGGCGGGGCGCCCCGGCCACCTCTCGGCGGGGGTGCCCCGGCCGCCCCCCGGCGGCGCTCAGATCTCGTCGAGCGCAGCCCGGAGCTGGCCCACGAGCTCGGCCGCGGCGTCGGGCCCGCCTCCCTCGAGCAGCCGGCGCACCAGGGCGGAGCCGACGACGACGCCGTCGGCCACCGCGCACGCCGCCCGGGCCTGCGCCGGCGTCGACACGCCCACCCCGACGCACACCGGCCCGTCGGTCACCTGGCGGATCCTGCGCACGACGTCGGCGCTGTCGCTCCCGAGCGACTCTCGTTCCCCCGTCACGCCCATCCGGGCCACGGCGTAGACGAAGCCCCGCGAGCGCGCGCAGATCCTCGCGACCCGTGACAGCGGCGTGGAAGGTGCGACGAGCAGGACCGTGGCGACCTCCGCTGCGTCGGCCTCGGCCGCCCACGGATCGAGCTCTTCCAAGGGCAGGTCGGGCACGATCGCGGCGCCGATGCCGGCGGCCCGCAGCGACCGGGCCATGCGCCGATGGCCCATCCGAAAGACGATGTTGTAGTAGGTCATCGCCGCGACCGGGACCGCGAGCTCCGCCGACGCGACGTCGTCGATGACCCGCGCGGGGGTCGCGCCCCGGTCGAGCGCGTGGACACCTGCCCGTTGGATGACCGGTCCGTCCATCAACGGGTCGGAGAAGGGGATCCCCACCTCGACCGCGTCGGCGCCGGCCGCCACCACCGCCTGCAGCGACTCGACCCAGTCCTCGGACATCCCGCCCATGAGGTAGGGGACGAGGAGCTTCCGACCTTCGTCGCGCCGGGCGCGCAGCCAGGGCTCGAGGGGGATCACCGGTCGTCGCGGCCCGCCGCGAGCAGCTCGCGGACCTGGGCGACGTCCTTGTCCCCGCGCCCCGACAGCGTCACGAGGACCGTCGAGCCCCCCGGGACCGCCCGGCCGGCTTCCCGGACGACCCACGCGAGCGCGTGCGCAGGCTCGAGCGCCGGGAGGATCCCCTCGGTCCGGGCGAGCAGCCCGAACGCGGCGAGCGCCTCTG